>JAISYF010000125.1 GCA_031270065.1 Prevotellaceae bacterium | reverse complement strand
TATAATTCGGTTGAAGAAATGCAAATTTCGTTGGCAAAATTTATGTTTTTTTACAATTTTGAGCGCAGGCACGGCTCGCTAAAACGAGAACTCAATTGCAGAACGCCTTTTGATGCCCTCTGTTTTTGGTACGAAAAAAATCCAGAAATATTTTTTGAAAACACTTGGTTATTTAAAAATAAATCTCTATCTTTGCTGCAAAAAATTACTCAAGTTAATCAACAACGTTGTGAAACTTGACAGTTAATTATTAATTTATTACTATCTGCTAAAATTTTTATCTTTGCTCGTTCAATTTTCTATTTTTGTTCGTGTGGTCAGAGTGGTCAGTGGTTAAAATGGGCGAAATACCAATAATTATCGGTATCGCCCATACAACATTTTTCATTCTAAAAATCAATGAGCCAAACACACAGGTTTCAACTGCTTAAAAAAATCATTTCCTTTGTCATCAACGAGAATAAACGCGGGGAAATCCGCCACTTCTATTTTCCAAATTGCTTCCATTCCGAGTTCTGGAAATTCGAGGCACTCAACATTTTTGATGTTGTTTTGCGCTAAAATTGCCGCAGGACCGCCAATTGAGCCAAGATAAAATCCACCATATTTTTTGCATGCATCGGTAACCTGCTGACTGCGGTTGCCCTTTGCAATCATTACCATAGAGCCGCCGTTTTGTTGAAACAAATCAACATAAGAGTCCATTCTACCCGCCGTAGTTGGACCAAACGAACCACTCGGCATTCCTTTCGGCGTTTTGGCGGGACCCGCGTAATAAATCGGGTGGTCTTTCACATATTGAGGCAAACCCTTGCCCCTGTCAATCATTTCTTTGAGTTTGGCGTGGGCAATATCGCGCCCAACAACGATTGTGCCGTTCAACGAAAGCCGCGTAGAAACGGGGTATTGAGTGAGGATTTTCAAAATCTCGCTCATCGGTTGGTTGAGGTTGATTTTCACAACTTCGCCCTCGCCTTTTTTGCGGTAACGTTCAGGTATCAAACTCACAGGATTTTCCTCTAATTTTTCAATCCAAACGCCCTCTTTGTTAATTTTTGCTAAAATATTTCTGTCAGCCGAACAACTAACCGCCATTCCCACAAAGCAACTTGCGCCATGTCTTGGCAAACGAACAATTCTAACATCGTGGGCAAAATATTTTCCACCGAACTGTGCCCCGAAGCCGCTTTCCCACGCAGAACGCAACACTTTTTTCTCTAACCGAATATCTCTAAAAGCGCGACCGCCCTCGTTGCCTTCTGTTGGCAGAGTGTCGTAATATTTTGTTGAGGCAAGTTTCGCAGTTTTCAGGCAAATATCAGCCGAAGTGCCACCAACCACAAACGCGATATGGTAGGGCGGACACGCAGCAGTGCCGAGAGTACGCAGTTTTTCGCCCAAAAATTTTTCCAAACTTTCGGGATTCAACAACGCTTTTGTTTCCTGAAAAAGATAGGTTTTATTGCTTGAACCGCCGCCCTTTGCGATGCACAAAAATTTGTATTCATCGCCCTCAACCGCTTGAATATCAATCTGCGCGGGCAGGTTAGTACCCGTATTCACCTCTTTGTACATTGTGAGCGGGGCGTTTTGCGAATAACGCAAATTTTCGTTGGTGTAGGTCATATACACACCTTTCGACAACGCCTCCTCGTCAGAAAAATCAGTCCAAACGCGCTGCCCTTTTTTCGCCGCGATAGTTGCCGTACCTGTGTCCTGGCAGAACGGCAACAGTCCTTTTGCCGACACTTCGGCGTTTTGCAGCATCGTGAGCGCGACAAATTTATCGTTTTCGGTTGCCTCCTCATCTTCGAGTATCGCCGCAACCTGCCTTTGATGCTCTTTTCTCAAAAAGAACGAACAATCGTGAAATGCCGCCTCAGCCAACGCCGTCAATGCTTCTGGCTGCACTTTTAGAACGGATTTACCCTCAAATTCGGCAGTAGAAACGCCCTCTTTGGTCAATAAATAATATTCCTCCGCGCCTTTGCCCTTTTGGAACATCGGCTCATAATGAAATTCTTTTGCCATATATTTTTTAATGGTTAATGATTTTTGTAATTTCCTAATTATCAACACAAATAACCTCAACAACCTGCTGAATCGGTGATTTTGCATCAATTTTTACTTTGTTAGAGTTTGTTTAAATTTTAGATAAATATTGTTTATACCCTGTCATTGCGGTTGCGGGTCGTATCCTGCAAGCACAATGACAGGGTACTGCATTTCTAGTCATAATAATTAATTTTACAAAAATTTAAACAGCCTTTAATTTCAGACTGCAAAATTACAAAAAAATTTACAATTCATTTATTGTTTTCCATAACAAATCTTTCAAATTTTCAATATTATATTGCGAAATAGACGAGAAAAAGATATGCGGAATGTTTTTTGGCAGCGTTTTTTCGAGTTCGGGAATCAGGTCTTCGCCCAAAATATCGGTTTTGGAAATGGCGAGAATACGCTTTTTAAAGAGCAATTCAGGATTGTATTTTTCGAGTTCTCCGAGTAGAATTTTGTACTCTTTTTCAATGTCGTTGCTGTCGGCAGGCACAAGAAAAAGGAGTATGGAATTGCGCTCAATATGCCGTAAAAATCTCAGTCCCAAGCCTTTACCCTCTGCTGCGCCCTCAATAATTCCCGGAATGTCTGCCATACAAAACGACCTGCCGCCGCGGTAAGAAACTATGCCCAAATTCGGCGTGAGCGTAGTAAATGGGTAGTCGGCAATTTCGGGTTTTGCCGCCGACACCACCGAAAGCAGCGTACTTTTGCCTGCATTTGGGAAGCCCACAAGCCCAACATCTGCCAGCACTTTGAGTTCAAGGATAACGTCTTTTTCAATCATAGGCTCGCCCGGCTGCGCAAAACGCGGCGTTTGATTTGTTGCAGTGCGGAAATGCCAATTTCCCTGTCCGCCGCGCCCGCCTTTTATAAGAACAATTTCCTGACCGTCTTCTACTATTTCGCACAAAAATTCGCCTGTGTTGGCATCGTGCGCCACAGTGCCGAGCGGAACAGTGATAGTTTTGTTCTCACCGTCTTTGCCGAAACTGCGGCTGCCGCTGCCATGTCCGCCGTGTCCTGCAAAGACGTGCCGTTCATATTTAAGGTGCAGCAAAGTCCAATAGTCCTTGCTGCCGCGCAGAATAATATGACCGCCGCGCCCGCCATCGCCGCCGTCTGGACCGCCTTTCGGCACGAATTTTTCTCTGTGGAAATGAGTCGACCCCGCGCCTCCATTACCTGAACGGCAAAATATTTTAACGTAATCTATAAAATTGGACATCTCTTTTTTTTATTATGAATTATAAATTTGTTTATTCCCTGTTATCATTGCAACTCCCTGTCATTGCGGGCTTTGACCTGCAATGACAGGGAATAAAAAATATTTGTCAAAAATTTAAACATTTTCTAAATTATGAATTGCGGCTAACATTAATCACTGTTAACTAATCATTATCAATATGCTTTTTTCGGCATCAAATTTGCTTCTACAATTTGTTTCTCTTTCAATTTGCGGTTTTCGGCAATGCTGCCTTTGAGATATTTTTCAATCATTAATGATACAATCGGGGCTGCCCATGTTGCGCCGAAACCTGCATTTTCCACCACTATCGCAATCGCGATTTTAGGGTTGTCTTTTGGCGCGAAAGCCAAAAAAATTGAGTGGTTGTCGCCTCGCGGATTTTCGGCTGTGCCTGTTTTTCCGCAAATAATTATATCGTCAAGTTTGGCAATACGCGCCGTAGAACCGCTGCCTCCGCCATTTACCGCCCACTCCATTCCTTGAATTACAGGTTCAAAATATTCAGGCTCAACTACCGTAAAATTTTTATTTGTATAAAATGTATCAAGTTTTTCTCCCTCTATTTCTTTGAGAATATGCGGGCGAATCCAATAACCGCGATTGGCTATTACCGCTGCAAGATTTGCTAACTGTACAGGCGTAACGGTAATTTCGCCCTGACCGATGGAAATTGACACAATATTAAGACTTTTCCAACGGTTTTTTCCATGAATTTTATCATAAACCTCAGTATTTGGAATAAATCCGCGACTTTCATTCGGAAGGTCTACTCCGAGCCGATAGCCGAAACCAAATGAAACAATATCTTTTTTCCAAGCATTGAACGCATTTTGAATATTGCCGTATTTTTTGTTGTCGAGCAATGCCCGCAACCCCGCGCAAAAGTAGGCGTTGCAGGAGTTTGAAATTGAGTTCGGCAAATCCAATGGCGAGGAATGCAGGTGGCAGCCAACCCTGAAACTGCCTATAACATAGCCCGCGTGGCAAGGGTAGCGCGTATTTTTGTCAATAATTTGCTCGTGTTCAAAAATCAGCGCGTTGGCAACTTTAAAAGTTGAACCGGGCGGGTAAAATGCCATTAAAGGTCTGTCAAAGAGCGGTTTAAACGGGTCTTTGAGCAATTTCGGGTAATTTTCCGACCGCTGCCTGCCGACTAAAATTGACGGGTCGAATGTCGGCGAGGAAACCAACGCCAAAAGTTCGCCCGATGATGGCTCAATGCAAACGATACTGCCGACTTTGTTTTGCATAAGCAATTCACCGTAAGCCTGCAAATCAATATCCAACGTGAGTTTCAGAGTTTTTCCGCCGATTGGAGAAATATCATCTCCGCCGTTTTTGTACTTTTCCTTAATCACGCCGTTTGCCTCGCGCATATAAATTTCCGCGCCGTTTGTACCTCGCAACTCCTCCTCATACTGCTTTTCCACACCCGAAATTCCGATGTAATCGCCTTGTTTATAGCGTTTTATCTCTTCTTTTTTATAAATTGAGTCGTATTTTTCAATATCTTTTTTCGACACTTCGCCGATAGAGCCGAGCGCGTGAGCAGCATTAGGGTAAAAATACTGCCGAGTGGTGCGCTTGGAAATGCTAATGCCGTCGAATTTCCACAACTGCTCATCTAAAGCCGCTTTGTCCGTTTCTGTCATTTGCGTCAATAAACGCTGCGGAACACGCGATGAATAATATGGATTTTTGTTTTTATCTTGAATATTATTCAGTTTTGAAATAAATGTTTCTTTACTAATATTAATTAATTTACACAAAAGAACAGTGTCGAAAACATATTTTTCGATGCTGTCTTTGGGCGCGTTTTCTTTTCTGAATTTTTCAACTTTTTTATTCAAATCGTTAAGTCGTTTCACAGTGATTTCAATACCGTAAATTGGCGGGCTGCCGACTAATATTTTGCCGTTTCGGTCATAAATAGTTCCTCTCGGCGCGTAAATAGTTTTTCGGAAAAAGGCGTTGCTGTCGGCTTGCTCTTGGTAGTTGCTAATTAACTGTAAATGAATTAGCCTCCCAATCAAAACCGCTGCAATGCACACAATGAAAATTTTGATATATAAACTTCTATGTTTAAAATTATCTCGCATTTTTTTTTATAAAAAGAGATTGAATAAAAAATATGAAAATCATTGTTAAAATACTGCTAACCAATGTTTTAAGTAACACAATCGGCAATAATTTCAGAGAAAATGCCTCCATCATAAAGAGCGTAAAATGGTGAATTAAAATCATAGTAACGGCGTAGCGAATGAAAAGTCCGCCGAATTTTTGATACGATTTTTTCAATGGCTCAAAATTGTCTGCGCCGTTATAAAGTTTTGTGATGTGTGGGCGCAGATAGGCAATCAGCGTGCAGGCAAATGTGTGCGTGCCGTAACTGTTTGAAAATAAATCAATTATAAATCCAAGTAAAAACGAAATAAAGAGAAACTGTATTTGATTATTTTTACTGAGCGGGTATATCAATATAAATAATGTGTATAGAAAAATGCAGCCGAAACCAAAAAGGCAGATTTGATTTAAAACCAAAACCTGAACTGCAATTAATAGCATAAAATATAATGCGTATTGTAAATTTTCTTTCATTTTTCTATTTTTCTTTATTTCTTTATTTTGTTATTAATAGTTATTTGCCTTCGGCAGTTATTGATAGTTATTGATAGTTATTTGCCTTCGGCAGTTATTAATAGTTATTTGTTGTTTTTGATAACTCAAACTATAAATAACTACAAATAACAATTAATAACTATAAATAACAACAAATAACAACAAATAACAATTAATAACCACAAATAACCACAATTTTTATTCCAAACTTTGTTGCAAACTATTCAACTCGTTGTGCCGAGCATTTGCCACCACATTCACAAAACTCACTGTCATAAAGTCAGTTGCGTATTCTATTTCGATGTTGTTCCATGCAGTAGAAGGATTGAGCGTGATTTTTTTTATTGTGCCGACAACCACATTTTCGGGGAAAATCGACGAGTAACCACTCGTTACAATCGTGTCGCCGACCGCAGCAGCAACGTGGTCTGGAATATTTTCAATATTGCACTTTCGCGGAGATTGTCCATTCCAAAAAATTGAACATAAGTAGTCGGCTTTTTGTAACTTACCGCTAATTTTCAATTTTTGGCTCAATACTGAAATTACCACAGCATAGTTGTCCGAAACCGTTTGCACCACGCCCACCACGCTGTTTGCGCTTACCACGCTCATATCTTTTCTGATTCCGTCTTTGCGCCCTTTGTTGATTATCATGTAGTTATTGATTTTATCAACGGTTTTATAAACTATTTTTACAGGAATAATTATCAGAACGCTATCGCCGTCAAGCGTGTTTTCATAGTTTTTTTGCGCAATAAATTTCTCTAAAACTTTAACTTTTCTTTGCAATTCTGCATTTTCGGCAGACAGTTTTTTATTGTCGTTTTTTAACCAAAAATATTGCGTAATATTGTTCGTTGTATTGTAAAACGAGGCGGTTACCTCAATCACGCTCTTTGCAAAAAGGCTTTTTTGAAAGACGCTTTGATTTGCAATCAGCGCAAAAGCAACGCTTTCCAACAACAAAAAAATCAGAAACGTTGAATATTTTTGAAAAAATTTGAACATAAATTTTTCACCCTCAATTCATTAAGGGTTATAACGATAAATTACTTTCACTTTGATTTTCGCATCAGGCTTGCCCGCCTCGTGAAAATCGTACCAAACAACGCTCTCGCTTGCAACATTTTGCTCAGGCACGAAATGTCCGTAAAAAAGCGTTTCGTCTGCGGTCAGATAATCGGTAAAATCCTGCGTTTGCATACCGTTGCCTGTAACGCAATTCAAAATGCAAAATTGGTCAGTTGAATTTTCTGGAACGGTTTCGCGCGTTACAGTAACTACCAAGTCAAACGACTCTTCGGAGTAAATATAACCGCGAAAATCAAACAAATCGCCGCCGAGCAACTCTTCGTTTATATACTCGTCAAAAATAATAGTTTGTCCATTTGTCATTGGCACAAGTTCGCCGTCTGCCTCAGATTGATATTTTACCGAAAAAATCGGGTTGTTTGTTGGTGCTGGCGGTTTTTTGCAGCCAAACATTACCGCACAAACCGCTACAAATAAAATAAATTTTTTCATAATAAATTTTTTTTGTTAAAAATTTGGTGCAAAGTTACAATTTTTTTGTTGATTACACAAATTTAAAAAATCGTAAAAGATTAGTCTTAAAAATAGAAATAATAGTTAAAAAACAATAAAAAAATTGAGCATAAATTTTATTTTTGAGAATTTTTTAATAATTTTGCGCCATATCGTTGAAATGCGGTGCATTTTTTTGTATAAATAGAAAAAAAATCAATTTTTTAAATCCTTAAATTTTATATTTTAGTATGTTAGAAAAAACTTTAATAATAATCAAGCCGAGCGGTGTACAGAGGGAAATTGTCGGCGAAGTTATTTCGCGTTTTGAGCGTAAAGGACTGCGTCTGGCAGGCTTAAAAATGGTGAACCTCACCGACAAAATTCTCAATGAACACTACGCGCATCTGGCGGACAAACCGTTTTTTCCGCGCATAAAACAATCTATGACAGTTTCGCCTGTTGTGATAATTTGCCTCGAAGGCGTTGAGGCAGTATCAGTAGTGCGTGCTATGACAGGCGTTACCAACGGCAGAAACGCAGCGGCAGGCACTGTTCGCGGCGATTTTTCGATGTCAAATCAGGAAAATATTATTCACGCATCAGATAGCGTTGAGAACGGAAAAATCGAAGTAAAACGATTTTTTGCAGATACGGAAATATTTGATTATCAGAAAGTTAATCTATCATTTATTAATAATTTAGAGGAAATTAATTTTTAAAAACTAAAAACAGTTATAATTTTTTATGAAAAATATTATTACGACATTACTTTTACTGCTTTTTGTTATAAATTTCGGTTTATTTTCACAAACAAATATAAAAAAAACAGAGGTAAAAGACTCTGTTCCTTATATTGCAAAGGCGAATATTCCTCCTGTAAGCACTGTAATAAATGTAAACGAAGTAAAAACTCCGCCAAAACCCGCTTCTAATGATATTGATGTTGATGAATTTGACGAAAGTAAAGACGAGGAGTTTGACGATGAGGAAATTGACGCAGTTAGCGATATTTACAAGAATTTTTCTTGGACATCGGAGCGGCTCAATCCCTACCGCGTTAAAATTGACAGCCTGCCCGACACTATTATCAACTGCGCAGGTTTCATTTTTCCAGTCAAAGGTTCGCATATAACTTCGCCTTTTGGACCTCGCCGCAGCCGTTTTCACTACGGCACAGACATCGGTTTGACTATCGGCGACACCGTTGTTGCAATGTTTGACGGCAAAGTCAGAATTGTTGATTACGAAAGGCGGGGTTACGGAAATTACGTAGTAATTCAGCACCCGAATGGTTTGGAATCAATCTATGCGCACCTTTCAAAAAAACTTGTCGCTGTAAATCAGGAAGTTAAAGCGGGCGACCCAATCGGGCTTGGCGGCAGCACAGGGCGCAGTTCCGGTCCGCATCTGCACCTCGAACTCCGTTTTCTAGGCAACGCTTTCAATACTACAAAATTGATTGATTATCAACACCAAAATTGCCTTTATGAAAAATTTCCGCTTACAAAAAAGGAAACTTTTGGGCATAAAACCGAACTTGAAAAACTCAAAGAGGCGCGTTATCACAGAGTGCGTAGCGGTCAAACGTTGTCCTATATTGCACATCGTTACGGTACAACAGTTTCTACACTTTGCAAACTCAACAGAATTAACCGTAATACAGTTCTGCGCGTTGGTCGTTCTATAAGATACAGATAATCAGTTATTTATGATAAATAAAAAATTGTTTTTGCCATTTTTTTGCGGATATTTTCTGATAATTATCGGCGCATTGCTTTGTATGCTCAATATCAATTTCGGGCTTGAAAAAACAGGATTTTGGATTTTTTGCGCAGGAGCATTACTGAATATTATTTTCAGATTTTTACTGTTGCCGCGTTCCGAAAACAAACGAATACGAAGACTTAATAATCAACAATTTTTAATTGTTATCTTGCTGGTAATCACAGGTTATTTAATGTGGATTGAAAATAATGCGTGGGTAATTTCGCTGCTTGTTTGCGCTGTGGTTGAGTTTTGGATTTCGTTTAGATATTCAGAAAAATAGCACACAGATTAAACAGAAAAAACACGATTTTTTTATAAAATTTGTTTAACGCTTTTTTTTAAGTTTCGCATTTGCCGCAGGGCGTTTATTTTATAAAAATAGAAAATGAGGCAGAAAAATTTGTGAAAAAATAAAATCTAATTGATTGCTGTATGGTTTTAACATACGGCAATTTTTTTTAAATTTTGCACCATAATCAAAAAATCTTGCACAAGTCTTTGTTCTTTTAGCGTAGCGGTCTTTGTTCTAAAAATGTTTAGCGGACAGTAATAAATTTTTTTATTCCCCGCCAAAATCGCTGCCGTCAATTCCCTGCTGCTGCTCTTCGCCGTTTTGCTGTTGGCGTTCTTTGCGGAGGTCGCGTTTCATATTGCCGAAGTTGTAAGTAACTGTCAGTGAGAACGTTCTGCCTCCCCACCAATTATACGAATCAAGTGAAAAGCCTTTGCCTTCGGTTATGCTGCTGCGGGCGCGGGAATTGAAAATATCGCGGGCGTTGAGGCTAAAACTGAAACTTTTGAGCGTTTTTCTAAGCCCTGCGTCAATGGAATAACTGCCCTTGGTGCGCCCTTGCGCAGTTGCCTGAGGCGCGTTGTAGCCGCCTGTAACCTGCAACGAAAAGCCTTTGGGCAACATCAACGCCACAATCATACGCACATTCCAAGAGAGAGATGCCTGTTTTTGCCCGAAAACCGTATCATTTACCGCAGGAACGGCATATTTCCAAGCGTCAATCTGATAGTAATAAAGATTTAAAGTTGTGGTCAAATTCAGCATTTTCCAAAACGAATTTTTTACAACAAATTCTGCACCTGTGGAAATAGATTTTGCAACATTATTTTGCGTAGAATACATTAAATTATCTTGCAAATACGAAATGCGCTGCATCACATTTTCGGTATTTCGGAAATAACCCGAAAACGAAATTGTATGATTTTTCCACATCTTTATATAGTTGAGTTCCAGCGCGTTAGAGTATTCTGGATTGAGATACGGATTGCCAAAAGATATATTTGTGGAGTCGGTAATATTTTTAAATGCGTTCAACTGTCCGCCCCAGGGTCTGCGAATTCTGCGGGTGTAATTTACTTGCAGCTGGTTATCTTTCGGCAGTTGATACGAAAGAAAAACTGATGGAAAAAGACTCCAGTCAAGCGACTTGTACGGCGTTGTCGTTTGCGCGTTTTGTCCATATTCAAACGATTTTATATTCGTATTCCACACCTCGCCACGCAAGCCAACCTGAAAATTAAAATTGCCGTATTTGCCTGAATATGTTGAATATAGCGCGTAAGTATTGCGGTTGTAAAGGAAAGTGTTGCAGAGAGAAGGCGTAACCGTAGTGTCGAAAATCGAACTGCCCGAAAAAGTCTGCACAGGGCTGTTGTCGAACTGCAAAGTAACCTCTGCGCCAGCCTCAACCTTGCTGTGCGCATTAATATTATTTGAATAATCCGCCTTAAAATTGAATAAATGATTTAAAACGTCTTGCGTTTGGCGTTGAAAAGAATTGCGGTAAATTGTTGTGTCCAAAACTGTATCTTTTCCATTTATAATCGTGTTGTAAGTAGAAAAAACGGTGTCGAATTGCGAAAAATCCGACCTGTTTTTCATTCCCCAAATATTGTAAGTAGCGGTCAAATCAAGATAATGTTCCTTGTCGAAATCGTGTTTGTAGCCGAGTTGCACATTACCGCCCGACATATATCTTTCTCCGTCTGTCCGCCTGAAATTTTGCAAATTTTGCGGAAAACTTTGCTGCGTAAAAACGTTTGCATATTCTTTTCTGCCTCCAAACATTCCAAAGCCCGAAAGCGAAATATGGTCTTTTTTTGTGGCGTGGTAAGTAACTCCCAAACGGGTAAAAATATTATTATTGCGCCCTTGCGAATAGTTATTTTGGTTTAAAAAGCCGATAGAATCATTAAAATCATCTTTAAAAATTCTGTTGGAATAACCGCCTCTTTTCCTCACTCTGCTGCGGAAACCGACCGAGGCGAAGCCCTCAACTTTGTTGCTGCTGTAATTTATGCTGCCGCTTGCATTGTAGCCTAACCGCGAGTCCATTCCTGCCTGAACGCTGCCGTAGTAGCCTGCTTTGCGGTTTTCTTTCAGCACAATATTGATAATTCCCGCTGTACCTTCGGGGCTGTATTTGGCAGACGGATTTGTGATAATTTCTACTCTTTCGATAGTTTCGGCTGGCAACTGTTCGAGTATAGACGCTTGATTATCAGAGGTTAAGCCCGATTCTTTGCCGTTAATCCAAATAACTACCGAAGTGGAACCGCGCAACGAAATTTCGCCCTCATTGGTAACCTCTACCGATGGAATATTTTGCAGAATCTCGCTTGCAGAGCCGCCCGCAGAGGCAATATTTGCATCTACACTAAAAACTTTTCTGTCTAACTCAAAGCGCATTTGGCTTTGCATTCCTGTAACCTGCACCTCTTGCAGCGAATGTGCGTTTTCTTTTAGAAAAATCGGCTTTAATTCAATGATTTTTCGAGAATTATCTACAATAATTTTCTGTTCAAAATTATCATAACCCAAAAACGAGGCTGTTAACAGAAATGTATCTTTTGGTAAATTTTCAATAGCAAACGCACCTTTTGCATCAACTGCCGCGCCGTTAAAAAAATTAGTTTTTTGCCCTTTTACCGCAACAGTTACAAATTCTATTGGATTTTTTGACTGAAAATCAAGCACTTTACCTTTTATTGTGGTTTGCGCAAAAATGGAATTTCCGCACAGCAACGCAACCGCTAAAATCACAGTTTTTTTTGCAACAGACAATCCAACAAACCACCAAAACGCTCTTTTGTTTTTATAAAAACTTTTAATATAATTTTTCATTTATTTGAATTTATTTTTAACCACTAATACTATTGAGTACACGAATAAAAGTTTAAAATTGGGGTCTCCCGTACTTTCTACCTAACTCCTCATAACTCCTTTAACTCCTTATAACTTGACAATTAATCATTTTATTTGTGTGTTTAATTTTTAGAAACCGCGCAAAGTTACAAAAAATAATAGTTTTACAAAAATAATTATTATACATAACAGATAATTATTTAAAATTCTCCTGATACTATGGAAATGCAACACCCTGTCATTGCTGCGCCCCGCAACTTCAATAACAGGGTATAAACAATATTTTATCTAAAATTTAAACAAACTCTAAATTTGTATTAGTTTCTGTGTTGTGGTTAAAAACAAAAAAAGAGCAATTTCTCACGAAATCACTCCCCGCTCCAAAAAAGTATTGTGTAAAGTTTTTAATTTTAAATTGTTAAGTGTCAAGTTTCACAACATTGTGAAACTTGACATAATAATATTTTAAATTATCTATCTAATTTCTTGCAAATTACAGTTAAAGACAAAGTTTGTTGCGTTTTGCCTAAATCCTTGTAATTTAATTTGATAACAATTTCTTCGCCGTTTTCATAATGCTCAAAAATAGAGGTTAAATCCAAAGACGAAAGAATGCCGTATGGAGTAACTTTGTTGTTGTTGCTGTCGTCGCCTGAGTTGTGGCAAAGATAAACCGTTACTTCTTTTTTGCTAAAATCAATAGTTTCTTCATTTAACGCATAGTCAATAGAGTGTTTTTTTAAATCATCAACATAGATTGCAAGCGGAATATTCAAATATTTGCCTGTTTGAAAAATGCTGCTCAAAGCATTGCTTTTGAACTCAAATCCTGCTGTTGAAATTTCTTCAATTTCGTTCTGATTTTCTACAAAAATCAACTCTTTTTCTGTTACGCCGATGTAATATATAACTTCGAGCGTCATATCGTAACCATTTTCGCCATAACCTTTTGCATACATCATACCATCTGCATAAAACCGAGAACCGAAAATAGAATCCGATTTTGCAATCAACCCTTTAAGCAAAACTGTTGTGCTGTCGTCTTGCATAAGATAAATAGAACCGCTTTTTTCGCCGCGAATTTCGCCAATCGCAAAAGCCGCAAATTTGTGATATGAAGGGTCGTCCCATTTACATCCCTGTAAAAATAAAACTGCTGCAAGAGCAATTACTGGTAAAAATTTTTTCATTGTTTATTAAAATTTATTTTGTAAAAAAAAAGTCTTGCTTATATTACACAAGACGCAAAAAAAGTGAAAATGTTGCATTATAAACAAAACTTTAACTTTGTTTAACTTTTTAAGATTGATTTTGTTCCGTTTTTAATTGTCCGCAGGCTGCCGAAATATCCTCGCCACGCGAGCGTCTAATGGTGCAAATTAGTTGATTATTAGATATATAGTCGCGAAACCACTCCATTTTTTCTTGGCTCGGACTTTGGTAATCTACTCCTTCCGCTTTGTGAAAACGTATTAAATTTACACGGCAGGGAAAACCTCTGAGCAGTTTCACAATGCCTGTTGCGTGCCGTTGGGTGTCATTAATTCCGTCAAACATAATATATTCAAACGACAGTCGGCGTTGATGCGAAAAGTCGAATTTTTTGAGTTCTGTCACAATTTTTTCAATCGGGTAAGCCTTTTCAATCGGCATCATTGCGAAACGTTCCTCGTGGAAAGGATTGTGCAGGCTGATTGCGAGGTGGCAGTCGGTTTTTTCCAAAAATTCTTTCATTCCGCGCATAATTCCAACGCTGGAAACGGTAATCCTGTGCGGACTTAAAGCCAAGCCCCACGGTGAAGTGATAACGTCTATCGCCTGAATAATTTGCGCGGTATTGTCAAACGGCTCGCCCATTCCCATAAAGACAAAATTGGTCAGTTTTTCGGAATTTTCCACCGAAAGAATTTGATTTATGATTTCGCTTGAAAAAAGACTGCCCGAAAATCCCATTTTGCCTGTCATACAAAAAACGCAATTCATTTTGCAGCCCGCTTGACAGGAAATGCAGAGTGTATTTCGGTCTGTTTCTGGCAAATAAACAGTTTCTACAAAGCCGTTTTTTGTGTTGAAAAGATATTTTTGCGTGCCGTCAGCGGAGGTGGTAACTAAATCATAATTTTTTCTGCCGATAATATAATTTTCTGCCAAAAGTTCGCGGTTTTTAACCGAAATATTTGTCATTTGTTCAAAATCGGTTGCACGTTTGGCGTAAATCCATTGTGCAATCTGTTTCGCTGTAAAATCAGGCATTGCAAGTTTTCGCGTAATTGCCTGAATTTCAGCGAGATTTTTTCCTAATAAAATTTCCATTTCTTTCCTATAAACTATTTTTTAATTTGAAAATTTGAAAATTTGAGAATTTGAAATTAAAATCCCAAAATATTCAAATTCTCAAATTGTATTTTTGCATTTTCAAATTTTCAACTCCTCAAACATTGTCCGTTTTTCCTCGTTTTGCATCAGCAGATTGAGTTTGAACTGTCCGTCTCTATAACCTAAATCTATGCAACGTGCTTTGAATGTTTCAAATGCTTCTTTTTGCAAAATATGAGTTTGCGGAGATTTCAGGCGGTTAGAGCCGCGCTTTTCCTGATATTCGCGGTTAAATACCTCTAATTTTTTATCGACCATTTCAGTGATTTTTTTGCCTGTTTCAGCAGGATTTTCTATATTTTGAGGAAATTCGTAATAAAAATGATACTGCGAATTTTCTACATCGGCAAAACCGACAAAGAATTTCAGATTAACATTTGCCTCTTTTTCCGCAAAATTTACGGCGTCAATAAACTGCCTTTCCGACAATTTTTCGCCTGTAAGCGATATAATACCGTTGCCTTTTTGAATAAAACGGATTTTCGGAAAATCGCTGTATCTGCCTGTAACTTCCACAATATCATTCATATTGTAGCGGTACAACCCCGAAGGTGTGGTACAAAAAATGTAATAACGCTGTCCTATTTCAACTTCATTTGCCTGATAAACGTGCGGATTTACTTGGTCAATATCGCAGTCTTTTATAAATTCAAAATAAATTTTGTGGCAAAAAAGCGTTGTGTCAATCTCTTTTGAGGGATTAATCACGTTACCTGAGCGACATTCAGACGAAAAATAGGAAAATTCAAAAAACAGCGTATTTTTTGGAAAACTGTTTTGAACTTTTTGCATATAAACGTTGGTGTTTCCGCACATCCAAACGGAAATAACCTGCAAATTTTCCCAGTAATGTTTCGGCAAAACTGTGCTGTATTTTTCTTTCAATGCCCTCAGTTGTGCTGCGCGTTCAGGGTCTGGCTGAATTGTTTTGAGCAACGCCTCTCGGATTTCGGGAGAAATATCAACTTTGTCGGAAATAGTGCCGTTTTCGATGTCTTTAACATATTCGTCATAAAACTCGTTGGCGTTGTTTTGCATCTCAATCAAAGTTGATGGATTGGCGGTAATAATCCAAGTGATATTCTGCATAATCGCCATTCTCATCAGCGCGTAATACCTTGCTTTATAGTCGGTTATGAGAAAAATTTCGTAAGGTGCAGAGTAAATACCTTTCATAAATTCGGGAATATCGCGCTGCGACAAACCCGAAATTGAGCCGTATGGAGTGCCGTCAGGAGCTGCTCCCTCAAAGGCTTTGCCGACAATCGACAGAGTTTTGCCGTCGCAAACGTGCGGACGGTATTTTAGCGCGGTGTAGAACCAAAGTTGGTTGAGTTTGCTAATGCCGTCTTTGTAATAATTCTGTGTAAGGGGAATCCATTTTGGAATGTTTGTTGTACCTGAGGTGGTTAGGTACAAGATTGGTTTTCCGGGGAAAAGCACGTTTTCTTCGCCGTTTTTGTGCCTCTCAATATATGGTTCAAAATCCTCATATTGAGAAATTTTAATATTTTCAGCGTACTTTTTTAACAATTCGTCTGCATTTTTTGCTTGCAAAATTGCTTCAAAATTGTGTTCTTTGCCGAAAACAGTGTCTTTCGACTGTGTTAAAATACTGCGCAGAACTTTCTCTTGCGCACGTTTTGTGTTTTTGGAATTTTTTTTGAGTTTTGCGAGTTCTATTAAGCCTACAATTCCCAAACCCATTTTAATTTTCCAAACACCTTTTGTTCTTTTAACTTTCATGATAAATACTTTTTTGGTGAAAATTTTGGCAAAGATACTGCTTTTTGGTGAGAAAACAAATTTTCATTTACTTTTATTAATAAAAACCGTTAGAGTTTGTTTAAATTTTAGACAAATATTGTTTATCCACTGTCGTTGCTGGTCGCAGTCCGCAATAACAGGGTACTGCATTTTCAGTCATAATAATTAATTTTACCAAAATTTAAACAAACTCTTAATATTATGAAAATTACCTCCTTTCAGGTCGGCGTGATATTGACCGCTGCATAACATTGAGTGATTGAAATCATTTTTTGTGTATACTTTGTGCGCTATAATAGCACTCCCCCAAAAGATTTAGCCAAATTAAAGGTTATTTGCTGCAATTATAATTTTTTCGTACCTTTGCACCCAAATTTTTTTAAAATTTTAAATAAAATATTTTTATAAAAAAATGGATAAAAACACCGTTATCGGATTAATTTTAATCGTAGGAATTTTCTTGGGGTTTTCGTGGTTGAATAAGCCCTCAGAGGAACAAAAATTGGCGCAACAACACTATCGTGATTCTATTGCACAAGCGCAGAGTCAGGCGCAGAGAGAGGCTGCCGCAGCGCAGCAACTTTTAAATGAACAAAAAAGCCAAGAGGTTGATAATGACTCTGTTATCGCAGCAAAATCGGGGCTTTTGGCAAATGTTGCAAAAGGCGACTCCTCGCTTGTGGTTGTGGAAACCGACTTGCTGAAACTGCAATTTTCGCCAAAAGGCGGCTCGCTTTATTCTGCGGAACTCAAAGAATACCTCACGCACGATTCGTTGCCGCTGGTGCTCTTTGATGGAAAAGAGGAAAATCTGCTTGCTTTCACGTTCAGTCTGAAAGGCGAAGTTTTTTCTTCGGAAAATTTGTTTTTCAAACCGCAAGAAATTGTTGAAGACAGCGTTTCAAAACGACTCACATTTCGACTTGAAATGCCAGACACCGCAGCATTTATTGATTTCGTTTATACACTTTATAATGACAGATACGTTATTGATTTTGACATTGTTACAGAAAATATGTTCTCATTTTTTGACAATAGAAATTATTGGGAAATGGTTTGGAAAAACAAAATCCGTCAGCAAGAGAAAGGACGCAAATTTGAAAATAATTACACCACGCTCAATTATCAGTTCGCTAATGGCGATATGGAAACCCTTTCTGCTGCGAAAAATGATATGAAAGAACCCTCAACTGTAACACCATTGCAGTGGATTGCCACAAAAGACCAATTTTTTAGCACCGTTTTGTTGGCAAAACAGGGCTTTTCTGGAGCAAAACTCAGAAGTAATATTGAGCCTGAAAATTCTAAATATTTGAAAAGTTTTTCTGTTGAATCAGATATATTTTTCGATTATTCGGGCAGGCAAGCAACAAATTTACAGATATTTTTAGTTCCCAATCATTATAAAACGCTAACTTCTTTTAATAAAGGTTTAGAAAAAGGGCAAAAGCCTAATTTACAGCGCATTATACCGCTCGGCTGGTCGATTTTTGGTTGGATTAACCAAATTTTGATAATTCCGATGTTCAACTTTTTCGGCTCGTTTATGACAAATTTTGGCTTGATAATTCTGTTAATGACAGTGGTTATCAAGTTGATAATTTTGCCGATGACGTTCAAATCGTATATGAGTACGGCTAAAATGCGCGTTTTGCGCCCGCAAGTTGACGCAATAAACGCAAAAATTCCCGCCGACAAACCGATGGAACGCCAACAGGCAACAATGGCACTCTATAAAAGTGTCGGCGTTAGTCCGATGGGCGGCTGTCTGCCGATGTTGCTGCAAATGCCGATTTTGTTTGCGATGTTTGCGTTTTTTCCGTCTGCGATAGAACTGCGCCAACAAAGTTTTCTTTGGGCTGCCGACCTCTCAACCTACGACACTGTACCGTTTTTGACTTGGAGTACAAGCATTTTCGGTTTCAAGCACCTCTCGCTTTTCTGCCTGCTGATGACTATCACCAACATCATTTACACCAAACTCAATATGCAAGACCAAGCGCAGCAGCAACAAATGGCGATGATGAAATGGATGATGTACCTGATGCCGCTGATGTTCCTGTTTTTCTTCAACAATTATCCCTCAGGATTAAGTTATTACTACCTTGTTTCACTTTTAATAACAATCGGACAAACCTATCTTTTCCGCTTGTTTGTTGATGAAAAAGAGTTGTTGCGCAAACTCGAACTTGCCAAGCACACCAAGAAACCAGCAAAAAAATCGGGCTTTATGGCTCGCCTCGAAGCCGCTCAAAAAGAGCAGCAAAAACGGATAAGGGAGCAGCAGAAAAAAGGCAAAAGGTAAATAATTAAATAAATTTACAAAAAATTACACAACAGAATTAAAACAGCGATATTGCCGCTCTTGTGAATGCTCAAAGAGATGCGGGTACGACTATAAACATTTCAAACTTGCATTGAAAAAATCAGGTATTCCGCATACTGAATTATAATGGAAATTTAGATGTAGATTTGCCAAAAAATTTGGAAAAATTGTTTTAAAAACAGAAAATATTTATGGACAGAAAACTAACAAAATCTTCCAGCAAAGTTATTGCGGGCGTGTGTGCAGGAATTGCCGAGTATTTTGGCTGGGAGGTATCGGTAACGCGGCTTGTGTATGCGCTACTGACAATTTTTACAGCGTTTTCGGGCGTGATTGTTTATATTATTTTAATGCTGGCAATGCCGAACAATAGTTGAAAGTTAATAGATAAAAGAGTTCCACAAATTCTTTTATATTCAAAAATAAATGAATACTGTTTTAAAATATTTTCCAGATTTGACAGAGAGGCAAAAGGTTGATTTTGACGCTCTCTTTCCGCTCTATGCCGATTGGAATGCAAAAATCAACGTGATTTCGCGCAAAGATATTGAGAATCTCTACCTGCACCACGTTTTACACTCGTTGGCTATTGCTAAAATACTGAATTTAAAGCCTTTGACAACTGTTGTAGATGTTGGTACGGGCGGCGGATTTCCCGCTATTCCGCTTGCAATTTTTTTTCCAAAAGTTAATTTTCACTTGGTTGATTCTGTTGGTAAAAAGATAAAAGTGGCTGCCGAAATTGCCGCTGCGTTGGACTTGCAAAACTGCACTTTCGCCAATAAACGAATGGAGGAGGAAAAGGGAAAATTCGATTTTGTTGTTTCCCGCGCCGTTATGCCGTTGGCGGACTTGGTTAAAATTTCGCGCAAAAATATTTCAAAAGAGCAAAAAAACGCGCTGCCAAACGGCATTATTTGTCTTAAAGGCGGGGAATTGCAGGGCGAAATTGCGCCGTTTAAAAATTGCGCTACACTATATAATATAAGCGATTTTTTCAACGAGGAATATTTTAAAACAAAGAAAGCGGTTTATTTACCGATATTTTAATGAAAAAAAAAACGATATATAATATTGTGCATTGGGCGATAATTGTTGCTTGTGCTCTGTTTTTGGCGTGGAAATTGCGCGAAGTTGGCGGGTTCAAGCAGTATCTTTATTACTTCGCAGATACTACAAATGCGCAAATTGTTTTTTTGATTTTTACGATAATTTTGCTGCCGTTAAATTTTTTTTGCGAAAGTGCGAAATGGAAAATTTTACTGAAAAATATTTGTAAAATCAACTTTTACGAGGCGTTTCAGGCAGTTTTGTGGGGGCAAACAGGCGCATTTCTCACGCCGAACTCTCTTGGCGAATATCCTGCACGCTCGCTTAATTTGCCGTCTGAATACAGGCTTTCGGCAGTAACAATGGGCTTTGCAGGCAGTTTTGCACAGACGGTAGTTGTGAGTGTTTGCGGAATAATTGCCGCGCCATTTTTTCTTACAAAATACAGCGCACTAAAAAACTTCAATTCAATCATAATTTTTGCCGTAATTGTTTCATTATCAATAATTTTACTGTTTTTTTTTCTGCCAAAAATCAGCAAAAAAGTAAAAGAAAAATTCACATTTAGCCAATCGTTGCAAGTTTTGGCTGTTTCAGCAGTTAAGTATTTGATTTTCAGCGTGCAATTTTATTTTATGCTACGGTTTTGCGGGGTAGAATTTTCGGTAGTGCAGGCAATTTTTGCAATGCCCACATTTTATTTGTTGCTCACATACACGCCGTTAATCAACGCAGCAGAATTTGCGGTGCGTTCTTCAATAGGAATTTTAATTTTTGGCGCATTTTCCGACAATATTACGGCGATTTTTGCCGCAAGCGCGCTCTTTTGGTTGCTAAATTTCTGCATTCCGACGCTTTTTGGACTGTTTTTAGGTATTAAAAACAGGCGAAAATATGTTGAAAAACATTTAAAATAAATCAAATTCGCTCAAAAGCGTTCTCTTTTTAACTAAAATTAACTAAAAAAATGCTGATTTTAAGGCATAATGTAATTTTTTTGAAAAAAAGTTGAATTTTTTTTTTGTATTAATCAAAAAATCACTATTTTTGCAAAATAAATTTATATCAAAATTTCGCACTATGAAAAAATACATTTTTACAACAATTTTCGTTGTTTTGGCAGCAAACATTTTTGCGCAAAACACGCAAAGCAGGCAGCAGCCGAGAACCAATCAACAGACTGCGCCATCTGCATCTGCAAACGCAGATTCAGGTATTGTAGTTGCTGCAATACCAGACCAAACATACACAAGCGTTGCATTTACGCCGAAAGTGGTTGTGAAAGACGGCATGAAAACGCTCGTGGAAAATATTGATTATATGCTTAATTACTCAAACAACGTAAATGTCGGAACTGGCACTGTTACCATTTTAGGAAAAGGGAATTACGCAGATAATAAGACAGTGAATTTCAATATTTTGCCGAAATCAATCAACGCAGTGCAGATTAATCCAGTGGTAGACCAAATCTATCGCGGAACACCGATTACGCCTGATATTTCGATAAAAGACGGTACAAAAAGCCTCGTGAAAGAAATTGATTATACAATTACTTATTCAAATAACGTGAATGTTGGTACGGCAAGCGTAATTATCACAGGCAAAGGCAATTATAAGGACTCTAAATCATTTGTATTTAGAATAAACCCTAAGAGTATGGGCGGAAATTCACGCCCATCTGCTCAGCAGCAACAGCAGGCAAAACCAACTGCAAAATAAATTTTTTATTAATACATTTAAAATTAAAATTAAAAGCAAAAGCCTATGGAGAAAAATCTACTTTGTTAATTTTTAAAAACACAAAGTTATGAAGACTCTTGAAAAATTGTCTGACGAACAATTAATAGCATTGTTCGCATCGGGCTGTAATGAGGCTTTTGAGGAACTTCTTTACAAGTATAAAGACCGACTTTATCGGTATATTTTTGGCATTACCAAACAGGAGAAATTGACCGAAGATATGTTTCAGGACACTTTTATCAAAGCGATTATGATAATAAAACAGGGTCGCTATGTTGACATGGGGCATTTCTACACTTGGATTTGCCGAATTGCACACAATCTTGTTATTGATTATTATCGCAAAGATGTTCAAAACACCTACTCGAATGATGAGGCGGGGTTTGATTTATTTCGTGATGCTGCTTTGCGCGAAGGAAATGTGCAAGACTGCATTATTTTAAATGAAACTCACGCCGAAGTAACGGAAGTTATGAATAATTTACCTGACGAACAGCAGCGGATTGTGAAATTGCGCTATTTTCAAGAATTGAGTTTTAAAGAAATTGCAAAAATCGAAAATATCAGCATCAACACTGCGCTTGGGCGAATGCGGTACGCAATATTAAATATGCGTAAAGAAATGCGGAAATTGGAATATCCGTAAAAGGCAGGGGCGAAAAATTTTCGCCCCTGATTGTTCTAAATACTTGTGTCTTGTATCTAAAAAAATCGTACCTTTGCAATCTAAAAAAATTTTTGATTATGTTAATAGAAATTGACCAAAGTTCAGGTTTTTGCAACGGTGTGGTGCGGGCAATTCAAAAGGCTGAGCAGGAACTCGCCAAAGACGGACATTTGTACTGCCTCGGTGATATTGTGCATAACTCGCAAGAGGTGCAGCGATTGCGCAAAAACGGTTTGGAAACCATTGATAATAAGCAATTTAGAGAATTGAGTGATGTAAAAGTGCTGTTTCGGGCGCACGGCGAACCGCCCGAAACTTACAGAATTGCAGAACGAAATAATATTAAAATCATTGACGCATCTTGTCGTGTGGTGCTGGCGTTGCAGCAAAAAATCAAAGATGCGCACGAAAATTTTCCCAATGCGCAAATAGTTATTTTTGGCAAAAACGCTCACGCCGAAGTGCTTGGTTTAGAGGGGCAAATCAACTATACAGCGATAATTGTTGAGGGCGAAGACGACTTGGAAAAAATTGCGCCCGACAAGCAAACATTCTTTTTTTCACAGACCACAATGCCGCTCGACGGCTTTGCAAAAATTTTGGAGGCGATAGAAAAACGGCTCAACAACGGCGTTGATTTTCGGTATTTCGACACGATTTGCAGACAGGTTTCAAACCGCATTCCCGAAATTAAAAAATTTGCACAAAGGTTTGATACAGTGATATTTGCGGGCGGACACAAGAGTTCAAACGGCAAAGTTTTGTATGAGGTTTGCCGCTCGGTAAATCCTAATACGATTTTCGTTTCCGCGCCAGAAGACATTGATTTTGAAAAAATTAAACATTCAAAATCTATCGGCATTTGCGGCGCAACCTCCACGCCTGTGTGGCTGATGGAAAATATAAGGAGGCATATTGAATTAAAAATGTCCTAATCCGCTTATTTTATGCGTTTTGCCAAATAGATGTTCCATATTGGATAAATATTGAAAATTCAATTTGAAAATTTGAAAATTTGAGGATTTGAAAATTTGAAAATACAAAAATGCAAAAATGCAATTTGAAAATTTGAGGATTTGAAAATTTGAAAATACAAAAATGCAAAAATGCAATTTGAAAATTTGAAATTAAAATTCCAAAATATTCAAATTGTATTTTTGAATTGCATTTTCAAATCCTCAAATCCTCAAATCCTCAAATTGCATTTTCAAATTTTCAAATTTTCAAATTGTATTTTTACAAGTTTGTGTATAATTGAAAATTTTATGTTACCTTTGCAGTCTTAAATTTATTATCATAAAAAATTATGAAACCTATCAAAAATTTTGAGGAACTCAAAGAGCATCTTGCAAAAAGTGAAAACCGCCTGCGGCTTGCAGTGGCTAATGCGCTTGACGAACATACCTTAGAGGCTGTTGTTCAGGGAATTAACACAGGATTTATTTCGGCAACGCTCACAGGCAACCGAGAGGCAATCAAGAAACTTTTAGGTGAAAACGCGCAAAATCCGCATATTCATTTTGTGGAAGTCGGCGAGCCAAAAATGGCTGCGGAAGAGGCGGTGCGCCTTGTAAAATCGGGCGAATGCGACATTCTTATGAAAGGACTCGTGAATACAGACGTTATTTTGCGGGCGATTCTCGACAAAGAAAAAGGATTGCACTCCAACGGCAACGTGATTACGTATGTTTCCTGTTTCGACATCGAAAAATACCATAAAATGCTTTTTTTCTCCGACCCTGCCGTTATTCCAGACCCGAACAAAGAGCAGCGCATTGCAATGATAAAATACGGTATCGAAACTGCAAAAAAATTCGGCGTAGAAAAGCCCAAAGTTGCGCTCATTCACGCAACAGAAGTGCCAAACCCGAAAATCTACTATATGCAAGATTATCAGTACATTATGGAACTTTACCGCAGCGGTGAATTTGGCGATGCGGTGCTTGACGGTCCTGTCGATATTTTTGTGGCGGTAGATAAGGAGCGAGGGGCGATAAAAAAAATTCCTTCGCCAATTTTGGGCGATGCTGATGTGTTGATTTTCCCCGACTTCGACTCGGCGAATGTGTTTTACAAAACCGTTCAAACATTCGGACAGGCGGAACTCGCGGGCTTGCTCTATGGAGCAGATGTGCCTGTTGTCCTCACTTCGCGCAGCGACAGCACTCTCGCAAAATTTTACAGCATTTGTATGGCTGCTGTGCTTGCGTAACAAAAAAAAATGTATTTTTGTATTTTTCATTTTACAAAAAAAAAAAATTATAAAATATTGATAATCAATAAATTATATTTTTTAACTTTTAAAAACTAATGATATGATTGACGAAAAAGTAAAAAGCATCATTAAATCTGCTGAGGAAGATATGCAGTTGAGCGTGGAATTTCTTGGCGAGACTCTTGCGCATATTCGCGCAGGAAAGGCGAATATAAAAATTCTTGACGGCGTAAGGGTTAATTCTTACGGCTCAATGGTGCCGTTGTCGAATGTGGCGACTATCACTACGCCCGATGCGCGCACTATCGCAATTCAACCTTGGGACAAAAAGACGATTGCCGTAATAGAAAAGGCAATTCTCTGCTCAGATGTCGGCATTACGCCGCAAAACAACGGCGAGATAATCCGCCTTGCAATTCCGCCGCTTACCGAAGAACGCCGCAAACAACTTGTAAAACAAGCGAAAAACGAGGCAGAAGAGGTGAAAGTGAGTGTTAGAAATGCACGCCGAGAGGCTATCGAAAAACTCAAAAAAGAGATTAAAAACGGTATGCCTGAGGACATTGAAAAAGACGGCGAGGCGGAAATACAGAAAATTCACGACAAGTTTATCAAAAAACTTGATGAACTTCTTGTAGCAAAAGAAAAAGAAATAATGACGGTGTAAGCAATAAAAATGGACAATAAATTAATGATTTTTGCGTTTAATTGCATTGTGTCATTAATATTTTAGTTTTAAGTGTTAAAAAAGGTTGCAATTTTTATTCTGTTTTTTGTGTTTTCAGCATCCGCTTTTGCGCAAAGTGAGTTGTCCGAAAATTTGTTTGAGCAAGTTTCGGATTCTCTTTTGATTGATACAGCGTTGATTGATACAGCGTTGGTTGATACAACGTTGATTGACAGTGTTTTACAGAAAAAAAAGAATATTGTTTTTTCCTTTATAAAAGCCATTTTTACAGGCGAATTGGACTGGAATTTTATCGCAACCCCGCTTGTAAATTACCAGCCTGAAACTAATTGGGGGTTTGGCGCGGCGGGCGCATACTATATCAAACCGAAAAAAACTGATGGGCGGGTTGGCACGTTAGGTTTCAACGTTTCTTACACACTCAATAAACAGTTTAATGTCAATGTGTTATCTACCATTTATCTTGATAAAAAGCAAAAATGGTTTCTCTATTCAAATGTCAGTTTTCGGCATTTCTACGATGTTTTTTACGGTATTGGAAACCGCAAAAATCAACTTTTAACGCAGCCTTTTTCGTATAATTCTGATAATTTTCACCTTATTTTGCAGCCTCAAACGATTGTAAAAGGACATTGGCTTGCGGGCTTAAATTTTGCAATGCGTTGGGAAAATGCCTCGGCAGGAGTTGACAACGAACTCGGCAAAAACACTATGTTTGAGCAAAAAACTCGCGGATTTGAAAAATATTTTATGCTCGGACTTGGCGGAATTATCTCTTATGACTCGCGCAACGAAATGTTTTACCCGCGAAAAGGGCAGTTTTTTAAAAGCGTTTTAACGAGTTACAAGCCGATTTTTGGCAGCAGTTATCAAATGATAAAATTGCAGATTGATTTTCGGCAATATTTTACTATTTACAATAATTTTATTTTTGCGTGGCAATTTCTTACCGAATGGAATTTGGCTGATGACCCGCCTCCGTTTCAGATGCTTGCCACAATCGGCGGAATGGAATTTATACGTGGAGTACGCTCTAAAATGTGGAACGATGATGTTATGGCTGGCATTCAGGCAGAGTTCCGCATTCCAATTTGGCGGATTTTTAAGGCTGCGGTTTTTGCAGGAATTGGCGATGTATATAATTTGCGGCATTGGCAATTTACAACGCCCAAAATCGGCTACGGCTTTGGTTTACGTGTGCGGATTAACAAATCAAATGCCAATCTGCGTTTCGATATTGCGCGGAATAATTATGATAAAAATTTCCGCAATATTAAATCGTATAATTTCTATATCACTGTAAATGAGGCGTTTTAAATTAAAAATTCATAATTTTTGCCTGCATTTAGAACATTTACAGTACGGGTAGTTGAGCGTGGTGAAAACCACAGGAAACTTTATACTTTCAATTTTTCCATACGATATAATCTTTAAAAATTTCGTCAAAAAGTTTTGGCTCGGCGAGTTTGCCGTTTATCAAACAGACGACTTCGATAATGCCTTTTGCGCAAAGGGTTTCCTCTGGCAATCGGCGTATTTCCTGCCTGAAAATGTATTTCAAGCCTTCGCGTTCGGTATAAACTCGGCTCAAAAATATGTCTGAACCGCGCAAAGAACTTTTGTAACTTATTTGCGCATTGCGAACAACGGGCAAAATATTTTTTTCGGTCAAATCCCTCAACCTCAGTCCGCACATTTCCATAAATTCGTGCCGCGTAGCCTCGAAATAGTGCAGATAATTAGCGTTATTTACAACGCCTTGCGCATCACATTCGTAATCGCGCACTTTTATTGTGGTTTCAAAATATTTCATATTTCATATTTAGTTATTAGTTATTAGTGAATAGTGAATAGTAAACAGTGATTATAAAAACTAAAAACTAAAAACTAATCACTATTAATTATTTTACTACAACTTTTTCTACTACTCTTGTGTCGTTTTCAAGCACAATTTCAAATAGATAAACGCCTGAAACAGAGAGATTAATTTCTGACGGCAGATTTTTTCTTTCAATAAAATGACCGTAGATGCTCCAGATATTGACGTATCCGTTTTTCTGTGCCGAAATTTTGAATGTACCGTTGCCGTTTTGTTCTACTTGCGGTTTTTCAGTTTCACTTTTGGTAACAGGCGTAATAGGGCAGGTGAAAAGCGTTACGCCGTCGTCAATCCTCTTTATTTGCAAACAATATTGCGCTGTTGTGTCAAGCCCTTCGGGCAGGTAGATATAAGAACCAGTGTATCCGTCAATTTTCTCCATATTTTTGTACCATTGATAATGGGAAAACTCAAAACCGCCGTTGTGGTCTTTGTTCAGCAGCGCGATAACGTCATTCCAATTCTGCTCTATAATTGATTTTTTGTAATTTATTGTAAATGGAATACTGTCGACAGTTACATCGCCGCATTTGTAGAGCGTGTCCATAAACACAATTTTTACGTTGTAATGGTCGGGGCGCACATCTTGCGGAATAAGAATTGTAACTTCGTTTGCCTCAAAAAGATGCTGTCCGCTGATAAAGCCCTGCACGGTTTCTTTTGTTTCAAATTCAACATTAAACTCTGATACTTCTCCCTCGCTTATCGAATACGGGATTTTAAAATATGAGTCGTCTGCGCAAATATTATCGGGGATTTGTGCAACAGATACTTGTAGTTTGGGACTGACAGACAAGTTTATTTCAATCGTACTGTCGCAGCCAGACCCTGTTTCTCCGTGATGTTGGTAACGTCCAGATTCAGTAAGTTGTTGTCCAAAGAAATCCACTACATCACCGTTACAGATATTTTGGCTGTATTGAGAATTTTTATTCGGCAAAATTTTTAATTCAAGATTAGAAACTGCATCGCAAGGACCGCCGTAGCCTGCCGTTTTGGTGCAGTATATAACAGTGTCTGCCTTTGCTTGCGGGTCTATATTAAAACCGTGCTTGATATAGCGCGTATTTTGGCAAATTGAGTCTTTGTAGTTTTCTATCTGAATGTCCCAATGAATAATGGCGGTGTCGGAAAAATCAATAATATCGCCGTTGCAGGAAGTGAAGTTGAGGCGCGAAACAACGGTATCGCCCTCCAATTCGCCGAAATCTAACGGCAAATTTTCTCCAGTCCAAGAGGATTGCCCATTGATATACCAAGTTACCGTATAATTTGGTTCTGCTACGGGAGTAAAACGCCATCCCTCATTTTGTGCAGTCCAAGTATTTGACAGATTTCTGCCCGGAGCGACTGTTGCCAACGAGCCTGTTGCATTCTGTACTCCAATAATACCTTTACCTTCGTTAAAACTGCAATCTCCTCTGCTTTTCACATAAACTTCAATAATATTCGAGCCTTCGTAAAGTATAATTTGATATGTATCAATAATGTCTGGATCATTATCCCTGCCGTGGCAAGCAAATCTTGGTATTTTATACCAGGTTACACTCAAAACTCGGCAAGGAAATTCTCCGAGTATCGCCTTTCTGATAGAACCGCCTGTTTTATTAATGAATGCTGGGTCAATATCATTAAATACTCCATAAATAGCATTTCTCCAATCTTCACGAAAATTTGGATTTGGAATATCTGCAAGACCTAAAAATAAATACCCTGCATGTTGATTTGCATAAGAAAAATTAAAATGAATAAAACCGTTTGAACTTACCACTGCTTTATCGTAGGTATTTCCGTAAAAACAAAAATTAAAAGGCAAATTTGTAATTCCGTCGTGAATGTCGTCTTCGGCATCTGCAAAAATCTGTGTGCCGTAAGATGAGGGGTAGGGCGGTGCGTAAGGAATAGATGAAACGGTGTAGTTTGTGATATTTCCGCCGTTTGCCACTATGCTCGGTTTTAAAAAGCCGTCAAAAGTGCTGCACTCAATAGTAATCTCTTTTATGTTCTCAGGCGAGGTGCCTGTGGCGGGCAGGGCAATGCCTGTACAGGCGGCAGGCAGGTCGTATTTGCAAAGAGTGCTGTAAATCGGCAAAAAATATTCTTCCGACCAATCGCTTTCCTCGCCGTTGGAGCAATGACGGCGCATCTTTACAGTATAGTCGCCGTTGTATAAATCGGTATAGGGAATAAAATAATTATAAACAGGCGGATTTGCCGAAACGCCGTTGATAATGGTTTCTTCCCCCGTTGAAGAGCGGGTTAGGATAATGTCGTAGGTGGCTGTTCCTGTAAAATTTCCGATTGTAATACCCATAATGCCTGACCCGGCAGGTCTTTCAACATTTGTGTTAACAGTTACATTGGTCAAATTGCAAACGGCAAAAATGCTTTGAATAGAAAGCAAAACACAAATAAAAATCAATAAAGATGTAGATTTTTTCATAATTGTAAGTTTTTAAAATCCCTGAAATTTAATACTAAAACGCAAAGGTAGTAATTATTTTTTGAAAATAAACAAATTTTTTTAAATTTTTTTGGAACACAAATTTTAAATACAATTTGAAAATTTGATAATTTGAAGATTTGAAAATGCAAAAATGCAATTTGAAAATGCAATTTGAATATTTGAGCAATTTAAAGAAAGAAAAATGTTAAATTAATTATTAATTCAACTTTCGCAAGTATCTCAACTCGCTAACAATCAATATTTGTAGTTTTCGCCCGATAGGGCGTTACTTTCATAACCCTGCACAAACGCAGCGAAGTGCAGTGCAGGGTAAGTAAGCCCCCCTTACATCAACTCCGTAGGAGTTGAACTTTATCGCCACAGTTCAACTCCTACGGAGTTGATGTCGGGGAGGTATTTTGCTTCCGCAGGCTGCGGCTACCGCCTTACCTGCGGTTATTAAGGTACTGTCCCTTCGGGACAAAAAACACTAACTTTCTAATTATGAGCATCTTGCAAAATTACTGATTGCTTTAATTGTCTCAATATCAATGATTTAACAAGCTTGCGAAAGTTAAATTAATAATAAAAAAAACACTAAATTTTTTTTTTTAACAAAACTGTTTTTCATAAGAAAAATTTTTATTAATTTTGCAGTCAAAAAATTCAGGCTATGTTTGAGGCGTTTATAATAACATTTATACTGCTTTTTGCAGGATTTGCGATGCTGGGAATAAAAGTTTTTTTTACAAAAAACGGTAAATTTCCAAACACGCACATTTCGGCAAATAAAGAATTAAAAAAACGCGGAATAACTTGCTTGAATAATTGAAAATTAATAATTAAAAATTAAAAGATTATTTATGAAAAAAATCTTTTTTCTATTAACGGTTGCAGTGATTTTTGCAGCGTGCAAAAATTCGCAGAATAACGGACAAACTGTCGTTGAGCCGAATGAAACAACAGAGAAAACAACTTCTTTGTCGATTGCTGTGGTAAATTCCGATTCAATTATTTTGAATTACGCCTTTGCCGTAAATGCACAAGAATCTTTAACAAGAAAAGCAGAAGACGCGCGCCTTTCTCTCAACACAAAGGCACGCCAATTAAGCAATGAAATGGCAGATTTTCAGAAAAAATATGAAAATAACGCATTCCTAAGCCGCGAAAGAGCGGAAAGCGAAGCAAATCGTTTGCAAAAAAAACAGACTGATTTACAGGAACATAGCGCAAAACTCGAAAACGATTTTATGGTTGAACAATCGAAACTTGGACAGCAATTAAAAGACAGCATCGAACTCGCTATCAAAGAACTCAACAAAGGCAGATTTTCGCTTGTGCTTTCAACAAATTCAATGAACGACAACGTACTTTATTCAGACGAGGCTTTGAATATTACCAAAGAAGTTTTGGCGTTTTTGAATAAAAGATACAAATAATTTTTTGCAATAAATAATTTTGTAAGGGCGCAATTTAATTGCGCCCCTGCTTATTACTTACAAAGTTTAACTTACAACTGATTATGTACAAACCTACTGACAAAATGAGTTTGCTTGTAACGAGCCACTACAAGATGATGCTTGTGATGGCGCGTTTTGGAATTGCGCTTGGGTTCGGCGACAAAACAATCCGCGAAGTATGCGCTGAAAATCAAGTAGATACAAATACTTTTCTCGCTATTGTGGAGGCGTTGCTTGATGTTGAAAACAAGACAAACTTCAGTGTAAAAGAGGTGTCGTTAAAGGCGGTTTTGAAATATTTACAAAATTCACATTCCTATTTTTTGCAATTCCGTTTGCCTGCTATACGCGAAAAATTGTCGGAAGTGCTGCAAAACGGCAATTCCGAACTTTCAAAGGCTGTTCTTTTTTATTTTGACGAATATGTTGCTGAGGTAAAAAAGCATATGAATTACGAGGAAAAAACAGTTTTTCCCTATATTTTATCGCTAATCGAAGGCAAGCCGAAAGCGAACTACAATATAGAAATGTTTGCCCGCCAACACAATCAAATTGAGGCGCGTCTGACCGAATTTAAAAGCATTATAATAAAATATTACCCGATAAAAAGCACCTACGAACTCACCAGCGTACTCTTCGACATTTTCACCTGCGAAGAAGATTTAGCCTCGCACAACGCAATAGAAAACAGGCTGCTTGTGCCGAAAATTTTAAAAATAGAATTTGATAATTTAAAAATTTAAAACACCCTAACAACCCAATTTCAAATTTTCAAATCCTCAAATCCTCAAATTGCCAAATCCATTATGAAACCGCAAATAAAAATAGTTATTGCAGAGTCGTCAGAAATAATCAGAAAAGGTGTTGCTGCTGTGCTGAAACATATCTACCACAATGTTGATTTTTTTTATGCTAATGAATTGGAACAGTTGAAGCTTGCTCTCAACCGCCACAAGCCTGATATTCTGTTTATTAACCCAATTCTTGTAGGATCGTTTGGTTTTAACGCTTTCAAAAAAAATATTTTGTCAGCAAATACAAAAACTGTTGCTCTGCAAACGGTTTTTCTCGAACAAAGCATTTTGAAAGACTACGATAGGGCAATTTCGATTTATGACAGCGAGGATTTTATTGGTAAAAAAATTCTTTCATTAATAAATGAGCCGCCAGAAAAGGACAAACCGCAAAACGTGTTGTCCATGCGGGAAAAAGATGTTATTCTCGGCGTAATTAAAGGCTTGACCAACAAGCAAATCGCCGACAAACTTTGCCTTTCGGTGCATACCATTATCACGCACCGCCGAAATATCGCCTCAAAACTGCAAATCCACAGCGCAGCAGGTCTTACCATTTACGCTATATCTAATAAATTGGTTGAGGTTGACGATTAAGCGATAAAAAAATGAAGATTTGAAATTAAAACCTCAAATTGCATTTTTGCATTTTCAAATCCTCAAATCCTCTTTCTTTTTACAATCTCTCCAATTTCACCGTAAAATGCCTCATCAACTCAGATTCCCACGCAATTTTTACTCCGTGCGTTATGGTTTCGCGGCGGTCGAACACGTTTTTGAGTGCAACGGCGACAACATTAATATGATTGTCGGTATAAACTCTGCGCGGAATTGCCAAACGCAGCAAATCAAGCCCGTCGAAACGGTTTTCGCGCGTAATCGGGTCGCGGTCGGCAAGCAAATAGCCGATTTCGCAACCGCGAATGCCCGCCTCCAAATAGAGTTCAATCGTTAATGTTTGAGCAGGAAATTCCTCTTTCGGAACGTGCGTCAGAACTTTCGGCGCATCAACAAAAATAGCGTGTCCGCCTGCTGGACGTTGATACGGAATGCCGTATTCGTCAAGTTTTTTAGCGAGATATTCCACTTGTTTTATGCGAGTTTCGAGGTTGTCGAACTCGGTATTTTCGTCAAGTCCAACGGCAAGAGCATTCATATCGCGCCCGTTCATTCCGCCGTAAGTGAGATAACCCTCGTAAATGATGCCCACAACCTTCGATTTGTCGTACCAGTCCTGCCGTTTTGTTGCGATAAAACCGCCCATATTCACAATCGCGTCTTTTTTTGCGCTCATTGTCATAGAATCGGCGTAAGAAAACATTTCGAGGCAAATCTGCTTAATTGTTCTGTTTTCAAAGCCTTTTTCGCGAGTTTTTATAAAATATGCGTTTTCGGCAAAACGAGCCGAGTCGAACACAACAGGCTTGTGATATTTGTCCGCAATCTGCCGAACTTCACGCAAATTTTGCATGGAAACCGGTTGCCCGCCAGCCGTATTGTTGGTTATGGTAACAATTATAAACGGCGTATTATCAGCGTGTTGCGCAAGAAATTTGTCAAGTTTTTCAATATCAACATTGCCTTTAAAAGGCGTTTCGAGTTGCGTATTTTTGGCAATATCAACGGTACAGTCTACCGCAAATGCTTTCCTGCTCTCAATATGCCCTTTTGTGGTGTCGAAATGCGAATTGCCGGGCACAAAATCGCCCTCTTTTATCAACACCGAAAACAGCACATTTTCCGCTGCTCTGCCCTGATGTGTCGGCACAACATATTGAAATCCAGTGATTTTCTCAATAGTACTGCGCATAAATTTGAAAGACGTTGCGCCCGCATAACTTTCATCGCCAGTCATCATTGCACCCCATTGGCGGTCGGACATTGCACCTGTGCCGCTGTCGGTGAGCAGGTCGATATAGACATGTTCGGCATCGAGTTGAAAGACGTTGTAGTGCGCCGCTTTGAGCCATTTTTCGCGTTCCTGACGCGTGGATTTTCGTATCGGCTCAACCATTTTTATTTTCCAAGATTCTGCAAAAGGTAATTCCATATTTTTTTTTATGTTAAAAGATAAAAACTAAAAGTTGATGTCATTTTTCGGCAGTTCGATAAACTTACTAACCGCTTTGCTCAATGACCGTGTAGAAGATTGAATGAAGTCGAAATGACATCAATTTCTAACGTTCTCTAATTTTTCCCTTAATTTTATTTCTGTAATAACTTTTTTTGTATAAAGCGGAAAATCGCACGACATCATCCACGCATAATAATTCTGATTTTGGCGGAAAACATCTGCCACTACTTGACCTTTGTATTGCCCAAAATTAAAAATCTCCCTCTTTTTTTCGTCATAAATAATCCTGCCTGCAAAATCTGCGTTATTGGTATGCGCCGAAAATTCGGAGAGAAAATCCACAGAATTTTCAAGATTCGGGTATTTGTCCAACTGCGAGAGCAAAATTTCGTAAGTTGCCCGCGTGTCCGCCTCAGATGTGTGCGCGTTTTTCAAATCTTTTCCGCAATAAAACTGATATGCAGCAGACAGAGTGCGCTGTTCCATTTTGTAAAAAATCACCATTGCATCAACAAATTTGCACTTTTTGAGGTCAATATCAACTTCGGCGCGCAAAAACTCCTCTGCAAGCAGTGGAATATCAAAGCGGTTGCTGTTGTAACCTGCCAAGTCGCAGCCTTTTATGTCGAAGGCGAGGCTCTTTGCAATTTGGGCGAAAGTGGGGCTGTCTATCACGTCTTCGTCATAAATTCCGTGAAGTTCAGACGCTTTTTCGGGTATGTGCATTTCGGGGTTTATTCTGATAGTTTTGACTGTTTCTGTGCCGTTTGGCTCAATTTTTAGATACGTCAATTCTACAATTCTGTCTGCACTGATGTTGATGCCTGTGGTTTCCAAATCGAAAAACACAAGCGATTTTTTTAAATTTAATTTCATTTTCAAGTTTTTTTACTACAAACGTGTTTTTTTACCACTGACCACACGAACTACACGAACATTTTTTTGTGCGGTTGGTGATTTTTTTATAAAAAATTTAGAGAGTAAAGTTACAAAAAAAACGAAATACTAAGAAAATTTTACCGCTTTTTTTCAATCTCTTGCTTCAATCTGCTATTTTCCTCTTTCAATAAGGTAATATAGTCGAGTAATTGTTTAAGCATAGGGGCAGAAATACCAACATTTTGGTTTGTGATGCTTGAATTATCAAAACAGGGGTTATTCACAGACTCATTTGCCTGATAAATATCTTCTTCTGACACATTTAGCGCAGTAGCAAGTTTGCGCCACTCCTGTTTTGTTATCCCGACATATCCTTTTTCTTTGCGGCAATAGTTGGAAACATCAGTACAGATAGAGTTTGCCATTTCTTGTTGAGAAAACCCTTTTTGTTTTCTAATTTGTTTGAGTTTTTGCTTTTCCATAAAAGCATTTTTTGCAAAGGTAATATATTTTTTTGAAAGAATTGTACAAAAAAAAATAAAATTTGCAAAAAACCAGTTGCAACAAGGGGCATAATTCATTGTATTACAATACTATAACTTAATTTTCTTGTATATTTATTGTACAATAAATTTGCAAGAAAATTACAATAAAAAATAGTTTTAAATTTATTTTTAAGATTTATCTTTACAGTCGAAAGAATTATGTAGTATAATCTAATGCGGCAACCCTTGTGGTGTGGCAATGTGTGGTATCAATAATCCCACCATAATTCTTTCTTTTTTTTCTAAAATCTTGACCAATAAAATGTTACAATTATGGCAAAACAAATAGGAAGAAGAGAATTTCTTAAAAAATCTGTTTTGGGCATTGGCTCGGCAATGTTGGCAAGTTCGTTGCGGGCGATTGGCGGTGCAACAGAATTTTTTTCTACTCAAAACAATCCGCCCGCGCCCGACAACTCCAACTTGATGGCTCTCTACAAGCAGGCAAAGGAATATTTTTACCAAAAACAATATTCTACCGCGACTTCGCATTTAACGCAACTAATTGAAAATCACCCTAATACGTTATTCCTTTATGACGGTTTGGCAAAAGTTTATGGTGCGGAACAAAATCTGAAAACGGCGGCGGAACTTTTTCGGCAGGGAGTAGCGGCAAATTCTCAAAATGCGTTTTTTCTACATCATTATGGGCTGATTTTGAGAAATTTATGCTTGGGAAATGCTTCTGCGGCACAACAATTTTCTAATGAAAACAAAATTTCAAATCTTTATGAATTTGCAGCCGAAAAAATAATTGAGGCAAATGCACTTAATCCGAAAGAGTGTTTTTTGCTTGATTTAAAAGATTTTTTGCGGCTAATGGAAAAATATAACGAAAATCCGCGCAGCAGTTCTACAATTTCGCTTTCTGAAAATATAATTTCGCAAATAGAAACTTTAACTACTTCTGTTTCAACAAAATATGCAACTACGCGGACATCGCGCAAACCAAATATTCCGCAAGAAAATAGCAATATTAATGTAAATCAAAATAATGGAAATGGAAATGGGCAGGGCAGAGGCAGAAACAGGCGCAATTTGCACTCAAATCACGAAAGGCAGGAACGCGAAAATTCCGAAAAAAAGGCGCAAAAACGTGTGCATTATTCATATTTAGCCAATAATGCACAAAATAATAATGTGCAAAAAGTGGAAAAATGGGGTATGCAAATTCTGACTGACGACATAAAAGATACAAATTCGGTTGGTTTTTTGCGAAAATATTACAAAAAACGCAATCAAAATGATAGAATTATTGCTCTTAACCGCTATTTTTATAATTCTAACAACAACATTTACAGCGCGTTAGCACTTGCCGCCTCGCTTGCAAAATATAGCAACAACACGCCCGCTCTCAATGAGGCAAAAACTTTGCTAAACTCCGTTGTGCAATATCTCAACGACCTTACAAATGTTGGAAAAGGCGCGTATTACAACTCGCTTGCCGCAATTAAAGCAAAAGAAAACAACAAAACAGCGGCGCGGACAGCATTGCTCGAAGGTATCGAAACGCAAAAAGGCGTTGGCGGAGTGGCGTACAGTTTAATGGAACATTATGCAAAAACATTCCCTGACAATCAGAAAAGCAAGGCAATAAACATTCAAAAAGCATTATGCGGAAAACAATATAATGTAGAAGACCGAATTGCGCCCTATTTGGAAAAATATCGCGATTATATTTCAAAAAATCAAAGGAGTGTTATGGAACAAATTAAGGCATTGAGCGCGTTGGCAAAACTGCAAAAAAAATATAACAATGCCGATTACAACGCGACAAAAAGTGAAATTAGTGCTTTGAAACAATCTTTAAATTAATATTTTCACGCAAAGAGCGCAGAAAAAACTTTGCAAACTCTGCAATAAACTTAGTGTTCCTTGCGAGAAACAAAAATATAAATAACTATGAAAAAAATTACATTTTCTTTAATTTTATTCTGTTTTGTATTTTCTGCCATAAAATCGCAAAACACAGTAAATTTCGACTACGACAATGCAGGAAATTGTATCATAAAGTACAAAACCGTAGTGATGCAATCGCCTGCTCACACGCCCGCAAGAAACAATTCCGAAGGTGAAGAAGACAACACTCAAAACACTGATTCTGTGCAAGTTGAAGATATTTTGGGCGATATAAAAATAACGCTTTTCCCCAATCCAACAAAGGGAATTTTGCAAATAGAATTTCAAAATAAAGATGCAGAAACAACAGCATATTACACACTTTCCGAACTAAACGGCAAGCATATTTTTAGCGGCGCAAGCGCAAGCAATCCACTACTGCTCAATTTGAGCGGCTACTCAACAGGCGCATACCTGCTACGCCTCAAAATAAACAACAAAACTGAAACGTACAAAATTATAAAACAATGAAAAAGATTTTTATCATACTTGCCCTTTTTGCGTGCCTTTTGTCGCAAGCACAAATCCGCCCTGTGATTATTTCAGAGGTGTTTTATGATACGCCGTTGGAGGAAAATGTTCAGTGCGATGTTTTAAGACATCATAGCGGAGAGTTTATCGAAATATACAATCCAACATTGGAAGATATTGATATTTCTGGTTGGAAAATAAAAGACAACAGAAATGGCTTTACTTTCCCAAACAACACAATTATTTCCTCATATGCGAACATAGTTATTGCATTCAAAAGTTCTGATACGGATTTTATATTGTCAGATTTATTCCCTGAAATGCCAGAGAATACGCAAATCATATATCAAAACAGGTTTGTCTTGCAAAATGACGGAGAAAAAATCAGTTTATTTGACGGAAAACATACTGTTGATGAGATGTCGTATCGTTTTAAAAGAGTAGTTGAAGCAGGCAGAGAATATTCAACTTTTTGGGATATTCGCGCTCATAACGGCACAAAATCAAACAATCTTCTTTCTTTGCAGCGCAACGAAATACACGTTACTTCATCTTTAATTCTTCCATTAAAAGAGGATTACATTGCGGCAACACCAACTCCGGGAGAGGTCAATGAGGTATTACAAACTGCAATTATAGAGAACGAATTGTATCCTATTGGCGAAATTAATAACAATCTGCCTGTCGGCTCATTGGCTGGCGAGGCAGCGGTAAGTCCAACCGGTGCAGCAACATATAATATACCGATAGAAGTACCTATTGGCACAAATGGTTTTCAACCACAAATCTCTATTGCCTACAACTCACAGGGCGGTTACGGCGCATTGGGAATAGGTTGGGATATTGGGGGATTGTCGAGTATTAGCCGCGGTATGCAAACTTTTTATTTTGACAAAACAGACAATGGAACTATTGATGCACAAACAATAAAATTTGACAAAACAGACTGCTTGTATATTGACGGACAAAGATTGATATTACTTTCGGGCAATCATTTTCAATCAGGCACAATTTATAGCGGCGAACAGGAAAATTATACTCGTGTACAGATAAAAACAAACCCTGAAACGCAAAAAATCTATTTTGAACTTACCACAAAAGAGGGAAATATTGTAGAATACGGCAAAACTGATGATGCTCTGCTAAAAGACAGCGACAAAGTTATGGCTTGGATAATGAATAAACAAAAAGATGTAAATGGCAATGAAATAGAATATACATATCAGGACAATGGGCAATATTTAAGGTTTGTTAGATATGGAGAAAATAAAATTAAGTTCATATATGATAACAATACCAAAAGTCCAAAAAAACGCTACATAAATGGTTTTTGTTTAAAACAGGAAAATTTGTTAGACGAAATAGATATATACACAAACAATAAACTTGTAAAAGGTTATAGTTTAGTGTATAACACAAGTGAAACAAATGCAAAATTAGATGCAATAAAGCCGTTTTTTGCAATCCCCAATCTATCTTTTACTTCTCACATTTTTAAAACAAATAGGCAATATATCAATAGCACAAAAATCGGATGGGGAGAAGAAAGTGAAATAGAAAAAAGAGAGTTAAGCCATACCACTACATTATCACAAAAAGATAATACTTGTTTGTATACTGGGGATATTGATGGAGATGGTTATAGTGATATAATAGAACTTTATGGCGGCAAATGGACAACAAATGACGTAGTAGCAGGAACTATCAAGGTATATTTAAAGAATTCTACTTTGCCGATTAGAGAATTTCAACCAAATTCAGAAAAATATTTTATTCCTAAATTAATGGTTGCAGATTTAGACAATAATGGCAAAAGCGAAATTGTACTTTGTAATTATGATAAACACAACGGAGATTTTCATCTAAATGTGTATGCTATTAATTCCAGCAATACAACATTATCATTATTAAACACGAATATTATTCCAAATTTTGACGTGCTTTATGACTATAAATTACAATATAATGCAGTATTGACAAATCTTAATGACGATGAATATTTAGATATTGTGATAGTCGGGTATAAAAGCGAAACAACTGATTTATCACAATTTGCTAATAATCAAGGTATATTTATTGGAAAACTATATGGTGCGACCAATTGTACTTTTAACAACTATGAGAATAATTGGATAAATACAGAAAAAAATATAAAAATTGAAGGGCAACAATTATTGGGCGATTTTAATGCTGACGGCAAACTTGATTTTTTACATCTATTAACCCCTAAATATTCCTCTAATGTAGCATATAACGACCATATCACAATTCAAGAATCAAAAAATTGGAACACAGATAATGATAAAGGACATTTCTTTTTTAAAGAAGGTGCAATTTTTATTAGATATAAACCATTTTTTCAATCACTTTATTCTATTGATGTAAATGATGATGGCAGAACAGATATTGTTTATCAAGGCAATAAACATACCGAACCAGATTATGAATGGCATATTGCTTTTAGTAATGGATTAGATGCCAAGCCGACAGTGCAAGAAGAACTAAATATTGCAAGAGCGAGTAGCCACAGTGAATATAAAAAAGATGATGACCAGTATCCGATTTTTCTTGATTACAATGGCGATGGCTTAATGGATATTGTGATTGCAGACGAAACATTTCTTAAAAGTTGTAAAGGTTTTTGTGACACACAATGGCATTTTTACAAAAATATAAATGGGACTTTTAAGGCTGATAAAACCTTCTATACTAAAGAACAACTTTCTAAAATGCAACCCGTTGTAATAGACATCAATAATGACGGTGTGCAGGATTTGGTATATGTCGAAAACGGAATTTTCAAAATCTTTACTATGCCCTCTGCAAACAAGCGCAATGTTGTTCATTCTATTACAAATGGTTTTGGACAAACGGAAAGATTTAAATATAAATATTTTTCAGAATACAATAATGAGGAACAAAGTTCTTCAAGCGATATGCGCAACCTGAAAACACCACTTATGGTTGTTGATAAGTATGTATCAACAACAGGCACAATAACCGCTTATGATTATGAAAATCCGAAAATACATATCAAAGGCAAAGGATTGTTGGGTTTTGAAAAAATAACGACTACAAATAGTAGAACAAAACAAAAAATAGTTTCTGAGTATGAAATAAAAACAGAATGTCAATTGTTTGTTAATGCTTTTTATGCTGTTAATCTTAAAAATAGAACTATATACGTTGATAATGTAAAAATTTCCGAAACTTCAAATTGGAATAATATTATTTTTTGCGGAAATGCAAACATTCAGCGAGGTCAAAACGGCGAAAAACGTTTTATACCAATAATAAAAAAGCAATTTTTCTTTGACAAAATAAAAAATATTACTACTACAACAGAATATGATTACAATGGAGATGGCATACTATATAAAGAAACTCAAAAAAAGGGCGATATTACAATTATTAAGGAATATATTAATTTTCAACAACGAGGAGTAGCTGGCGGAATTGCATATCTGCCTCAAATAGTGAAAGTTACAAAATCACGAGAGGGACAGGAAGAGGAATATATTTTTAAAACCTCTTATACTTATGATAATAAAGGGAATATTGAAACTTCTATCGAAAATAAAAACACATACGCAGAAAATACAACCGCTTATGAATATTATCCGACAGGCAATCTAAAAAAAATTACCGTAACCAACAGCGATTATACAGAGCCGCACGTTACTAAATATGCTTATGATGATGCATTTTGTTTTGTTACAGAAACAGAAAATGTATTAGGTCAAAAATCATATAAATGGTACAACAATTTTGGGCAATTAGAGAATGAAACGGGCATTGATGGAATTACAACATCTTACCTGTATGACGTTTTGGGGCAACTTGATACTAAAATTTTACCCAACAACGAAAAAATATTTTACAATACTTCGTGGGGCGAAGGGAAAACATTATTCAAAACCACTGAAACCTCCTCCAAATACGGCAAACTCAAAGAAACGCATTATAATTCGCATGGATTAGAAATCTACTCCGAAACTCTCGGTTTTGGCGGTGCAATGCTAAAATCTAATACCGAATATGATTTTTTAAAACTCAAAGTCAATAAAAAAACTAAACCTCATTATGATGGAGAAACTGAAATTTATACCGAATTTCTTTATGACGACTATTTGCAGCGAGTTACCGAAGAAAAACTTTTTGACGGCGAAAACACTTTGACAACCTCGTATAGTTACAATGATGCAGAGGGTAAAGTTACTGTTACCCCGCCAAAAACGGAACAGGCAACCACCACCACAACCAACATTTTGGGCGAAGTAACCGAGCGCACAGATGCAGGCGGAACAATTACCTATACTTATAACGCTCTCAGCAGTCCGATAAATGTAAAAGTAGAATCTGGCGGATTGACTTCTGAAACCTTAATTGTATATGATGAAGCAGGCAGACAAAAAGAACTGCACGACCCAAATGCAGGTACTGTTTCCTACGAATATTATGCAGACGGACAACTCAAAAAACAGACCAATGCCAACAACGATATTACAGAAATGGAATATGATATTGCAGGGCGTACAGAAAATAAAACCGTAACCGACAAAGACAAAAACGGCATTATAATCGGTATTTCTGAAACTTCGTACCAATATATAGAAACAGGCAACGGCATCGGACAATTAGAAAGTGTTGAGTTAAAAGAAAATAGTATTATAACTCACTCAAAATCATATACTTATAACAATAAACAACTCGTTGAAAGCGTTACAGACCATATTTTTGAAAATTTTGTTGAAAAAACATTTGCATTTTTCTATAATTATGATTACCTTTGGCGGCTGAAAACAACAACTTCGCCGAGCGGTTTTGTTACAACAAACAAGTATAACGATTTTGGCAATTTGATAGAGGTAAAAAACGGCGAAAACGTAATCTGGCACGGCACAGCGCAGAACTCAAACGGACAATTTACACATTATGATTTTGGCAACGGAATTTCTACTGTAAATACCTACAACCGCAGAGGCGAACTGCTTGATATTCAGGCAAAAAAAGGCAATGATTTTATACAAAACAATCATTATGAATACGAGGCGCAGACAGGAAATCTTCTTGTAAGAAACGACTTGAAAAATAACAGAAACGAACATTTTGAGTATGATAATCTTGACCGCTTGACAAAAACTTATTTGAATGATGTTTCGCAACAGGAAATTTCTTATTACAACAATGGAAATATTGACGAAAAAACAGATGTAGGAAAATATTTTTACGATGATGAGGATAAACCGCACTCAATGCGCGGAATAGAGGATATTCCAGTAGAAAACAATATCAGCGACGAAAAGCAGTTTATAGAATATACATCTTTTAATAAAGTAAGTCGTGTTGCACAAGGTGTTGATTTAGAGAACATTACAGTAGAATACAAGATTTATTACGGTCTTGACCAGCAACGCATAAAAACAGAGTTCTTTGAAAATGGTAATTTAAAGAAAACCCGCTACTATTTCGGCATTTACGAACTTGATATTGACGAAAACAACAATGAAACAGAGGTAGATTATATTTTTACGCCCACAGGATTAACGGCGATTGTAAAAAATGAGGAAATATTTTACGTTTTTACTGATAGACAGGGCAGTATTGAAAAAATTACAGACACAGATGGCGAGATAGTAAGCAGCTACGCATATAGTGCGTGGGGAGTGCGCACACTGCTTGACGGCGAAGACATTACAGATAGAGGCTACACAGGACACGAACACCTTTTGGCTCTCGGTTTGATAAATATGAACGGCAGGATTTACGACCCTGTTTTAGCAAGGTTTTTAAGCCCCGACCCGTTTGTACAGGCACCCGACTTTACGCAAAGTTTTAACAGATATGCGTATTGTTTGAATAATCCGTTTAAATTTTCAGACCCGAGTGGCGAGTTTGTTGTAACTGCTATTGTTATTGGCGCAGTTGTTGGAATAATTGTCGGTGCTTATATAGGACATCAAATAGGAGAGGCAAACGGAGCAACAGGTTGGGAAATGGTAGGTTATACGGTTTGTGGCGCGTTAATTGGCGGTGTTGGAGGTGCCGCAGCAGGTTGGGCAGGAGGTGCAGTTGCCGGAGCAATAGGAATAGGAGGTTTTGCAGGCGGAGCAATAGCAGGAGGCACAGCAGGAGCAGTAGGAGGATTTATAAATGGCGCGGGTATGGCTTGGCTTGGTGGAACAAGTTTTGGAGATGGACTGTTGAACGGACTGATTGGTGCAGGAATAGGAGCAGGTACAGGCGCAGTATTAGGAGGTGTTGTACAGGGTATTAGTGCCTTAGAAGCAGGAGGCAATTTTTGGACAGGGAAAATGCCAACTCCACCAACACAAACAGCGGCAACGACAAATAATTCTGCCACGCAACCAACAACTTCAACAGAACCAAGTAGATATAATGCAAATTATAAAAATCCTTCTGAAATAAAGTTGCCAGAAAAAGTTTATCATTATACAGACCAAGACCCAAGTAATTGGACAACAATAGGAAAAATAGATGCCAATCCTAAAAATCCAACATATTTTACAACCGATGGCTCGCTAACAAAAGTTAGTGCCGTAAGTGATTTGTCTTTAAACAAAGTACCTAACTTTAAAGTTGAAATTTCTGGTGCTACTCTTGACCCAAACAAAATAATGATAATTAGAACGGTTAATGGGAATGTTTTTAATCAAGGCGGCGGTGGCTGGGAAATTATTTACAATGGTTGGGTTCAAAATGGGGCGCAAATTATTATAACACCTTTACCATAAAATATGCTAACTGACAATAAAATTATTAATATTATTAGAGAATATGAACACGAATATGCTGTTTTACAAAAAAACAGTTGTGATTTTCATAAAATAATAGCAAAACAACTATTAAATACAGATGAAAACGAAAAGCAACAAGTATTAGATTTTTTTCTGCGAGAAATAAAATTTAATGCAAATGAATTGCGTTATACCGCTTTAATTATTATAGAAGAGATGAAAGCAGTAGAGTTATGCCCTTATATTGTTAATATTTACAATGAAATAGAGGATGATATTGATAGCGAATGCAAAAAAATAATAATATCTTTATTAATGAATTTGCGTTATTTGCCGCCACAAGAATTATATAAAAAATATGTATTAAATTATATAGAAAATAATCAAAATTCATTTTATTTATTAGTTCAATATTGCAACGTGTCTCCAACAGAAGCATTGCCTTTACTGGCGAATGAATTTACAGAAAACATATTATCAAAAGAAAATATGTTAAACAATCCAAGACCAATTGGCAATTCATTATGCGGAATATATGTTTTAATATCATTTTTAGTGTCATATTTTTACAAAAATTCTATTAATTATTTGTTAAAATTATTAAATTTGGTTTCTTTTAAAAATATTACAGCAGGTATTTATCTTAAAAATGCAATCGTAAATTATTTTAATAGTGATTGGGCAAAAAGAAATTATTCAAAATTATGGATTGACAATGAAATAGATAATTTAACTTCCCCGTTGGCGCGGATTTGCAACCCGTGCCGCATAACTGACTTATAATCAATCAGTTACGAGTAGTAAGTGTAAATTTAAAAATCAAGACGGCTATTTTTTTGTAACAATGACAGTAAAGTATTGGATTGATATTTTTACAAGACGGGGGCAATCAAACAAAACTTAAAGACCCAAACGGTATGTTAAAAACACAGATTAGCGCAAAAAATGATGTTACTACAATGTTCTACGACAGAGCGTTGCGCGATTCTGTAAAAATTATCCAACAGGCAGAAACAGAAACAACGCCCGCAAAAGAATACAGATATTTATACTCTTATGTGCAGTCTGGTAGCGGTGTTGGTCAAATAGATTCTGTTGCTTTATATGAAAATGATATTTTAAAACATTCTCAAAAATTCACATATAATTCAAATCACACTGTGTTGAAAAAGTGTGATTTTCAGCCAAATATTGGATTTGTTGAAAATGAAATTGTTGCTTACGATAATCTTTGGCGACCGATAAAAACGCAATCGCCAAGTGGCATGCAAACTGAATACAGTTATGATAAATATGGCAATATTGATACGGTAATGGTTGATAACTCACTTGTTTGGACTTTGACAAATTCAAATTCAAGAGGACAAATTACAGGATTTAAGACAGGTAACGGAACGAATGTTGAAAAAAATTATTTGCCAAACAGATTATTATCTTCTATAAATTCTCATAAAAATGATAATGAAGTACAAAATTTATCATATCAATACGACAAAAATTATAATTTAATTCAGAGAAATAATCACAAAACCAATCACAATGAAGTTATCCGTTATGATAAACTTAACCGCTTGACAAGTGTAACTTTAAATGATGTTATAACAGATACAATTTTGTATGAGAACAACGGAAATATTATCACAAAAAACGATGTCGGAACATATCTGTATGAACTTCCGCAGCCCAATGCAGTAAGCGGAATAGAAGACGGCACAGTCGGCGATGAAGTTTCAGATATTTTGCAAATTTTAACTTATAATGCTTTCAATAAAGTTACTTCTGTTTCGCAAGATTCTGTAACATACTTAATAGATTATGGTTTTAACAGGCAGAGAATAAAATCTGTTTTTTCAAAAATAGAACAACAGGATAAAGAACGGTTTTATTTTGGAAATTTGGAAATAGAAATAGAAATAGAAAACGGAGATACAACTTATATTGATTATATAAGAACGCCAGTCGGATTAACCGCAATTCGTAAAACCAAAGAAGAAAATTCAGATTTATATTATGTTTATTCCGACAATCTTGGGTCTGTACAGGTAATAACAGACACAGCAGGCAATATTGTAAATGAATTTCAATATACAGTGTGGGGCGGACGCACTCGCATTGATGAAGCAGAGAATCCAGATATTACCGACCGCGGCTACACAGCACACGAACATCTGACCGCGCTCAATATTATCAATATGAACGGCAGGATTTACGACCCTGTTCTTGCACGGTTTCTTTCGCCCGACCCTTATGTGCAGGCACCTGACTTTACGCAGAGTTTTAACAGATATGCGTATTGTTTGAATAATCCGTTTAAATATACGGACCCGAGTGGGGAAATCGTTTGGTTTGTACCAATCCTTGTAGCAGCAGCAGTTTTTGCAGTTGGAAATACAACCGCACATGCCATACGTGGGGATATTCATAATTTTGGAGACGGTTTGAAATACTTTGCACAGGGAGCAATAGTCGGTGCCGCACTTGGTGCTACATGGCAGTTTGCTCCTTTGATACCATACATTGGTCAAGGGATTCAAACGGCGATAACTTACTATGGAATTGCACAAGTGGGATTAGGTGTTGCAGGAACAGTGGCAGGAGCCTTTAACGATGGTTGGAAAGGCGTAGGTAATGGATCCAAAGCATTTTTAGGTAATTTTTACATGGATGAAAACAACTGGTTTGGAGGAGTTGCGCAGGGATTTTTACGGCACACTTGGGAAATGCCGCAGTCGCTTGTTGGACATGGTTATACTCAGATTCGGAATATCGGTGGTAATGTGGATAGAGTTGATTATCTTGGTGGTGCTACGTTTGCTACAAATGAAAATTCGGATAAACGTAATGGAGTAAGTATAGGTAACTATATCAACATAAATATACGTGATGAAATTATGGGAAGTTTTGATGAACATGTATTATCTGACCCTTTATTTATGCACGAATACGGACATACTATTGATAGCCGTGCATTTGGATTATCTTACTTGTTTGCAATAGGCATACCGAGCATTATTAGTGCTGGGGGCAGTGGAGACCACTCTACATATTGGACGGAAAAACGAGCAAATAAGCGTGCAAAAAAATATTTCGAAAGATACTATGGTATTGACTGGAATATTGCTACTTCCCCATATTATTGGGGTACTTTTGAATATAATTATCCAACAAATTAAGTTTATGATGAAAAATTATATTTTTAGTGCTTTGTTGTCATCTTTATGTTTGACTTCTTGTATTACAGCAAAATGTCCTGGGTATGATTTGAATGATTTCCAACTTATCTCTTTTAGACTTGGAGATACTTTGACGTACGTTTCAAATCAGTTAGATACTATTCATTTGATTGTAACTGATTTTTACAGCAAAGGTTATTATGAATTTTCATCATATCCTGATTATGAATGTGATTTAGACATCTATTACCGAACTGACATTAAAGATGATATTTCTATAAAAGAACACATAACTTATGGAATGAGTGTTCAATTTTGTAATGATAATGAGTATAAAATTACTTCTGGTAATTACACAAAAAAAGATGATTGCAAAATGGAAGTATCGGATACCGTCGTTAATGATATTTCTTGTAAAAAATATCTTGTAAAAGACTTGTCGTTTAACAGAAGAATAAATATATTTGTCAAAGTAGATTTTTGTGGTATTACTGAATTTCAGGATAAGGTTACAGGATTAACTTGGGTACAAATTAGATAACTCAAGATACCCCGCTCGGCGGAGCATTAGCAACAGCAGGAATAGGAGGTTTTGCAGGCGGAGCAATAGCAGGAGGCACAGCAGGAGCAGTAGGAGGATTTATAAATGGCGCGGGTATGGCTTGGCTTGGTGGAGCAAGTTTTGGAGATGGACTGTTGAACGGACTGATTGGTGCAGGAATAGGAGCAGGTACAGGCGCAGTATTAGGAGGCGTTGCACAGGGTATTAGTGCCTCAAGAGCAGGAGGCGATTTTTTGACAGGGAAAATGCCAACAGCAACTGCACCAGCACCAACAACGGCAACAACTAACACTCAACCTTCGCAAACGGGAACACAAACACAACTTTCTGGTGCAGAAAAAATGACACAAGTACGGGCGGTTGGACAAGCAGGAGAAAATGCAGTTGGAATAGACCCAAGTATTCCTAAAACTCGTATTCTTTCAAAAATAGGAACGGCAAATTATCGTATTCCAGACAGATTAACTCCTAACATTTCGTTGGAAGAAGTGAAAAATGTATCATATTTAGATTATACAGACCAACTAAAAGATTTTGTTATGTATTCCCCAAAGAATAATTTACAAATGACAGTATGGGTTCGTCCTGCGGGAACAATTTATGGACCAGCAACTCATTTGTCGCCTGCATTACAACAAATACACAATTCAGGTATGATAAACATACTTACGTGTAAAGTTTCACAACGTTGTTGATAGCAGCAGCCCTTCGGACTTCGCGGAGGCGTAGCCGAAGCGAAGTCCGAAGGGCTGGGGCGGAATGAAAATTTTTGAGTAATTTTGTAAATTAA
>JAISYF010000135.1 GCA_031270065.1 Prevotellaceae bacterium | reverse complement strand
AACTATTACGAAATAGAGAAAGATGATGATTTTCCAATGCCCGAACCGAGTGATAATGTGGCGTTTTAAAAAATCTAAAAAAAATATTAAAAAAAATAACTACAAATGTATCTACAAATGTATCTACAAATGTAACTGATGTTTTTGAAAAAAATAATTTAATTTTGCAGCAAAAATAAAAATCGAATGGAAACTATCGACAAAAACTATCAATTCAACAAAAATCCGCGCAAAATCACTGACAGACAATTTGCGCGACTTGAAAGTGACTTGCAGAAGTTCGGCGACCTCTCGGGCGTGGTATATTGCCGCAACAACAAGGCGTATGTAGGCGGCAACCAACGCAGCAAAATCTTTGACGGTGCAGATATTGAGATTGTGAAACTCTTTAATAATCAGCCTGACAAAACCGTTGCTCTTGGCTTTATCAAATGGAACGAAAGGAAGTATCATTACCGCGAAGTAGAATTTTCCGCAGAGGAATTTCGCGAGGCTTGTATTGTTGCCAACAATGATGGCGGCGAGTGGGATTTTGATTTACTCAAAGAGTGGGATTTGTCGGAGTTGGAGAGTTGGGATTTTGATACTTCAAAAATTGAAATAGATGAGGTCGATATTGATAATCTTTTTGAGGATGCAAGAAATTTTAACCAGACATCAAAATTCAAAATTGTGTTGGAATATTCCGAAGAAAGATTTAACAAAATCAGCGAAAAATTAAAGTCGATAGAAGAGAGCAAAGAGGATATTTTTTATGAAAAAATGTTGAGTTTATGAATATTTATTTAGCAGCGGCGCAGACAATTCCCGAACCTCTGCGGACGGATGAATATATGAAAGGGACTTACATTTTAGAGAGTTTTTATTATGTAAAATCTTGGCAAATTCCTTTCATAAGAAATTCGTGGAATTTCTTGCTTGACAGTGGTGCTTTTACATTTGTAAAGAACTCAAAAACAAAAATTGATTGGGAAAATTATTGTTGCAGATATGCAGATTTTATAAATGAAAACAGCATTGACAAATATTTTGAACTTGATATTGATGCGTTGATTGGACTTAAAGAGGTGGAACGATTGCGTGACAAACTTGAATTATTAACGAACAAAAAATCTATTTCTGTTTGGCATATTTCGAGGGGCAAAGAGTATTTTTTAGAGATGGTAAGAAATTATGATTATGTTGCTTTTGGCGGAATAATTACAGGGGGACAAAAGTACAGAGCCATGCTTGAAAAATATATGCCTTGGTTTATTAGGACGGCAAAAAAGAACGATTGTAAAATTCACGGTCTTGGATTTACAGGCACACAGAATTTTGACAAGATAAGATTTCATTCAGTCGATTCTACTACATGGTCTTGCGGAGGCAGATACGGCGCAATTCATAAATTTAAAGACGGCAAAATTTCGATGTTTAAAGCACCGAAAGGCAAACAGACAAAGGATTACATAACAATTAACAGCCACAATTTTAAAGAGTGGCTTAAACTTCAAAAATATGCAGAAAGAAACTATTAAAGGAATGAAGGTGTTGGTATTAGCATCGGGCGGATTGGATTCAATCAGTACCGCGCTTTCATTAAAAAACGATTACGATGTTACGCTGCTGACGTTTCAATATGGTCAGAAAGCGAGCAAAGAAACGGAAATCGTTAAGTTATTATCAGAGAAATATCAGTTGCCGCTGGTAGATTATGATATAACTTCTCTAAAAGAAATTTTTGGCAAAAACCAACTCACCGCCGCCGAAGAGGACGTAAAATACGGTTATGAAAAGAGCGTTATCGTTCCTTTGAGAAATGCAGTGTTCTTGCAGATTGCAATGGTTTATGCTTATACTCACGGCTTTGATGAGGTATGGCTTGGCAGCCACTTGAATGATTGTGAGGAGGTTGAGGGCGAGCGCAGTTTCCCCGATTGTTCGCCTGAATTTTTTAAAGCCTTTGAGTTGGCAATGGACTTCGGTACATTGCGCAAGCAGCGCAAAATAAAAATCAAGACGCCGTCAGTTCTCGGCTGGCACAAGGCGGATTTAATCAAAAAATCCGTACAGATTGACCCTGAAATGTTATTTAGTTCGTGGTCGTGCTATCTGTCGGGCGATTATCAATGTGGAGTGTGTAACAGTTGTCTTAACCGCAAGAACGCATTTATAGCGGCAGGCATTGAGGACAAAACGGAATACGCAAATAGAATAAGCGGATAATATGTACAGGATAAAAAAACGTTTGGAAATATCAGCGGCGCACCGCTTGGAGTTGAACTACGAAAGCAAGTGCCAAAATCTGCACGGACATAATTGGATTATAGACGTGTATTGCCAAAGTAGTACGCTCAACGAAAACGGAATGATTATTGATTTTTCGGAAATTAAAAAACTGATTTCCGACAGGTTAGACCACAAATGCCTCAATGATGTTCTGCCTTTTAATCCGACAGCAGAAAATATTGCGCGTTGGATTGTAAGCGAAGTGCCGCACTGTTATCAGGCGCATGTACAGGAGAGTGAAAACAATATAGCAACGTATAGAATATGAAGTTAAAGGTCAATGAAATATTTCACAGCGTACAGGGCGAGGGCGCAAATGCAGGTATGCCTGCGGTCTTTGTGCGCTTGGCAGGTTGTAATCTGAATTGTCCATTTTGCGATACCAGACACGAAAGTTTTACGGAAATGTCGCCCAAAGAGATTTTGACAGAAGTGGAGAAATACCGCTGTAAAAGAATTATTTGGACAGGCGGAGAGCCAACTTTACAACTGACAGCAGAAATATTACAGACCTATTTTTTGCGCTTTATCAATTACATTGAAACCAACGGCACAAATCCTGTCCCTGATGGAATAAGTTATATTGCAGTATCGCCAAAGGTTGATATTTTGAAACTTCAAAAAACAATGCCTTTGAATGTAAATGAAATTCGTTACGCTATAAAAGCAGGCGACAAAATTCCCTACACAGTAGAACTGCCAAAAGCAGACCATTATTTTGTCTCGCCGATAGATGTTGCGCCTGAAAATATTGCGTACTGTTTAGACTTTGTTAAAAAAAATCCGCAATGGAAATTGTCGGTACAAATTCATAAACTCTTAAATATCAAATAATTATGGGTAAATTAGAAACATTAGCAGATGTCAGAATAAAAAATCACATAAAAGAAATTCTTATGTACATCGGTGAAACTCCCGACCGCGAGGGGTTAAAAGACACGCCCGACCGTATTGTGCTAATGCTTGCAGAAATTTTTAGAGGTTACAGCAAAAGTCAAAAGCCAAAAATTACAACATTTCCAAACGGCGCAGACGGATTAACTTATTCTGACATAATTATTGACAGCGGTAAATTTTATTCAATGTGCGAACATCACATGATGCCTTTTTTTGGCACATATCACTTTGCCTACATTCCGCACCCGAAAGGTAAGATTTTGGGCTTATCAAAAATTGCTCGCGTTGTAGATTTTCACGCCGCAAGATTACAGATACAGGAACGGTTAATTACCGACATCGTAACAGACATAAGAACCGCACTCGACTGCAATCATAAGCCGCTCGGTATAGCAATAAAAATCACAGCAGAACACTTATGTAAGTCAATGCGCGGAGTAAAGAAGCAAGGAGTAATGACGAATATCTACCGCGAGGGCGCATTTGAAAACAAAGAGATAATGAATGAGTTTTTGGAATTGACAAAGGATTTACAATAAAGGATTTACAAAAATGGCAGCAAACAGAGAAAAAGGACATATTGAAGAAGACAGGCAGGTTATCACGCCGTTGTATCTAAAAGGTTACTCTTTTAGAGAAATTGCCGCGCGCTGTGCTGAGCAGACAGGGCGAAAAATATCACACATGACAGTGAGAGAGGATGTAAAGCATATTTTAAAGGAATTTAAAGAGCAAAGAAATGAACTGATTGAGTATAATTTGACAATAGAATTAGAGCGGATTAGCATTTTGGAACTCGAATATTGGCAGGCGTGGGAAAGAAGTAATTCGGACAGTAAAAA
>JAISYF010000167.1 GCA_031270065.1 Prevotellaceae bacterium | reverse complement strand
TTCTGCGACAGATACAGAGGCGTTTCGATTTTCTCTAACTGCATCGCAAGTTTGATTGTCCGCGCAAGTGCAGTGATTGTTTCAGGTGATAATGTGATTTCGTTGTAGGGCATTTTTGTCTGGGTTATTTATATCTGATTAAAAATACTTTGTCGCCACGAACTTCACGGCGGTAAAAGATGTCTTGATTTTTTAGGCGGTAAGCCCAAGAGATAAGGTTATTTTCCAAAGCCCTGTCAGAATTAGTAATGTCCAATTCCTTATTGACTTCGAGCGATAAAAGGTCTTGTTGATATTTTATCGTTAAAACTTTTTTTTCTAAATTTTGTTCGATTTGCTTCATAATTTTTTTTTATTAAAAATTTTTCTTTAAAATAAAAATTGGAACTAAATTTTTTGTATTGCGGTCAAAAAACTATAATTCCAATTTTTAAAATTCTAATTTATCTACCCGCAATGTAGGTGGTTTTTTTATAAAAATTTGCAGGGGTTTAAAAAAAATCTTACCTTTGCGGTCTAAAATCATTACTTTTTTTCGGGCAAAGCCATAAATTTTGCCCCTGCTATTTTTATGCTTAAAAACGATACAAAAATACTAAATATTTTAGTATTACTAAAATATTTAGTAGGATATTTTTAACGTATAAAGTATTGATTATTAGCATTTTAGAAAAAGTGGAAAATAAAAAAATCATTAAAGATACTAAATTTAACACAGATTAACACTTAAATTTATAAAAAATGGATACAAAATTACAACGAGTTGATTTCTTGATACGGTACTTGATTTACAGAGGATACGTATCATATAACAATCCTCAAAAAGATTTAGCGGAAGTAATGAAATCTCATTACGTTACGGTTTCTCGTGCGCTTTCGGGAGATGAAAATTATCTAACAGATAAATTTATTGAACGATTAAATGATTCTTTTGGGCAACCATTTAATACACAATGGATTTTAACAGGAGAAGGAACAAAAAGCGGTAATTGTCAAGAAATTGGAAATATTAAAAATAGTACAATCGGTGATATTGTTGCTGGCGACAAAACAATAGACACTCCTTTTGAGGTTTATGATGCAAAAATGACAGCAAAAGACGAGCGAATAGAGCAAATTTGTCGCTACTACGGCGATTTACTAACCGAGAAAGACAAGCGAATAGAACGCATTACTAAAAATGCGTATGAACGCAGCAAACATCACGAGAAACTTGAAGAAGAATTCTTGTTACAATTAAAATTCTTACAACAAGAGAATAAAGAGTTTAAAGATGCTTTATTATCGTTAATTAAAAAATCAACAAAATAGATATGGGCAACTTTCAAAAAATAGGGGATATTGATAATTCCCAAATTAAAGATATTGTTAGTGGTAATAAAACAACAAAAAATGAGATATTAAAAGAAAATTTTGATGTTGAAAACCTAATAAAACGTATTGAAAAATTGGAAAATAGAACTATTCCGAAATGGGTCTATTGGGTTTGGATTATTTCAATTTTGGGATTATTATTTTCTTTGGTTTCAATTTTATTCTTAAATCACGGAAATAATATCTTAATAACAATAGCGACTACCTTAATTCTTTCTTTTGTTGGTATCCTCGCCACTTTTATTGTGATTAGTAATTATGCACAGGTCAAAGAAATTGAAATAAAATTTAAAGTTGAAAATGAAAAATTAGAAAAACGAATTAAGATTCAAGAATTAAACAATCAAGAAAATGAACGCAAAATTAAAGAAAATCAAGGTTTATCAATGTATAATATTGCAGAGGCATTATTGGGACTTAGGTCTTATGATGGTGCTATTCGTGCATATATACATTCATTGGGAGCATTCTATAATGTAAATCAAAATTATGCGGATGAAAGTTTTAATAAAATAGAATATTTTGCAACAAAAATTAAAAATAGACAAATAAGATCTTCTAAAATAAATAATCTTGATTATATACAAATGTTGTATAGCATAAATATTAAAGACCCGCGAATATGTAAAATTGCAGACCTGTTACTCCATAAAAATGAATAAAATTACAAAATGTTATCAGCAATATTTAGCGGTAAAATCTGATACACACTGTTTTGTTTCAGGGAACTGCGAGGGGTGGGGGTGCAAATTTCTAAATTCTGTTGCTTCGGAAAATTCCTGTATAGCATTAAAACGAAGTTTTTTTTTAACCAAACACAAATTCAAGCACCTTTTCATTTAATCTGTCAATCGGCGAAAAGTCCGTTTTGATATAACCTTTTGTAACGCGGTACTCGGTGGAGTGGTTGAGTGCAAAGGCAACGAGCGCAGTAGTTGCGCCGCAATCGTTCTGCGCAATAGTCGCCCACGAGTGCCGAAAAACATAAGTCGTAACCTTTTCAGGTATCTGTAATTCGTCTGTAATTTGCTTTAATCCCTTATTTACAATATCAACAAAACTATTACTTTGGTGATATTTTTCAGAGAAAAAAAATAGATTGCCCTTTGTACCCTTGTATTTTTTTATTAACGGCAAAACCATTTCAGGTACGGTAATTTCAATATATGCCTTATCTTTGCGTTTGCCTCTTGTTTTGGCGCGACTGTAACATAATTTGCCGTTAATAAAATTACTGTCGTGTATTAGGAACAAATCGCGTACATTTATACCTGCAAGGCAAAAAATTAACATTGCAATATCTTTGCCTAAAATCCGCTCGTCTGTTTTTTCAAAACTGGATAAATCATAATCAAAAATTTTTTTCAAATACTCAACTTCTAATGCTCGTTTTTCGGCAACTTCTATATCAGGTATTTTAACGTGCATAAATGGCTGATTTTTGATTTTTATGATACTGCGTTCATAATCATTATAAAACAGCGTACCCGCCTTAAAAACAGCCGAAATCAAGTAAGGGTACATATTTTTTGCGCGGCGGGTATGGCTCAAACTTTCAATCCAAGCATTTATCAATTTTGATGTAATTTCGGAAAAATAAAACTGCTCTTTACCTGCAAATTTTCTCAAACTGCTATACGCTGACTTGTAATTGTCTGATTGTCCTTCGCCACGCTCATTTATCATTTTTGCAACAAAGACATCAAAGAAATTAGTAAAAGAAATTTGAGTATTTTCCTGCAAAAGAAATTTTATTACCTCTTTGACAGTCCAAAATTCCGTGTCCTCTGCATTCAGACGAGTAACATATTTGTCAATAATAACCGACACTCT
>JAISYF010000155.1 GCA_031270065.1 Prevotellaceae bacterium | reverse complement strand
ATATTTTTAAACTGTTTAAAAATAAGGATTTGTTGCACCTTACAGGTGCGGTGAGGGGGGATTGCACACCGCAGGTTGCGACCTGCGGTTATGGATATTTTGCCCTATCGGGCAGTTGCGTACCTACGGCACGCGGCGTGAGGGATTTTGTATTTTTCTACCAATTTAAAATGCCTAACGGCATAAATTTTTGGGCAAACCCATAGAAGGCTGTCTCAAAAGTCCATTTTAACGCAAAAACACAAAGAAAACGCAAAGAGCGCAAAGTTTTTCCTGACTTTGACACTTGAGTGTCGCAACTCATTTTGAGGCGTTGAGAATCTCATATTTGGCATTTTTTTATTTGAAAGTATGCAAATTATTCAATTCTCGTGAGATCAAAGACGTCGCGGGTGTCGCATTGTCAAAGTCAGGCGCATAGAACATTGACAGTACGGGTGGTTGAGCGTAGTCGAAACCAAAACCGTAGTCAAAACCCCTTACTTCGCCACAGGGGCACCCAAGTGTCAAAGTGAGAATTTGCAATCTGTGATTGGGATTGTAGGGGCGAACCTGTGTGTTCGCCCCATACACAAAGGGCGAACACATAGGTTCGCCCCTACAATCCCAATCACAAATTGCATTTTCAAATCTTCAAATTTTCAAATCTTTAAATTGAATTTTTGCATTAATTGTTAAGCGGCTTCCTGTGCAGAGTGCTGTATAATCATTTAAACCTTTTTGTATTATCATAGTCTAACGATGGAAATAATTCTTTTGTATATTATATTATAAAACAATTATAATGTAATTGCAATGTTAAAAAAAAATAAACTTATATAAATATCTATAAAATCAAGATATAAATACAACAAAATCAATAAGTTATCAAAAATAAATGCTTATCTTTGCACTCTTTTTAGGTAAAGATTAATTATTTATTAAAGAATATAATCATTGTTATGAAAAAAATTTTAATCACTATTGTATTATGTTCGGCGGCGATTGTTTGCGGTATAGCGCAGACAAATGATGCAAGCCACATTATAATGTTAAACAAAGGCGCGATGTATATTGCCGATAATTCGTCAATTTCTATCCGCACAGAAGGCGCAATGTGCGTTAAAGATTCATCTGTAATTTCATGTAATGGAACGTGGAGTATTAAGGGAAGTTTTTTCCATGATGCAGAGTCAAATGTATTTGAGGTTGATCCTACTGATGGGAAACCTGCTTCTACGGGTACAGTAACGTTCTTCAACAACAACTCAGAGGGAAAGAGAGTTATTGCACCATCGACCGCTGCTGCTGCTAACGCTTTTGACAGAAAAAAATATTACGCTGCGTTTCCCAACATCGAAATCGCCACATCAGACACAATACTTGTGCCTCCAAGAATGGGCATTGACGCAATTTCTATTAAGGATACAACTACAGCAGGCGGAAAAATGGTGCTTGCCTCAGCGGAAATATCAGACAGTGTTTATGACGCCTCTCTCAGAATTACAGGACAGGGCAACGTTTCGAGTGCTCTTGTAACAAAAAAATCGGTAATTGTAGAGAAATGGTTTGACACCTACAAATCCCAAGGAGCCAAGTTGTTGTCTTACGCAACGCCTTTTGACAATACTCAGGTAGCGGGCTATTTTGCAGGGAACTGGTTGAGAACAATCACTCGCGGCAATCACAGCACTTCGCCTTACCCGATGGCGAACAAGCCTCAGTCGCAAGGTTCGCAGGTTATTGCCAACGACCAGTATGTGTCTTGGTGGCTTGACACAATCAAACCAAATCAGGCTTATTTAATTTTCCCCCGTGTAGCAAGTTTTTTAAATTATTATACCAATGACCATGCATTGCAATATACCTACGACGAAAATATAGGAGACGTTGCATACGCTTTCGACAAATTTGTTTTCAACGGCAAGATATTCAATGCAACAACTACTGAAGAGCAGTTATTTGCCCGCGATACTCTTTTTTCGCACAAATTCAACGGTCTAAAGTTGCCTAATAACATTTATCTAAATTGGGTTATCGGCAATTCCTACACAAGCGCAATTTCAATTGAGAAACTAATTGCAAAAGTAAAAGCGTCTACGATGATACCGTTTGTGCAAGAACTTTGGATTTTTCCCGCAGGCTCAACATCTTATCAGTCGATTTCTTTTTCAACAAATGACCCTATTCTTACAGGCAGTTTTAAGGAAATTCCAGCAATGAGCATTTTTATGTTGAGAATAAAAGGAACCACGACTTCCGCTTCAACCCCAATAACAGAAACCTTTGTTTTAGACAAGGATTTGCTTATTCACGGCAATACACCTAATAATTTTGCAGCAGCCTCTTACGTCTATCCCAGCCCTGCACCCGCACGCAGAAATGCACCGAGCATGTCAGTGGAAAATAGCAGTTTAGAGTTGAGCCAGTTGAACAATCAGGTGATTTTTACTGCCTCGTATGAAGAAAACGAAAATATATTCGACCTCTGTGGAATAGGTTTGAGAAGCGCAGCATCAGAGGAAAATGACGACTACGACATATCGAAAATAGCGGGCAGTGGTGATGGATTTCAATTATATACAGTTTATTCAAATAAAAAAACGTCAAAATTTTCTGCAAACGGAATGCCTCTTGACGCCGACAGCGTGATAATGTATTTTGAACCGCGTTTTAGGGCTGATGTTATGAACATAAAACTGTCTGTAAAAGGACGTGAAACTTTGACTTCGGAAAATTTTTGGCTTGAAGATTTAAAAACTGAAACAAGGCACTTTTTCATTGCAGACGAACCCTATTATTTTACTTCAGAAATTACCGACGACCCCGAAAGGTTTGTAGTACATTTTAAATCACCTGAATACGGCGATAACGGCGGTACAACGCAAAATCCGAACAATGACGACAACAGCAACCTGAAACTGTACAGCATTGACAAACGGATTGTTATTGAAAATCTTTTACAGTCGGATTTAGGCTCAATAGCGGAAATATTTGATATTACAGGCAAAATTATAGATTCATTTACAGTAAATCAATATCCAAAAATTGAATACCCAACAAAAAATCTTATTCAGGGCGTTTATCTTGTACGTTTGCAAGGCGCAGCCGACAGATCTAAAACTTTGAAAATGATTATTAAATAAAAAATATAACGTCTAATTTCTGAATTATATGAAAACAAAAATAACATTGCTATTAGTATTAGGTTTGTTAGCTGCTAATGCTCAGGCAAGAGTAGTGCCGTTTGAGAGTTATGACGATTATTACCAATCTGAAAACTCTCTTCCCAGCACTAAAACTTTGAACAGCGAAAATCCATTTTCTAACAATAATACTCCTTTCAGTCCAGAAAACAGTTTAAATGGCGGTTCTCGCATGAAAGACGCAGGAGATCTGATATGCGCAGAATGGGAAGACGAAAACTTTACTAACTGTAAAACATGGTGTATCGATGATGGCAACGGGTTCTGCGTTGGCGGCAGTGAGAACCCGAACTGTGCCGCTGTAGATGGTTGTCCTGTGGGCAGCGGCATAGGAATATTTCTTTTACTGTTTGCAGGCTACGGCTTTATGAAATACAGAAAAAGCAGAAAACAGAAAGTAGAGTTATCTATTATAGCATAAAAAAATACAGTCATTTTAAGACTGACAAAATTAAATAATTTGAGTTTTTGAAAATAAATAAGACGATTTTTTGCGAAACCGCCAAGTTGATAAAACTTGGCGGTTTGTATTAATTTGAAAATACGAAATTCAATTTGAAAATTTGAAAATTTGAAAATTTGAAAATGCAATTTGAATATTTGAGGATTTGAGATTTTAATTTCAAATTTTCAAATTTTTTAATTTTCAAATTGAATTTTTGAATTGCATTTTTGCATTTTCAAATTATCAAATTTTCAAATTTTCATATGCCGTAGGCATTTAATGTTGGTAGAAAATGCCAATTCCCCCCACGCTGCACGCCGTAGGTGTGCAACTGCCCGATAGGGCAAAATATCCATAACCGCAGGTCGCAACCTGCGGTGTGCAATCCCCCCTCACCGCACCTGTAAGGTGCAACAAATCCTTATTTTTAAACAGTTTAAAAATAT
>JAISYF010000154.1 GCA_031270065.1 Prevotellaceae bacterium | reverse complement strand
GTATTTTTAACAAAAGTTGCTCTCGAAAACGATGCTTCCTCAGTTTCAACAGGGTCAATGATAATGCAAGAGTTAAGTAGAAGAAACAATAAGCCCAATAATAAAATTTTCTGTTTCATGATGATAAAAATAAAAATACTTTTCTCATTTTTTTGAGATTGATAATTTAAAACCAACTTTTTTTGCTCTAAAAAATAATACGCTGCACTCGTTCTACACAATAAAACAATCAAAATCTGTGAAAAACTTTTCACACTGCAAAGTAAAGCCTTTTTTTCGACTTTCCAAACTTTTTTTAATTATTTTTCAAAATATTTTGTAAAATATTGATTATTAAGCATTTACAAAAGAAAAAAATGATAAAAAAACATCGAAAACAGGATAATTTTAGTATTTCTTCGTCAAAAAACACATTTTCAGCCTATAAGGCGAGCGTCAGCACATTGGTCAAACATTGTTTATTCCCTGTCATTGCGGGCTTTGACCCGCAATCTCATTTTTGTAATATTTAGATTGCGGGTCAAAGCCCGCAATGACAAGGCACAACATCGAAAGTCGGGTATAAAAATCTTTGTGTTTTTTTTTGTAACCAAATTTTTGGGAAAATCCGTAAGGTGCCCCTGTGGCGAAGTAAGGAAATGTTTAGCGGACAGTAATAATAAAAAATAAGCGCAGAAACGAAAAATATCTGCGCTCATTTTTTTTGTAAAGAAAAATTTTTACCAAGCCAACGCGCTTGCACCCAATATTGCAGCGTCGTTGTCTGGCAAACTCGAAAAGATAACTTTTATTTTGTCTTCATCGCAGTTTTCTTTTCTTCCGCGCCAGATTTTAAACAGATTTTCCTGCAAAGCCTCTTTGATTGGCGGCAAAAGCAATTCCTCGCCTGCTCCTGTCATTCCTCCGAAAAGAATAATCGCCTCCGGCGCACTGAAAGCCACAAAATCGGCAAAAGTTTCGCCAAGCATTTTGCAAGTACGGTTATAAACTTCTTTTGCAAATTCGTCTCCTTTTTTTGCCTCCTCAGAAACTTCTTTTGAGGTAATTTCGTCAATTTCATATTTTCTCAAACTGCTCTTTACGTCAGTGTTTTCGAGAATTTCGCGCGCTGTACGGGCAAGTCCCACCGCCGAAGTGTAAGCCTCCAAGCAGCCTTTTTTACCGCAACCGCACACTCTGGCATTTTCGGCGCGCACAACGGTCGTATGTCCGAGTTCGCCCGCAAAACTATCGTGTCCATAAAGCAGTTGCCCATTAATAACAATGCCTGAACCAACACCCGACCCAAGAGTGATTTCGATAAAATCTTTCATTCCCCGCGCTGCGCCGTATTGCATTTCGCCCAATGCGGTAGCATTTGCATCATTGGTAAGAACGCAACGCACGCCAACTTTTTCCTTTAATTTTTCTACAAAAGGAATAATGCCGTTGTATTTAGGGTCTTTGCCCCAAACAAGATTTGCAGCCTGTTCGATAGTTCCTTTTTTGTAACTTGCATTCGGCGCGCCTACGCCAACACCCTGAATTTGACTGATGTCAATATTATTTTTTGTTAAAAGAGGCTTAATGCCTTTTTCAACCAAATTTTCCAAAAACACGTCAAATTCTGTTGTGTCTTTTGTGCTTACTTTTGCGCGTTCAAGCACGTCGCCTTTTCTATTAACAACACCGATTTTCGCGCTCTGCGCCCCGATGTCAATACCTATTGCATAAGGTTTTTCCATAAATATTAAATATTAAAGTGTAAATATTAAAAGTGTAAAAAGTAAAGTGTAAAGTTTAAAGTTTTTTCTAAAAAATTAATCTTTACACTTTAAATAATTTATTTTTTAGAAACATTTTTACTGCCTGCCAATGCGTAGAACAGCAAGTAAGCCAATCCAGCCAAAGGCACAGTGTACGAAAGCAGATAATTTCCGCCTGTCCAATCTACGATTCCATTTTGCAATAGAGGCAAAACTCCACCGCCTACAACCATCATCATAAATATGCCCGCCGCCTGTTTTACCGATGCGCCGAGTCCTTCTACTGCAAGGTTGAAAATTCCGCCCCACATTACAGAAGTGCAAAGTCCTACCAAAACAAAGAACAGAGCATTAATCGGAACAACTTGCATTGCAAAGTGAAAATTAGAGAAAACGGGCATTGAAACCGATATGCTTTGCGGCAACAACATTCCTGTGCAAACTAAAACTATTGCAACAGATGCTGCTACAGCCAGAAGATTTCTGCTGCTTACTTTTGCTGCAATTCCTGCGCCAGCCAAACGACCAATAAGCATTAAAAACCAATATGTCGCTGCAACTGTTCCCGCTGCTGACGGATTTAACGCACCATCTTTAAGATTTTCCAAAAAGAATTTCATTGTTCCGGGAATGCCCACTTCAACGCCGACATAGATAAAAATACCTACTGCGCCGAGTACAAAATGACGAAATTTCCATGGTGATTTTGCCTCCGTGCCGTCATTTTCAACCTCTGGCTCAGGAATATCAACCAAAGCCAAAACGATGCCCACAACAGCAAAAATTGCCATTGAGATATAAAGCACCAAGTTAATATCGGCGAAAACCGTTTCTTTGGTAACTTGCCCAATCAGCGCGCCGACAAACACCGGCGCAATCGTGCCGAGCAGCGAATTAAACGAACCGCCGATTTGCAGCAGCATACCGCCTTTTTTACCGCCACCGCCGATTTCATTTAACATCGGATTAACAACGGTATTAAGCATACACATTGAGAAACCCGCCACAAACGCGCCAATCAGATAAACCACAAAGCCGAAATCGCCCGAAAGTTTGCCCGAAAGGAACTGAATGCCGACACCGCAGAAACCAACAATAATAGCGGTTAGCGCGGTTTTTTTGTAACCGACTTTTTGCAAAAGCAACCCCGCAGGAACGCCCATTACAAGATAAGCCAAAAAGTTCATCAGATTGCCCAACATTCCGATTGCAGACGAACCTTCGTATTTGTTCATCCAAATTGTGCCGGCAGGCGCGGCAATATTGGTTACAAAGCCAATCATTCCGAACAAAAGTATCATCATTACGATTGGCAACCAAGAAGTTTTTTGAGTGTTTTTCATTCTTTTAAAAAATTTTTTTTTAAGTATTAGAATTTTAAATTTTATGATTGATAAAAAAACTGCGCAAAGATACAAAACAATTATGAATTATAAATTATGAATTGTAAAAAAAAAAATCACAAAACAGAATTTGCGTATTTGTGTGAAAATAGATTTTTACCTGCAAGCCTCAATTTTTCCCTCATTCACATACCAAATATAGCCCAAAACGTTGCTGTAATTCATTGATTGCAAGAGATTTATGTAGTTTTGCACTTGATTTTTGTGCGTGGGTTTGGGAATGCCGAACTTGTAATCAACCACAATCGCGGAATTATCGAAAATCATAATGCGGTCGGGGCGGAAAATTTCCAACGGCGGAGGCGATTGCAGGGACGAAAAAATTTTCGCCTTTACCAAAATTTCAGTTTCGTTCAGAACTCGGTAAGTGCCATTAAACCAATCTTTTACGTCTGGGTGAGAAAGAGCGTTTTGCACGTCTGAAACATATTTTTCGCGCTCTGTTTGCGAGATAATTCCGTCAAAAATCAGCCTTTCAACAGCCTTTTCAACATCATTTTCAGTAAAAATATTCGCAAAAAGCCGATGCATGATATTTCCCTGCAAAATGTACGGTTTTGTTTGCCCGTCTTCATCAGAAATAAACTCTTTGGATTGATTTGACTGCAAAAAGAGCATTTTTTTGTCAATTTCGCAGTTGGCACAAAAATCTACTGAAATCGGCGTAACGTCTTGATTTTTAAGGACATTTTGTTGCTTTGGCTGTATGTTTTGCTTGCACAAATTTTCAACTTGTGCCGAGTTTATGTCGTTTTCAGGCACAAGTTGCAAACTTGCGACAGCAGTTGTCGTATTTTCTGCTAATTCGCCTTTTTCAAAATTATCATTTTCAACATTTAAAGATTTTAATAATAACTGCTGAAAAGTAAGATTTTGTGAAGTTTTTGCAGGTTTTTGCGAAAAAATATAAAGATTTTGCACCGCTCTTGTGAATGCAACATAATAAATGTTAAGATTATCCATAAATCGCAGCACTTTTTCTTTGTCGTAGTCAGGTTTAAAAAGTGATTTTTCCATTGATTTAGTGTAATTTACAGGCAAAATTGGCAAATCAAACGGCGGCTTTTTCGGCTCGCACCACACTATTGATTGCAGGTTAGCGCGTTGATGTTCAGCCATTTCACCGAAACAATAAGGCAAAATCACGCACGGAAACTCCAACCCTTTCGACTTGTGAATTGTCATAACGCGCACTCCATTAATCGTTGAATTACTGCTAACTGTCTGTCTATTAAGTTCTTCCGCCCAAAAATCAAGGAACGAGGCAATGTCTGACGAATGGTCTTTGAGGTAACTAAAAACTGCGTCAATGAAAGTGAAAATATACGCTGATTGCGCCTTAACTTTCTCTAAATCAAATAGATAAATGATTTTTAAAACTAATTCATAAAGCGGCGTAATTTTTAGCGTTTCAAAATTTTCAGGTTTAAAACCTATGGGCAGGGTTTCGAGGATTTTTTCAGGCGATATTATCTCACGCTGAGGGTGCATAGTTCCTTGCTGGCGCGGATTTGTAATCCATTCCGCATCGTTTTCTGGCACAGATTTCAAAGCCGCGCCAGCAACAGTCAAAGCCGTATTTTCTTTGCGTTCACTTTGCGTTCTTTGCGTAAAAATACGCTCTTTCAAAAAATAAAGTTCCGCCAACGGCACAGGATTTTCAGGCGAGTTCAGCACGCGCAATGCCGAAATAATCAACTGCAACACCGCCGATGACGACAGCATAAACGCCTCATTCGACACCACTTCTATGTCCTTGCTTTTGAGAAAATTCGACACGCTGCGAACCTGCGAGTTTGTTCTGCACAAAACACAAATTTCATTGGCAGAGTAATTTTTTTCAAAAAGCGTGTTAATAATTTCATTCAACCTCTCAAATGCCTGATTTTCATACTCTTTACTCTCAAAAAAATCAACAGAAACATAACCTTCGCTCTCTTTTTTTGCAATATTTTGCGCAACATCTGCGTAGGCTTTGGTAAAAGGATTTTGCTCAGAATTTGGAAAAATAGCCGAATATTCAGCAGCGAGCGCGGCAGAAATTTTGGTAAAAATATCATTATTAAATTCGATTATGTTCTTAAAACTGCGGAAATTTGTGTCCAAAATTCTAAAATTATTTTGTTCTAAAAACAAACTTTTTTCCTGCTCAATATCGTTCAAAATCCGCCAATCGCCGTTGCGCCAGCGATAAATTGACTGCTTGACATCGCCGACTAACATTGAGAAGTCGCCCGATGCCGCCACGCCTGCAAGCAGCGACCTAAAATTTTTCCACTGCAATTTTGACGTGTCCTGAAATTCGTCAATCATCACATTTTTGACCTCTGCACCGATTTTTTCAAAAACAAACGAAAAATCGTTTGTTTCGTCAAGCATTTCGCCAAGCAACATCGCCGTTTGCGACAGCATAAAACGGTTATTTTCACGACTTTGCGCGTCAATTTCAGTTGAAATATAATTTAACAAAGCAAGCGAATAAATATTTTTCAAATAGAAGTCGCACGAGATATATTCGGCACTGTTTTTTGCTCTAAACGCCTCTGTTTCAGCCAATAAATCACGAAAAATAAGGTCGCCTGCATTGCCTTTGTTGCCTGCTAAAACGTCATTTACATAAGAATTTGGCTCTTCAAATTTTTTGTTTTTAAATTTTTTAAAATAACCAATAACTCCTTTGTCGCCGTAATAAAAATCGTTTTTATCTATTGATTTTGAAAAAAAATTGTCTGCTTTTTCTATTAAAAATTTCTCAAAACCGCGTTTAAAATTTTGACAGTATTTTACACCGTTTTTCAATTTATCTGGCTCATTTTCAAGCAATTCAATAAGTTTTTGCTGCTGCTGTTGATACGATTCATTAAAAATATTTGCACCAAAAATTTCTAATTCACTGTCAATTCGCCAAGGTTTTTCCTGTTCAATTTTGTCGTCAATAAAATCGGTAATCCAGCCCAAGAGTTCGCTGTCTTTGTCGGATTTTTCGATAATCGCCGAAACCGCCTGTTGTATGGCTTTCGACTGGTTTAAATCCACGTTGAAACGTGAGCCTTTACCCAATTCCCGCGCCAGATTGCGCAAGACACGCTGAAAAAAACTGTCAATCGTGCCAACATTGAAACGGCTGTAATCGTGCAAAATATTTTCAAGCGCAAATTTTGCCGTTTGGCGTATTTTTTGGTCTGTAAAATATTGATTTTCAGGCAAATTATTCTTTATTGACTGCAAAAATCCTTTACTCTCGTCAAGCCCCGCAGCAAGCGCATAAAGGTCGGAGAGAATGCGTATTTTCATTTCCGAAGTCGCCTCTTTGGTGAAAGTTACCGCGAGAATATGCCGATGTGCATCGCCGCCGTCAAGCAGCAAGCGCAAAATATATTGCAGGGCAAGATTGTAGGTTTTTCCCGCGCCCGCAGAGGCTTTAAAAATCAGAAAATCAGACATTTTTTATTGGCAATAAATGAGTTTTAATTTTAATCTAATTAACAGTGTATCAAACAATTACGTAAATATTTTTTCTTATTTAATTACAGAGTGCTGTATAGTTTTTAACTTTTAGTTTAATTTATCATATCAAATCCGCAATAACTTTGCACCGCTTTCGGAATTTTTATTCCTTCTGGCGTTTGGTTATTTTCAAGCAAAGCGGCTACAATTCTTGGCAAGGCGAGCGCGCTGCCATTGAGTGTGTGGCAAAGTTTGGTTTTGCCGTCAGCGTTTTTGTATCGGCATTTGAGGCGGTTTGCCTGGTAACTCTCAAAATTCGACACCGAACTAACCTCAAGCCAACGTTTTTGCGCTGCCGAATATACCTCAAAGTCAAACGTGATGCTCGAAGCGAAAGATATATCACCGCCGCAAAGGCGCAAAATTCGGTATGGAAGTTCGAGTTTTTGCACAAGATTTTCAACGTGCGCAATCATTTCGTCAAGCGACTTGCAGGAATGTTCGGGCGTGTCAATACGCACAATTTCCACCTTGTTGAATTGGTGCAGGCGATTTAACCCTCGCACGTCTTTGCCATACGAACCCGCCTCGCGCCTGAAACAAGCCGAGTAGGCGCAAAGTTTTGCAGGCAACTCTTTTTCCTGCAAAATCACATCGCGGAAAATATTTGTAACAGGCACTTCGGCTGTCGGTATCAGATACAAATCATCAGCCGTTGCGAGATACATTTGTCCCTCTTTATCAGGCAGTTGTCCAGTTCCGTAGCCCGATGCAGCATTCACCAGATATGGCGGTTCTATTTCCAAATAGCCCGCTTTCCGCGCCTCATCAAGGAAAAAATTTATCAAAGCGCGTTGCAACTGCGCCCCTTTGCCCTTATAAACAGGGAAACCCGCACCCGCAATTTTAACACCGATTTCAAAATCAATCAAATCGTATTTTTTTGCCAAATCCCAATGCGGAACGGCGTTTTCAGCGAGTTTTGGCAGTACCCCACCCTGCCGTTCAACAACATTGTCCTCTGCTGTACGACCTTCGGGAACGCGCTCGTTTGGCAAATTAGGCACTTGCAGCAATTTTTCGCGCAAAACAGCCTCAATTTCATCAAGTTTTTCACTCAAAATTTTGCTTTGCTCTTTAAATTGCGCTGTCTGCACCTTTGCCGCGTTTGCCGCGTCTTTTTTGCCCGCCTGCATCAATGCGCCGATTGACTTTGCAAGACGGTTGCTTTCGGCAAGATTTTCGTCAAGTTCTTTTTGCACGCTGCGCCGTTGCAAATCAAGCGTAATTATCTCATTTACAGCATTTTCGGCATCAGCAAAATGTTTTTTTTGCAATCCTTTTATTACCAATTCACGATTTTCCGTGATATTTTTTAATGTAAGCATTTTTTGCTAATTATAAATTATAATTTTTTTGTCTATTATTTTAAAAGTGCAAAATTACTTAAAAAAAATTATTTACTGAAATTTTTTTGACAATAAAAAATAAAAGATAGTTTCAACCACAGAATACAACTATTTAGAATTGCAAATTCAGGTAATAAATACATTTTTACGAAATAAAAAAAGATTTCTAAAAAAAAAAATAATTTTATAAAAGATTTTTTTCTTACCTTTGCACCTTGATTTTTACAATAGTTAAAAAATGATTATATTAAAAACGCAAAACGCTATTATTGAGCAAATTATAGAGGTAAAAAGCGCAGGCAAAACTATCGGTTTTGTACCGACAATGGGTGCGTTGCATCAAGGTCATTTGGCTTTGGTAAAAAAATGCGTTGCCGAAAATGACGTTGCAATAGTGAGTATTTTCGTAAATCCTACGCAGTTTAACAACGCTGACGACCTTGCTTGTTACCCGCGAAACCTTGATGCAGACGCGGCATTGCTTGAAAACGCGGGCTGCAAAATAGTTTTCGCGCCCAACGTGAATGAAATTTACAACGAACAGGAAATAAAAAAGCCTTTCGAGTTTGATTTTCAAGGACTTGACACTGTTATGGAAGGCGTTTTCCGCCCAAATCATTTTAACGGCGTAGTGCAAATTGTAAGCAAACTTTTTTTGCTTGTGCAACCCGACAGGGCGTATTTCGGAGAAAAAGATTTTCAGCAATTAGCGATAATTCGTCTAATGACAAAAACGTTGAATTTTCCTGTAAAAATTGTCGGTTGCCCGATTATCAGAGAGGAAAGCGGGCTTGCTTTCAGCAGTAGAAATGCGCTTTTGACCGAAAAAGAACGCGAAATTGCAGCGCATATTTACGCAGTTTTGACCGAAAGCAAAACTTTTTTCAATCATACTTCGGTTGAGGAACTGAAAAGTTGCGTTACCGCCGCAATTGAACGTAAAGAGCCGTTGAAAGTGGAATATTTTGAAATTATTGATGGAAATACATTGCAAAATATCGAAAAATGGGAAAATTCTGATTACATAATAGGCTGTCTTACAGTCTATTGCGGAAAAGTGCGGTTGATTGACAATATTAAATATGTGTAAATATTAAAACTTTAATACTAAAAAAATTATGATGCAAGAAATTTTTGACAACTACCGACCATACAACGACAGCGAAGTGCCTGAGGCAGTGCAACGGATTACGGAGAATGTCTATTTTCCTGAAATAGTGCGCTTTATTGCACCGCACCGTGATATAAACGACTTTGCCGAAGAGTTTAAAAAGATAAAAACTGTTGATGAATTTCAAAGCAAAATTATGTCCAAAGCAATTTTTGCAGTTATTCAAAAAACTATTAAAGAACTGTCTTACAGCGGTTTAGAGTATTTATGTAACGAAAAAAGCAATATGCTAATTTCAAACCACAGAGATATTGTGCTGGATTCGGCAATTTTGCAGGCAATTTTTTACTCCAACAATCTGAAAACCAGCGAAATAACATTCGGCAGCAACCTTATGAACCCGCAACTTGTGGTTGATATTGGCAAAATAAATAAAATGTTCAAAATCATTAGAGGCGGTACTGTGAGAGAGATTTTTATCAATTCACTCAATGTTTCTGAATATATGCGGTACGCAATTCTTGAAAAAAATCAATCAACGTGGATTGCGCAAAGAAACGGGCGTACAAAAGATGGAAATGATAAAACCGAAATTGCGGTACTGAAAATGTTTGCTATGAGCAGCAAAAAACCTTTTGCGGAAAACCTTAACGAACTCAATATCACGCCGTTGGCAGTATCATACGAGTATGAACCTTGCGATTTTATGAAAACGCGCGAACTATATATTTCGCGCCGACAAATTTATTCAAAGCAGGCTGGCGAGGATTTGCTCAGTATTTTACACGGAATTAAGCAGTACAAAGGCGATGCGCATTTTTCGGTCTGCAAAACGGTTACACTTGACGAGTTGCAGCAATGCGCCGAACAGCCTCATTCAGAGCGGTTTAAAACACTTGCGGAAATTATTGACAAACGAATTTTTGAAAATTATAAACTATTCAAAACCAATTACATAGCGCACGATTTATTGGAAAATAAAGCAGATTTTTCAATAAATTATTCTGAAAAAGATAAAAAAAGTTTTATGCAATATATGGAAAAGGGATTAAGTAAAATTGAGGGTGAAAAAGAGGAATTGCGCAATATTTTTCTAAAAATTTATGCAAATCCTGTAAAAAATTGTTTAAAAAAATAAAAAATATATGCAGTTAAATGAATTTTCAGCCATTATTTTTGGCAGTAAAAAAATTGAAATTTCAACAGAGGAACAGGCAAAAATCCAAAAAAGTTACGAATTTTTAGCAGATTTTGCAGAAAAAAAACTGATTTACGGCATCAATACAGGCTTTGGACCAATGGCGCAGTACCGCGTGAGCGACAATTTGCGCAAAGAATTGCAGTACAACCTGATACGCAGCCACTCCACAGGCGCGGGCGAACCCTTGCCGCCAATGTATGTGAAAGCGGTTATGCTGGCGCGTTTGAATACGCTTGTTCAAGGCTATTCGGGCGTGCATACGGAAGTAACCGAATTGCTGCAAGAATTTGTCAATCAGGACATTACGCCGTTTATACCCGAACACGGCAGCGTTGGCGCAAGTGGCGATTTGGTGCAGTTGGCGCACCTCGCATTGTGCCTTACAGGCGAAGGTGAATCGTTTTACAAAGGCGAAAAATTGCCGACAAGCGAAGTGCTTAATTTGCTGAAACTCAAACCAATACAGATACACATTCGCGAAGGATTGTCGCTTGCAAACGGCACTTCGGCAATGACTGGAATTGGACTTGTAAATCTGGTTTATGCAAAAAAATTGATGTCGCTCGCAATTTCCGCCTCGTGCCTTATGAACGAGGTTTCTGGCGCATTTGATGACTATTTTTCAGAAGAACTAAACAACGCAAAACTTCATAAAGGACAACGCTGTGTTGCAAAAAAAATGCGCTCTCAATTATCTGAAAGCCAACGTATTAGAAAGCGAGATGAGGTTTTTTACAAAAATCTTACAGATGATGTTTATTTTAAGCAAAAAATTCAGGAATATTACTCGTTGCGGTGCGTTCCGCAAATTTTGGGCGCGGTATATGACGAAATCGAAAATGCTGAAAATGTACTGATTAATGAATTGAATTCGGCGAGCGACAACCCGATTGTAGATGCTGATGCGGGCAATGTTTTCCATGGTGGAAACTTTCACGGCGACTATATTTCCTACGAAATGGACAAACTCAAAATCGGCGTAACCAAACTTACAATGCTGATGGAAAGGCAGTTGAATTACCTTTGCCACGATAGAATTAACAATATTCTGCCGCCATTCGTCAATCTCGGCGTAAAAGGGCTGAATTATGGAATGCAGGCGGCGCAATTTACCGCTACCTCGACAACCGCTGAAAATCAGACACTTTCCAACCCAATGTACATTCACAGCATTCCAAACAACAACGAAAATCAGGACATTGTAAGTATGGGAACGAACTCTGCGCTCATTACTAAAAGGGTGATTGACAACGCTTTTCAGGTTATTTCAATCCATTTTATGGCAATCGTGCAGGCGGTTGATTATCTGAAAATCGAAAATCAACTTGCGCCAAAATCGCGGGAAATTTATCAAAATATCAGGCAGATTTTTCCCGTTTTAATCGAAGACAGAACGCATTATAAAGAGATTGAAAAGGTTATAGAATTTTTGAAAAAAATTTGAAAATTTGAAAATTTGAGGATTTGAAAATTCAATTTAAAAAAAAATTATTAATTGTTAATTGTTAATTATATTTCGTATTTTGCATTTTCAAATCTTCAAATTGCATTTTCAAATTTTCAATTATTTGAACACAACACATTTCTAAAAAAAATGTTTAATATTGTTGCGTTTTTTTATAAATAAAAATTTGTACCTTTGCATTTTAATTTTTTTGAAAAATGAAACGTTGCAACCGCAAATATTATCAACGTAAAATCAGGGTTATCACTTTGATTATTAGTGTGTTGTATATTTGCGGAGGGATTGTGCCAACGGTAGCGCACGCATTTCTGCATCAGCACGAAATGCCAGAATCAAGTTGCAAATGCGACAAAAATATTCCTGCGCACTTTCATAAAGTCATTTATGACCTCAATTTTCACGCAAAATGTCCTGTTTGCCAACAAGGCAATGTTTTTGCGTTAATAGTTTGTAATTCAGGCTATTATCAGTTTGCTTTTGGCAAAAAAAAGCAAAAGCAAATTGAGTTTTCCAAAAAGTATTCGGCGGAATTTTCTACCTCCGCACCGCGCGCCCCGCCCATAATTTGATTTTTTTCTTCTTTATTAGCACACTGCTTACAATGATTTAGCGGATTTTCACAGATTTTCTATTTATATGTATAAATCTGCGTAATATCTGTATTAATCTGTGTGCAAAAAATTAAATCAAATTATAAATTTTTTAATAAAAAACAATATGTATTACAATAAAATAATCATAGTTTCGATATTTTTATCACTCTCTTTTAATATTTTTTCGCAAAATATTAAAATTTGCAATAGTGCTGATAATCAGCCGATTGCGTTTGCAAATATCTATTTTCCCGATTTGCAAACAGGTACAATTTCTAACGAAAACGGTGTTTTTTCGGTTGCAGGAAAGGGAAATTCTGTGTTGGTGCAAATTTCCGCAGCAGGTTACAAAACGCTTCTACAACACATTGACTATCAGCGCGATACAACAATTTTGTTATCGCCTGACGCACACGATTTGCAGGAAATTGTTGTGGCGGGCTACGCCGCAAAACTGCAATCCGAAAATGTGCTTAATGTAGGAAAAGTTTTGTTTAATGCTGATAATCAAGGCATTAACATTGCCGAAAAATTGACGCAAATAGCGGGATTAGACAATTTTAGCACAGGTACGGGCATCGGAAAGCCCGTTATTCGCGGATTGAGCGGCAACAGAATCGCCGTTTTTGCGCAAGGTGTCCGCCTCGAAAATCAACAGTGGGGCGATGAACACGGCTTAGGGCTTGACGACAACGGTTTTGAGGGCGTAGAGGTAGTTAAAGGCGCGGCTTCGTTGCTCTACGGCAGCGATGCGCTCGGCGGCGTGCTGCATTTTAACGACGAGCGTTTTGCCAACGAAAACACCATTGAAGCACGGTTAAGTTCTGAATATCAGACAAATACGAGCGGACTTCGCAACAATGCGGCGTTTAAAATTTCCAAAAATCGCTTTCACGCAAATCTGTTCGGCGGCTACACCACGCACCGCGATTACTTTGGCGGCGATAATGTTTTTGTGCCAAACAGCCGTTTTAATACCGCTAATTTCAAATCAAATTTCGGTTATACGGGCGAAAAATTTGTTACTTTGCTCAAATACAGTTATTTGCGCGAAAAATTTGGACTGACGGAAATAGAACACGAGGAAGAAGAGGAGGAAGAACACGAATATCTCAATGGAAGAACGCCTACTCTACCCTTTCAGGATTTGACAACGCATATTTTGAGTTCAGAAAATACTATTTTTCTGAAAAATAAAGCGAAAATCAGACTTGATTTAGGTTGGGTTTTCAACAATCGTAAAGAATTTGAAGACGAACATCATCATCACGAAGAGGAGGCAGAAGAAGAACATGAAGAAGAACACGAAGGGGCTGCCTTAAATATGAATTTGAACACCGTTTCGTATAATTTTCGTTATTATTCGCCCAAGTTTTCGGACAAAATTTCGGTAATTGCCGGCGTTCAAGGAATGTTTCAGAGTAATAAAAATTTTGGCGAGGAAATTTTGATTCCAGATGCGCAGACAACCGATTTCGGCGTATTTGCGGTGTCCGATTTTTATTATGCAAAAAAGGCGTTTTTGCAGTTTGGATTGCGTTACGATTTGCGTAAAATTAATTCACAAGAGCAACTTGATGAAAATCAAGATGTTATCTTTGAAGAATTTAACAAACCGTTTTCATCGTTCAATTTTTCGGCGGGCATTTTTCAGCCGCTTTATAAAAATTTGTCAATGCGGTTTAATCTGTCGTCTGGTTTTCGTGCGCCGACAATGTACGAACTGTTGAGCGATGGCGTTCATCACGGCACAAACCGTTACGAAAAGGGAAATGCTGCGCTCAAAACCGAAAATTCGTATCAAGCCGACTTGGCTCTGGATTTTCGCAATGAACACGTGGAACTCTCTGTAAATCCGTACTTTAACTATTTCCGCAACTATATTTTTCTACAACCGCACGGCGCGGAAATTGACGGCGCGCCCGCGTATGATTATGCGCAACAAGATGCAGTTTTATACGGTGGCGAGGCAGGGTTTCATTTTCACCCGCACCCGCTTGATTGGATGCACGTTGATGGCTCATATTCGGCGGTAGTGGGCAATCTCATAGGGGCACGATTAATTGCACCCCTGCCTTTGATGCCTGCTCAAAAAATCAAGACCACGTTGCGCGGCGAGTTTAAATTCAAAAAAATCGTGCAAAAATTTTCCGTCTTTGTGAATTATCAATATTCGTTTGCGCAAAACCGCGTTGCAAGTTACGAAACTCAAACACCTGATTATCATTTATTTAATGCCGGAATTGATTTAGATTTTAAATTCGGAAAGCAACAACTTTTCCTGAATATTTCTGCAAACAATATTTTTAATCAAAAATACTTCGACCATCTTTCGCGCTACAAAGATGATGGAATTTTGAATATCGGGCGGAATTTTGTGGCAAAAATTATATTGCCAATAGAGTGGAAAATATAGAGAACAGTCCATAATCGCCAACTAAAAGCAGGCGGTTACTCAAAGTGCTGTCGTTTCGCGACATAGCGGCGCACTAATCGCGCAGTAGGTATAAAAAAACTTGCCAAGTTTTCAAGACTTGGCAAGTTTCTTTTAAAACAAAAATCTAAAATAATTTCTCAAAATTTTCAGAATAAAAAGGCATGTGCGGACGTTCCGCTTACAAACGAACAAAAAGAGAAAAACAGGAAAAAATCAAAGGTGAGGTCGCGTGTTGAACACGTTTCAAGTGTTAATAAAGGCTAAATATTTAGAGTTAAAATACTGATAGATAGATAGATAGATAGATAGATAGATAGATAGATAGATAGATAGATAGATAGATAGATAGATAGATAGATAGATAGATA
>JAISYF010000133.1 GCA_031270065.1 Prevotellaceae bacterium | reverse complement strand
GTGTTGATTTTATCAACTGACACAAAAAATTTGTCAGAAATTTTCAAAGAACGCAACTCTGAAAACAGAGTTTGAAATATTTTTTCGTTAGAACTGAAATAATTTTTGAGTTCTGAAATAATTTTAGTACTTTTGTCGTGTAGCATTTTTTTTTTATTATTTTACAACACAAAGTTACTAAAAATCAGTAACTTAACAAAATAAAATGCTACTTTTTTTATTATAAATCAGCAAGTTAATGAACTTGCGAAAGTTAAATTATTTTATTCCTTGTTTATAACTTATTATTTTCAACTGAATTATGGCAAAAGACAAAACAGTTTTTCTCTGCAAAGAGTGTGGAATGGATTATCCGAAAGCGTATGGCAAATGCCCGTCTTGCGGGGCGTGGAACTCGTTTGTAGAACAGAAAATCCACACCGCACAGCCCGAAAAAATTCCGCACGGTTATATTTCAGCCGACAAAAAAAGCAAACCGCAATTAATTCGCGAAATCAACATCACAAAAGAGGTGCGCATTGACACCACTTCGGGCGAACTCAACCGCGTTCTCGGCGGCGGGCTGGTGCTTGGCTCGCTTGTGCTAATTGGAGGAGAGCCAGGAATTGGCAAATCAACCCTCGCGCTACAAATCGCGCTGCAAATGAAAGACAGAAAAATCCTTTACGTTTCGGGTGAGGAAAGCCTTAATCAGTTGAAAATCAGAGCAGAACGCATCGGACAAGCGCAAGGTGAATGTTATATTTTTAGTGAAAATTCGTTGGAAGAAATTTTTACACAAATACAAAATATTGAGCCTGATTTTGTGATAATCGACTCCATTCAAACCATTGCCTCAGAGGCGATTGACTCTACTGCGGGCAGCATTACGCAAGTGCGCGAATGTTCGGCTGCGTTGCTCAAATTCGCCAAGCAGACCAATATTCCCGTAATTTTAATCGGGCATATCACCAAAGACGGCAGTATTGCAGGACCAAAACTTTTGGAGCATATTGTCGATACCGTACTGCAATTTGAGGGCGACAGGCATTATCTTTACAGGATTTTACGCGCTAACAAAAACCGTTTCGGCAGTACTGACGAACTCGCGATTTTTGAGATGTTGCAGAACGGTTTGCGCGAAGTTTCAAACCCATCAGAACTGCTTTTGTCGCAAAATCCTGAGGATTTGTCGGGGGTGGCAATCGCTGCGATGTTGGAAGGAGTCAGACCGTTTCTAATTGAAGTTCAAGCACTTGTAAGCACAGCCGCATACGGCGTTCCGCAACGCAGCGCAACAGGTTTCGACATCAGGCGACTCAATATGCTGCTTGCTGTTTTGGAAAAACGCGCGGGTTTTAAACTTGCGCAAAAAGACGTTTTCCTAAATATCGCGGGCGGTTTAAGAGTGTCAGACCCCGCAGTAGATTTGGCGGTAGCGGCGGCGGTGCTGTCATCAAACTTAGACATCGCCATTGACCGTACTATCGCACTCACCGGTGAGGTCGGACTTTCGGGCGAAATCCGCCCAATCAACCGCATAGAACACAGAATAGCAGAGGCGGAAAAACTCGGTTTTAAGAAAATTATTGTGCCTAATTACAATTTTTCGCAATTAACAAAAACATATCGAAAAATAGAAATAAAGCCCGCAGCAAAATTGGAAGACGCTTTTAGAGTGCTGTTTGGGTAGATTTTTTTTTGCAAAAAAATTTTTTTACACAATTTGTATTTATAATTCATATTTTTTTCGTACCTTTGCAGCGAAATTCTTGAAAACAAGACGAGTTCCGCAAAAATCGGGATTCTTTTTGTTTGTATTTTTTTTGTAAAAATATTATTCTATTAACAAAAATAATATTTTTATAATATTTTTTCAAAATTATCATAAAAATACACTTTTTTAATTTAAAAAATAAAATAAAAAATCTATAATATGGCAGTAGTTTATATGACAGATGAGGGCTATAAAAAATTAGCCGAAGAGATTGTAAGATTGGAAACAATCGACCGAAAATCTATTTCTGCACAGATAGCAGAGGCTCGCGACAAGGGCGATTTGTCGGAAAATGCCGAGTATGACGCGGCAAAAGAGGCGCAGGGATTGCTCGAAATGAAAATTGCGCAAATGAAAGACACTTTGGCAAACGCCCGCGTGATTGACGAAAGTAAACTTTCCGCAGACAGCGTGCAGATTTTGTGCAAAGTCGAAGTGAAAAATCAGGCGAATGGGCAAGTAATGAAATATATGCTTGTGTCTGAAAATGAGGCGAATATACGCGAGGGAAAACTTGCTGTAAATACGCCAATCGGCAAAGGATTGCTGGGGAAAAAAGTAGGCGAAACAGTCAAAATTTCCGTTCCCGCAGGACTTTTGATGTTGGAAATTGTGAGTATTTCATTATAAAAAAACTTATTTATGTCAATTTTTTCAAAAATCGTTGCAGGCGAAATTCCCTGCTACAAAGTTGCTGAAAATGAGCAGTTTTTCGCTTTTTTGGACATCAAGCCGCTCACAGAAGGGCATACTTTGGTTATTCCTAAAAAAGAGGTGGATTATATTTTCGACCTTGACACAGAAATTTACTCAGGATTGTTTCTTTTTGCTAAAAAAGTTGCAGAGGCTATTGAGCAAAGCATTGATTGCCAGAGGATTGGCGTTGCTGTAATAGGAATGGAAGTGCCTCATGCGCACATTCATCTCGTGCCGATGCAAACAGAGGGTGATATGGTAATTTCAAAACCAAAACTCAAACTTTCCGCAGAGGAAATGCAAAAAATCGCCGAAAAAATTTCTGCAAATTTTAAATTATGAATTTTAAATTATAAATTATAATACTATAATTCATTGATAATCAATTATTTATTATAAAAAAAATTTTTTCGTAAAATTGTTGTACAAATCAAAAAAAAGTATTACCTTTGCACCCGCAAAAGTAAAAAATGATTCTTCCTTAGCTCAGTTGGTTAGAGCATCTGACTGTTAATCAGAGGGTCCTTGGTTCAAGTCCAAGAGGGAGAGCCAACAACATCGCTAACTCCTTAATTTAAAAGAAGTTAGCGATGCTTTATTAATAAATTTTAAAAAGATTTTATATAAGTTGGCAGAGGAAGTAGTTTATTGTGTTCTCTTTTTAACCGTTTTTCTTACGGTCAGAAAGGGATTTTTTGTGTATAAAATTGAGAACTGTTAATAAAATTTGCAGAATTTACAAATAAAGATAAAAACTGAAAAAAATATTACATCTTGATTGCGCCAAAAACAAAGTTTTTTTTTACTTTTTTGGTTGGATATAAAGTGCTTGAAATTTTCTATTTTTTTTGCTTGAAAAATAAAAAAATGACATTTTTTTTGCGATTTAAAGAGGCTAAATTTTTGTTAAAAAAATATTTATTAATCAAAATAGGGGTTTTAATAAAAAAATAATATTTTATTTTGCGAAAAAATGAATTTTATTAAAAAAATCAATGCAAAAAATTATTTACAAATTCGTACTATTTTGTGCGTTTTTTGCTTAATATTGCATAAAAAATTAGAATAAAAAAATTATTTGACCTTAAATAAAATTATTATTATGAATGTTCAAAAAATAATGACCTCTTTGGAGGCGAAACACCCTGGTGAAAAAGAGTATTTACAAGCAGTTCACGAGGTTTTGGAATCAATCGAGGAAGTGTATAACCAACACCCCGAATTTGAAAAAGCGCGTATTGTTGAGCGCATTGTTGAACCCGACAGAATTTTTACGTTCCGCGTAAATTGGGTTGACGACAACGGCGATGTTCAGACAAATCTTGCGTACCGCGTGCAATTCAACAGCGCAATAGGACCTTACAAAGGCGGTTTGCGTTTTCACCCGTCAGTTAATCTGTCAATTTTGAAGTTTTTGAGCTTTGAGCAGACGTTCAAAAACGCACTCACAACTCTGCCTATGGGCGGAGGAAAAGGCGGCTCCGACTTCAACCCCGCAGGTAAATCTGACGAGGAAATTATGCGTTTCTGTCAGGCGTTTATGCTTGAACTTTGGCGCGTGATTGGTCCAGACACAGACGTTCCCGCAGGCGACATCGGCGTTGGAGGACGCGAAATTGGCTACCTTTATGGTATGTTCAAAAAACTTGCGCGCGAACATACGGGCGTTCTCACAGGCAAAGGCATTACTTGGGGAGGTTCGCTTATTCGCCCAGAGGCAACGGGCTACGGCGGCTTGTATTTTGTTCAACACATGTTGCACAAAGCGGGCAAAAACATTGAGGGCAAACGGATTGCGGTGTCTGGTTTCGGCAACGTGGCTTGGGGCGCAGCGCAAAAAGCAACCCAACTCGGCGCAAAAATTGTTGCAATTTCGGGACCTGACGGAGTTATTGAAATTCCAAACGGAATGACCTTTGAAATGATTGATTATCTGCTTGATTTGCGTGCGTCAAACCGCGATATTGTGTCGCCGTTTGCGGAAAAATTTCCCGAAAGCAAATTTACAGCGGGCAAAAAAGCGTGGATTGTTCCTTGCGACATTGCTTTGCCGTGCGCTTTCCAAAACGAACTCAACGGCGATGATGCGAAACACCTTATCGCAAACGGCACTTGGTGCTGCGCCGAAATTTCAAATATGGGCTGCACGCCTGAGGCAATCAAAGAGTTTCAAGATGCAAAAATTTTGTTTGCGCCCGGCAAAGCAGTTAATGCGGGCGGTGTAGCCACTTCGGGCTTGGAAATGACGCAAAACGCAATGCACATTAGTTGGGGCGCGCAAGAAGTTGATGACCGTTTGCATCAAATTATGGAAAACATACATCACGCTTGCGTTCAGTATGGCACGCAGCCCGAAGGTTATGTGAATTATGTGAAAGGCGCAAACGTTGCTGGCTTTATGAAAGTGGCAACGGCAATGCTGGAACAGGGAATTGTTTAATAATTGTTAATTGAACAAATTACAAATTGAGCGAAAATTTTACCTTTTTCGCTCAATTTTTTTGAAATTCAAGTATGGCGCAATTTTTTGCAACTGCTCTGCGGAAAAATCGGGCAGCGGTTTCAGGTCGTCAATCGAAGTGAGAACTTCTTTTTTGCGCCTCAATTCATAAATCGCTTTCGACTGATAAAAATTCAGATAAGGGTGCTGCCTGAGAAAATCAACATTTGCGCGGTTTATCTCAATTTGAGTAATTTTAGATACATCGGCAAGCATATTTTTTTCGATTCGCTCAAAAGTTTCAGATGGAAAATTTTTGATTTCAAGTAACTGATTTACAGAGTAATAACCGCCAAGTTTTTGCCTGTACGCCACAATCGCTTTTGCCCAACCACTTCCAATTCCGCGAAGTTTTTTCAGGTCGGTTGTGTCGGCAGAATTGAGTTCGATAATAGTGTCCTTTTTTTGCGGAAAAATTTTTTGCGGTTGATTTTCAACTAAATATTCCTTTTTTTCAGGCAAATTTTCAGCAGAAATTTTTATATACGGCTTTAATTTCGCAAATTTTTCGTCAGAAATTCCGTAAATTTTTGCAAAATCGTCAGTTGTGCGAAATTTTCCGCCTTTTTTTCTGTAATTTACAATATTTTTCGCAATAAACGGTTTTAATCCCAACTTTACAAAACCCGCAGAATCCAATTCATTCGGATTGAATGTAAAAAGCGTTATTTGCTTTGTAAAATATTGATTATCAATCTCTTTTTCGTCAAACGGCGAATATTTTTGATATTGTTTGTTTTTTAGTGAATTTCTAAAATTTTCGTATTGCGTAATAAAATCGTTGTTGTTTTCGATTTTCGGCTTTGATACAAATTTCGGCACGAAAAAATTTGCTGCAATTATCAGCACCAAAAGCCCCAAGAGCGCGAGCAATCCAATTTTTTGCCCTTTTGAAAAATAGAGAAATTGCTTGAACATTTTTTTAGATATTTTCTGCAAAATTACACAAAATATTTTTATTCTGCAAAAAAAAAAAATGGATTGTTTCGTTTGTGAGGCAACCTTTATTTTCGCACGTGTCGAAATTTATCACGACACGTGTGCAATAAAACCCGCCCTTTATTATGGGGACTTCTAAAAATTACCGTTTTTCTTTTGATTCTTTTTCAGAGCCGAAGTACAATAAAAATTTGAGGATTTGAAAATTTGAAAATTCAATTTTTTAAAAAATTATTAATTATATTTCGTATTTTGCATTTTGCATTTTCAAATCTTCAAATTTTCAAATATTCAAATTGAATTTTGATTTATAAATAAGTTATTTAACTTTCGCAAGTTTGTTAAATCATTGATATTGAGACAATTAAAGCAATCAGTAATTTTGCAAGATGCTCATAATTAGAAAGTTAGTGGTTTTTGTCCCGAAGGGACAGTACC
>JAISYF010000122.1 GCA_031270065.1 Prevotellaceae bacterium | reverse complement strand
TTTATCAGTAATCACGCAAAATTTTCTGCAACTCTTTTACGCCTTCCGCCGCGCCTTTTTTAATGAAATTAACATAATTAGGCAAATTTTCTGCGCCCTTCGGGTCAATATAATAAATCTTGCAAAGCATGGGCGCGTGATACAGCAGCCCCGCCGCGGGATACACCGACAGCGAAGTGCCGATAACTGCCAAAATATCAGCCTGCGACACAAGTTCCGCCGCTTTTTCTATCAACGGCACAGCCTCGCCAAACCACACAATATGCGGGCGAAGTTGATAACCTTTTTCGCATAAATCACCAATTTTTATCTCATATTTGTCTGGCGAAAGGTCGTAAATCAGGTTTTCGTAACGCTCTGAGCGCACTTTTGTAAGTTCGCCGTGCAGATGAATAACTTTTGTGCTGCCCGCTTTTTCGTGCAGATTATCAACATTTTGCGTAATAATTTGCACGTCAAAATCTTTTTCCAACTCTGCCAAGCCAATATGCCCAAAATTCGGCTCAACCTCCAAAAGTTGCTTACGCCGCTGGTTGTAAAAATCGGTTACAAGTTGCTGATTTCTCCGCCAACCCTCTGGCGTGGCAACGTCTTCTATGCGGTATTTTTCCCACAACCCGTCGCTGTCGCGGAAAGTGCGGATGCCGCTTTCTGCACTAATGCCCGCGCCCGACAAAACTACAAGTTTTTTCATAAAAAATAATTAAAGTAGAATATGCAAAGGTAACATAAAATTTTCAATTACACACAAACTTATAAAAATTCTCCAAAAAATTTATAGGGGAAAGTTAGCATAAAATTTTCAATTACACACAAGCTTATAAAAATTTACAAAAAAATTTATAGGGGAAAGTTACAGTTTTTTTGCATTTTTGCGATTAGTTTTTAGAAAAAAAATACCCGTATATTTACCCAAAATTATTATTTTTATAATTATCGTATTTATTGTATTTGCTGCATATTCGCATAAAAAGTTCCTTATATAATCGGAAACTTTTCAGATAAAAAAACAGGCTCAAAAACCTCATTTTTTTCTCTAATTAGGTATAAATACAGGTTAGTTTTTTAGAGATGCGTCTTAAATTATCAGAATTTGTTGTTTCCATAAGTTGCCGTTTTGCAGTAAAATCTTTCAATATACATTCCAAGATATCTTATGCTAATTCAAAATTTTTTTATTTCAGAAATAATATTTAATTTTGCAGAAAATTTTAAAGAAAAAAATGTTATGAACACAACAGAGGTTATTAATAAATTAAAATCGATAATGCCGTATATTAAAAATGAATTTGCGATAAAAAAATGGGGTTGTTCGGCTCGGCTACATAATTGATTTAGTTACAGTAAATGCTGTAAAAGAGCCAATTAAGCCATATATTTTTAAACAAATAAAATACGTTTGAAAATGAAAGATAAACGCACATATAAAATGTATATTGACGATATTCTTACGGCGATAGAACGCATTTTTGAATATACGTTGGATTATGATTTTATTCATTTGCCTGAAAACAGAAAACAAATATTAAAAATTGATTTAAAATAAAAAAAACGTGTTAAAAAAAATCTCAAAAAAACATATTCAATGGGGAATTTACTCCCTTTTGTTTGCGGGAACGGTGTTTCTAATTTTTGAAATGTTTCCGCATAATGCGCAGTTTGATATGCAGTACGAACTCGGCAAGCCTTGGAAACACGAATTGCTTACTGCTCCGTTTGACTTTCCGATTTACAAAACTGAGCGCGAACTGAAAGCCGAAAAAGACAGTTTGAAAAAATTTTACACGCCATATTACATTATTTCGGACAAAAAACTTAATTCCCAACTCGAAAAACTTGCAAAAGAGCGCAATTTTCCTGCGCCGAATTACCTCAAAAAAGCATTGCAAATGGTTTATAATCAGGGAATTATGGACAATAAATCTTACGAGGAACTTGTTGAAACCCAAGTGCGCGAAGTTTATATTTCCGACAGTGCGAATATTTGGCGCAAAATTTTGTTAAAAAATGTTTTTACAATCCGTTCTGCTTATGATTTTATTTGCAAAAATGCGCCGATTTCGGAAGATTCGATGCACATTTATAATATTAACCGTTTTTTAGTTGATAATCTGACACTTGATAAAGCAAAATCGGAAATGATGCTCAACGACTTGCAGAAAAAAATTTCGCCCACCGTTGGAATGGTGCAGGCTGGCGAGCGGATTATCGACAAAGGCGAAATTGTTAAGTATCAGCAATTTAAGATTTTAAATTCGCTCAAAAAAGAGTATTCCGAACACGTTAAGGAACGCAACAGCGGTTGGGTAATGTTTGGCGAAATTTGGTTTATCGCCGCACTTTTGTTTCTTTTCGCGCTCTATCTATACACTTTCCGCGCCGATTTTATTACATACAAAAACGCAATTTTCTTTATCGTAATGATTATAATGATTGTTGGAGCGGCGGCGGCAACAGTCAAATTTGCATTCCAAACCGTTGATATTGTGCCGTTTGCATTGCTGGCAATTATTATCAGAATATTTTTTGACAGCCGAACTGCGCTTTTTGCGCACATAATTACGGTGTTGATTGTGTCGCTTTTTGTGCCAACTCCGTATCTGTTTTTGCTGCTGCATATTCCCGCAGGAATGGTTGCCGTATCTTCATTAAAGCAACTTACGCGCCGCTCGCAACTTGTGCATTGTGCACTTTTTATTTTCCTTACTTATGCGTTTATCTATCTGATTTTCAATATTATATATAGCGGTTCGCTGTCGGCTTTGCGCTGGCAGTTGTATGTGGTTTTTGCCGAAAACGCGCTGCTGCTGCTTTTTGTGCCTTACATTTTAATTTTGATTTTTGAAAAAATTTTCGGTTACCTTTCAGACATTACTTTGGTGGAACTTTCCAACATCAACAACAAACTTTTAATGGAATTTTCGATGCGCGCACCGGGTTCGTTTCAGCATATTATGCAGGTTTCTACTTTGGCGGGCGCAGCGGCTCAGGCTATCAACGCCAATGTGCTGCTGGCGCGTACAGGAGCGTTGTATCACGACATCGGCAAAATGAAAAATCCGCATATTTTTACCGAAAACAATAATTCAGACAACAATCCGCTAAAAAATATGCCTTACGAAGAGGCTGCACAAATGATTATTTCGCACGTTGCCGATGGCGTAAAAATTGCCGAAAATTACGGTTTGCCTGCAAAAGTTATCGCTTTTATCAAGTCGCATCACGGAAAAAGCGTTGCGCGCTATTTTTATAATTCTGCAGTAAATAATGCTGATAATCAGGAAGTTGATAAAAATAAATTTTCGTATCACGGCAACAAACCCGCCACCAAAGAGGAGGCGATTGTGATGATGGCTGACGCTGTTGAGGCAGCCTCGCGCAGCCTTAAAGAGTACAACGAAACCACTATCGGCAATCTGGTTGAAAACATTATCAACACGCAAATAGAAGAACATTCGTTCAGCAACGCCGCAATCACTTTCCGCAATGTGGAGGTTGTGAAACGTGTTCTCAAAAACAAACTGCTAACTATCTATCATTCAAGGATTTCGTATCCAGAAATAAGAAAAGAATAATTTTACTTCCTTTCAAATTTAATATATCTCGGCTCTGAGGGAACATAATTTTCATCGTCCCAAAGTGTGCTTGTAATCATTAAGTCTGCGCTGTAACGATTGCAGGCGATTGGTACGTTATGCACGCGGCATTGGCGCAGCAGCATTTGAATATCCGCCTCGTGCGGTTGCGGATTCAGGTCGTCAATGAGAAACACCGCTAAATCTATCTGCTTGCGCACTACAAGAGCCGCAATTTCGGCATCGCCTCCCATTGGACCAGAGTTCATACAGTCTATTTCAACATTAATTCCGCGCTCGTCAAATGCTGATTTAATCAATGTTCCCGTTGTGCCTGTACAGATAAGTTTATGTTTCGACAGCATCTCGGCATTATACACAGCCCAATCCACCATATCTGCTTTGCGGTGGTCGTGCGCCACAAGGGCAATTTTAAGTTGTTTTTTCATAACTTTTTACCTTTTGAAATTTTCAATATTTTCATTTAAAGATGCCAATTTTTGTTCGGCATCATTTTTCTTTTTCCGTTCGTTTTCCACAATTTCGGGTTTGGCGTTGGCAACAAATTTTTCGTTGGATAGTTTGGCATTTACCGATTTTAAGAAACCTTCGAGATAGGCAATTTCCGCCTGCATTTTCTTAATTTCCTCATCTGCATTTATCAAATTGCCCACAGGCACTGCATATTCGCAAGTGCCAACCATAAAAGAAACTGCGCCCGCCGATTTTTCACCGACATCTTCTATTTCTACATTTGCCAATTTTTTGATAACTTCATTATAATCTGCATTATGTTCGTTATTTACCTGCAAAGTTAATTTCTCTTTTGGCGAAATGTTTTTTGATGCGCGAATGTTGCGAATGTTGGTAATTACTTCTTTTACTTTTTCAAAATTAGAAATTATATTTTCAATTATTACTTCATTTGGATTTTCCGAATGATAAAAATAATCTTCATCATTGTCAATCATTATGCTTTTACTTTCATTCAAATATGCTTTTATTTGTTGATAAATTTCCTCTGTAATAAAAGGCATAAATGGATGCAATAATTTCACCAGATGTTCAAAGAAATTTTCTGTAAAATTATAAGTTCCTTTATCAACAGGTTTTCCAAATTCTGGCTTTACAATTTCCAGATACCAAGCACAAAAATCGTCCCAAAATAGTTTATAAATCAAAGTTAATGCCTCTGATAATCTGTATTTTGAAAACAAATCATCAACTTCTTTTTTTGCTTGTATTAAAACATTGTGAAACCAATAAGTTGCAACAACATTTTTCTGCGGCATTTCATTATCCAAGTAATCTATCTCCCAACCTTTTACCAACCTAAACGCATTCCAAATCTTATTACAAAAATTTCGTCCTTGCTCGCAAAGTGCCTCGTCAAAGTGAATATCATTTCCGGCAGGGGCGGAAAGCAACATTCCCATTCGCACGCCGTCTGCGCCGTATTTGTTCATCAACTCAATGGGGTCGGGTGAATTGCCGAGTTGTTTTGACATTTTGCGCCCCAACTTGTCGCGTACAATGCCTGTAAAATAGACGTTTCGGAACGGTTCCTCGCCGCGATATTCCTCGCCTGCCATTATCATTCGCGCCACCCAAAAGAAAATTATATCGGGTGCCGTAACCAAATCGCTGGTAGGGTAATAATATTTAATTTCCTCATTATCAGGGTTATTGATGCCGTCAAAAACGGAAACAGGCCACAACCACGACGAAAACCAAGTATCAAGGCTGTCCTCGTCTTGAACCAATTTATAGTTCCCGTCTTTGAGTTGCGGGAATTTTTCGAGCGCAAGTTTCTGCGCCGCTTCTGCATTTTCGGCTACTATGAAACCGATATTCTTGTAATCGTTTGACATTTATATTTGAATTTTGATTTTTCTGAATTTAGATGATTGTTATAATTTTTCAGACTGCAAAGGTAATGATTTTTTATTGATTTTTGGCGAAAACGGTCAACGCAGGCATAAAATCATTCATTTCACGCTTCCCACTTTTGCCTGTTTCTATCATTTTCGTAATCTCACTAAAATGGTCATCTACGTTGATTTTCTGCGTTTTACACGATTCGACTGGGCAGTTTATTCCTTCTTGACACTGGTCTGAACTTTGATTTTGAATGATTTATTTGAGTAGTATGATTTTACAAACTAATTCGTCAAAAAAAAACATAAAACAGCCAATTTTGTTTTTAAAAATTTTTTCAGTCAATTTTTATGCAGAAAAAGTGTATTGTATTTATTTTTTTTGTATCTTTGCAAAATTAAAAAACAAAAAAAAATCAAAAAAGTATGGAAATTAAAAATTTACAGCCGCAAGCGGTGTGGAAAAATTTTGCAAAAATTTGCGAAACCCCGCACCCATCGCATCATTTGGCTAAAATTACAAAAATGATGGTCGATTTTGGACAATCGCTCGGATTGGAAACGCTCACCGACAAAGCGGGCAACGTGCTAATCCGCAAACCTGCAACGGCTGGCTATGATGACCGCAAAACCGTTGTGTTGCAGGCGCATCTTGATATGGTGCCGCAGGCAAACAGCAATGTTAATCATAATTTTGAAACCGACCCTATTCAGACGCTTATAGACGGCGAATGGGTGCGTGCAAACCAGACTACTCTCGGCGCGGACAACGGCATCGGCGAGGCTGCTGCAATGGCAGTGTTGGAGGCGAAAGACCTCAAACACGGCGAAATTGTCGCGCTTTTTACCGCTGACGAGGAAACTGGAATGTTCGGCGCATTCGGCTTGCAGAGCGGTTGGATTAAGGGAGATATTCTGCTAAATCTCGACTCGGAAGACGAGGGCGAACTCTTTATCGGCTGTGCGGGCGGACTGGATGCTGGCATTACTTGGAAATACAACGGCGTTCCCGCTTTTGACGGCGATATTGCGCTGAAAATCAATATTTCGGGTTTAAAAGGCGGACATTCGGGCTTGGAAATTAATCTCGGCAGAGGCAACGCTAATAAACTGATTTTCAGATTTTTAAAAGAGGCTGTGGCACGTTATGAGGCGCGGTTGTCGGCGGTTGAGGGCGGAAATATGCGCAACGCTATTCCGAGAGAGGCTTGGGCGGTTATTACAGTTCCCGCTGAAATAAAAGATGAAATCGTTAAACTTGTAGAAGAATACGAAGAATTGTATAATATTGAATATCAAGGAATTGAGGACAAAATTTCGTTTACGGCAGAAGAAACGGAAACGCCCGAATTATTAATTCCTGAGGAAATACAAGACGACTTGATAAATTCCGTAACGGCTTGTCCTAACGGCGTTTTTAGAAATATTCCGTCATTACCGTCAATCGTGGAAACTTCAATGAATTTATCAATTATAGAGGCAAATGCAGAAATGATTGATATAAAATGCCTTTTGCGCTCGTCTGTTGATAGCAAAAAAGAGGAGTTGGCATCAATGGTAGAGAGTGTTTTTACGCTTGCAGGCGGAAAAGTGGAGTTTTCGGGCAGTTATTCGGGTTGGAATCCAAACCCTGACTCGCCAATTTTGAAAACCATGAAAGAAATTTACCAAAAAGAGTTTGGCAAAGAGCCGAAAGTTACCGTTATTCACGCGGGTTTGGAATGTGGAATAATCGGCGCAGTTGAGCCTGATTTAGATATGATTTCGTTCGGTCCCACAATTCGCCACCCGCATTCGCCAGACGAAAAGGTAAATATCGAAAGCGTAGGCAAATTTTGGAAATTCCTCACAGCAGTGTTGGAAAATGCGCCGAAAAAATAATGATAAAGGCGGAAGTTTAATCCCGTTTTTATTGCACACGTGCGCAGATAAATTTCCACACGTGTGGAAATAAAATTACATACGGACAGAAATTTATCTCTGTCCGCATGTAATTTTTTGCGTTTCCGTAGGGGCAAACCTGTGTGTCTGCCCAATAAAAAAGAACGAACACATTGTTTTGCCCCCACATTTAAAACAGTTATGAACGAAAGTACAAAAATAGTAGTTTATTAGCCAGCAACGTGGCGCGGCAGGGCGCAATGGCTGGCGTTAATCTCGGCGGACAGGCGTTGAAACAAAAATTATTTTCAATAGGCAGCCGCCGTATGTCCTACAACTCTGACGGCAACCTGCTCACTGACGACAGAAACGTTATAACCGAAAACGATAAAATCGCAAAAAACAACATAATTTTGCGCACAGAGGATTATGAAATAGAATTTTTAGACGCTAAAATTGACGTTAAAAAAAGCAACAAAATAATCAATACGCCGCTCGTAAATCGTGCGGGTAGCGTAAAGGAAATGATACAGGCTATTAATTTGAAAATTTGAGGATTTGAAATTAAAATATCCAAATATTCAAATTGAATTTTCAAATTTTCAAATCCTCAAATTTAATCTTCAAATTGAATTATATGATAGGTCGCTTTGCGGATTATCATTATATGTAAAGTTTCACAACGTTGTTGATAGCAGCAGCCCTTCGGACTTCGCGGAGGCGTAGCCGAAGCGAAGTCCGAAGGGCTGCTGC
>JAISYF010000077.1 GCA_031270065.1 Prevotellaceae bacterium | reverse complement strand
GGTACTGTCCCTTCGGGACAAAAACCACTAACTTTCTAATTATGAGCATCTTGCAAAATTACTGATTGCTTTAATTGTCTCAATATCAATGATTTAACAAACTTGCGAAAGTTAAATTTATTACTGTCCGCTAAATATTTTTTTGAGCAAAAAAAATTGTATTTTTGTATTTTCAAATTGCATTTTGAATTTTGCATTTTCAAATCTTCAAATCTTCAAATTTTCAAATTGAACTATGCCCCCCAAAAAACACGAATTGCAAAGTATTCACATACTCTGCAACCCGCTTGTTTAAAAAACAATTTAATCTTTTTTATATATATTTTTGATATATATCACTTTTTAACTACTTTCACAACCTTTGGCGCAGCACCTGCTTTGAGCAGATATACACCTGAGGGCAACATCGACACATCCAAAGGAGAGCCTTTGTGAGAAAGCAGAATTTTGCCTATAAGGTCTGTGAGAATTACATTGTCATTTTCTGAAATACCGCTGATATAGAGCATATCGCTTGCAGGGTTCGGAAAAACAGTGATGTTTTTTACGACAGGATTTTCTGTGCCTGTAGGCGTAGAAATTGATGTTTCGCCTGCTTTAATGGTTACAACAGCGGGTGTGCTGTAATAGTTGTTATTTACAGAGTAGAAGTAATAATTATAGGTTGCCCCGATTTCAGGTGTATTGTCGTCAATACTTATTGGTGTTTCATCTGTTGGAGTTTCATTAAATATAATCACGCAATTATCGCAGCCTCCAAATAATTCGCCGTTATTAACAACGGGCTCAGGTTCTGTTACATCTTTACGGATTACAAGTATTTTCTTTCCGTTCCATTTTGTAAAGTCTAAACTTACTGTTTTTTCGTTGTCTTGCGCTGACAAAGAGATGCTTGTCGGTGCTCGCAAAGGCAATACTTCGGTATAATAGCATTGTGCTGTATCAAACACTGTGCTGTTGCCCCAATCTTTGTAAGCATATACAAACGGCTCGATTGATATTCTAACGCGACCGATAAAGTATGTTATGCCTGTTTCGGTAAATTGTATGCTGCCAATGTCTGCCTTAACGGTACTATTGGTGCGAGAACCGTTGTCGCAGTTTGTACAAAATGCAGTAATCTCTTCATACTCGTCTGCATTATTGCTTTGTCCGTAAATTACTTCACTTGTTTGCCAACCGTCGTATTGATTAGTTTCAAACTCAAAATTATATTCTCCTTCGCTAAAATAATCACCAAGATATTTTGGCGAATTGTCCATTAGTCTGTGGTCTAGGTCTGTATAGTATTTTGAGTGCGCCCAAACAGTAATATAATCCACGCTTACCGCTTCTGACAATGCTGAATAACAACCATCAGCAGCAGATAAAACTTTATAGTAATTTGTACCTGATGACACAAGCGGGGCGGTATATGTAAATGTGCCTGCTGCAACATTTGCCAACCAATTGTAATCGTTGTTGTTAGTAGATTCCCAAACGGCATAGGATGCACCCGATACTTCTTCCCAAGTGATTACTGCGTTGGAGCCTGAAAGTGTTGCACTTACGTCTGTGGGAGAGTTTGGAGGTGTGCAGATAACTTCGCAAGTAGAAGTTGATGTATATGTATTGTTTGAGCAATTTAACTCATCTATTGCAAATTGGCTATTTACTTTCGCCCAAAGAGTTTTTGCCGAACCTGACAGTTCCACAGGAGTGAAAGAGAAAGGCACAACCTCTGTACCGCTATTGTTTGCAATACCTATTGAGGTATGATTTATAACGTAAAATTTATCATTAAATTTCAAAGTAATGCGAAGTGCCGTACCCGCAGCCACTGCGCCGTTTGCGCCGCTGTTCTGCACTGTAACAGTGCCTGTAACCGCATTTCCCAAAAAAATTGTAGAAGCATTGAAAGAGGCAGAAGTGATAACAAGGTCGGGGTAGGTAGTAACAGGAAACTGTTTAATTTCAAACCTCCAAATATCACTTGTTCCATTGGCTTCTCCTGTGGCGAGCGCACCTGTAACATAATTAGTGCCGCTATTAATAGCACAAAAACGCCTGTCACCCCAGACAGACCCCGCAATATAATACTCGTCTGGATTATTAGCGTTTCCAGTAGAAGTAAGGGTGTAATCTCTACCTGGAGAATTTACTAAATTTACAGAATTAAGATTTGAGTAGTCTGAGTGGTGACCAAAATACGTGTCAGAACCACCGCCATCATTGCCGCTTGCCATATAATAATTAGTTGATAAATTTTTAATTTTTGTACCGCTCTCTAAAATCCAACGTGCATTTGTATTATCCGCATTTGCTGCACCATACTTTAACAATCTACAACCATTTGCGCCTTGTGAATTTCCATCATCATATAAATATGAATTTCTTAAAACAGATTTTATTGTCCAATATTGAGTAAGATTATCAACATTTGTTCCACTACATTCTACATCAGCGTCAGGGTCGATGGTAGAAGGGTCTACGATAGTTACGCAAGATGGATCCGACAAAACACTTTCTCCTACTGCATTTACTGCGCTCACTTTATAACAATGTTCTCCGATAGCGAGAGATGTACCTGTGGTAGTGTAACTTGTAGCAGTTACGCCCGATTGAATAAGAACGCCAGCCGCCGTGTATACCTTGTAACTTGTTGCGTCTGCCACTGCGTCCCAAGAAATAATAGCCTGCTGTCCTGATTGAGATACGGAAGTGATTATGGGAGGTGAGGGAGGTGCGATAGTTACGCAAGATGGATCCGACAAAGCACTTTCTCCTACTGCATTTACTGCGCTCACTTTATAACAATGTTCTCCGATAGCGAGAGATGTACCTGTGGTAGTGTAACTTGTAGCTGTTACGTCCAATTGAATAATATCGCCAGCCGCTGTGTATACGTTATAACTTGTTGCGCTTGCCACTGCGCCCCAAGAAATAGTAGCCTGCTGTCCTGATTGAGATACGGAAGTGATTATGGGAGGTGAGGGAGCAGAGGGAGGTGAGGGGCAATCCGGTAAAGAATTGCAAAAATACATATCTTTAATCATAAAAGTTGCATCAGGGTCGACAAATATCCCACGTGTCCATTCCAAATTATTTGTCCAATTCAAAGTAATTATTACCCAAGTATCGCTTGTATCAAAAAAACCGTCGCAAACTGTTTGAGAACTGATTTGATAATAGTTGGAGCTAATTGTTGTAATATTATCACACCAACCACCTCTTTCTATACAAAAAGCGGCATTACTTCCAATTGCTGTTTTTCCTGCTCTTAATTTAATACGGGCAACGAAATAATGAACACTAAAAGAACCAGAGTTGTTGATTTGCCAACAACTATAGTTTGAGTGATGTACCCCTGCCGCTGTTGTTTTATTGGTAGTAAAATAGCCATTGCTCGTACTGCCATTCTGGTTTGCCCAATTCGCATCGCCAGTCATTGCGCCATTTTCCATAATTGGAATAGTGGTTGTTCCCGAATTGGTCAAATAAGGAATTGCGGCATTAGCTGTACCGCAGGCGATAAAAATCGCCGTGAGCGTTAAGCACGCTCTAAATTTTAAATTTGTAAAAATGTTTTTCATTTCTGTTAAAAAATTAAAAGGTTAAAAAGAATTATTTATAGTTTTAAATTTGTTTTTTTTAAATTTGTTTTTCCTTTCAAGGTTAATCGATTTTAGCATTTTTATATTGTGCGTTTTGCACAATATAAAATACAGAGTACTCTGTAAAAAAAAAATTTTAAAATTTCAAAGATTATTTATTTATTAATAGTTGTTTTACATTAAATTGTTTTTTCTAATCTATTATATTTGTTAAAAAATTTTTATGCAAAAGTAATGCTTTTTACAACAAAAACATAGCAGTCAGAATAAAAATATAGATTTTTTTTTACTGCCACAACCGTTATCTTTCTGTAAATCAATATTT
>JAISYF010000182.1 GCA_031270065.1 Prevotellaceae bacterium | reverse complement strand
CCGCAATCTCATTTTTATAATATTGAGATTGCGGGTCAAAGCCCGCAATGACAGGGCACAACATCGAAAGTCGGGAAAAATCTTTGTATTCTTTTTTTAACCAAATTTTTGGGAAAATCCGTAGGGTGTCCCTATGGCGAAGTAAGGAAATGTTTAGCGAACAGTAATATATTTGAATATTTTGGGGTTTTAATTTCAAATTTTCAAATTGCATTTTCAAATTTCCATAACCGCAGATAATGCGCAATCCGCAATCCGCAATTTGCGGTGAGTTTACCTTGTCAGCAAAAACTTAATGCTAAGTCCTGCATCTACAGTGGAAATGGGGTATGAGGTGGTAATAAGCGGGGTATTAGACTGGTAATTGACAAAGAGGCGGAAGTTGAGTTTTGAAGAGAAAACATAGTCCGCAGTGAAACGCACCGAAATAGTCTTGTTGCCGGAAGTGGCTTGCGGAGGTTCGTTTGTATCAATTTTGCGCAGGAGCATCGACATATCTTTGAATGAAAAATCAAGCCGAGTGGTAAGGTCGTTTTTTACACGCTTGATTTGATTGGTTTTGAGTTTTATCATCACATCAAAGTCTTTAATAATATAGCCAAATCCCACAACAATTTCATTCGTGTAGTTTTCTGCAATCTGCAAAGAGGTGATATTCAGGGTTATAACTCTACTTTTGTTGAATTTTAACGTGCCTGTAAAAGAGTTTTTAAACGCGACGTCAATTCCGATAAACGGAGCAAAATTTTCCTGAATTTGCACGCCTGCAATATCATAACCGCTTGATGGAATTGGGTTGCCTGCATCATCGCATATAAAACCCAAGTTATCGTCATTTGTTACAAAATTTGCATACGAAGTATAAGAATTTATACCGTAACTACTTTGATATGAATGGTTTAGCATTACCGATTTCAGTGCTTTGGCGATTGCGGGAATTCTCGTAAGTCCGTCATACGACACAGTCCAGTTTGGCAGTAAACTCCACAAAGACGGAATAATATTTGTGCTTGCTTTGCCAACAGACCGCCCAGAATACGCCGCCAAAAATGCGGGTATCATTACATCGGTAGAGTTGGCGGTAAATGCGCCGTTTGCAGCGTCATAAGGTTTTCCGCTCAAATCATTAGGATTAGCAGGGTCTTCTTTCAGAAATCCTGTTGTCGGATAATGTGTGCCGTTATATTTCTGCTGCAATCTGTCAGCCATTACATCACGGTAATTGTTGAAAAGATCGTAGGATCGCACATTGCCAACCTTCACGTTTTTTGTCCAAAACGCCGTTCCCATTGCGATATGCGTCATTTGATAAGTGCCGGAAAACATTGATAGCGAAGTCGGTTCAGACGGATTTTGAAGTGTATAGTTTGAAGTGGCGTTGCGCTGTGCTGTGAGGTTGATTTTCAAACCCGCTATTGGTTCGATATTTGCCTTAATATCAAGGTATTGCACTTTATTCAACGCCGCAGGATTTATTATCGAACTGTCTGATGCTATCCAACCTTTGTCTCGTGCTTTTTCGATGTAACTTTCTTTTGGCATTCCGAAAGCGAAGTCGAGACCTGGACCCAATTCTGTGCCGAGTTTGCTTTGTCCAAAGAGGCGCGGGTCGCCGATAAAGCCGGGCAGTGTCATTCCGCTTGATTCTCGATAGGTGATTGACGCATTGCGCACCATCATCAAAAAGCGGGTAGAGAACATCAAAACGTCTTTGCCTGTGATTTTTTGCATCGTATTCGGGTCGCGGGTGGTGATGGACAAAGTAATTGTGTCTTTTTCTTTACCAGAAACAGCAACCGTATTTTTATCAACCACCTTAAACGAAACTTTTACCTTTTTGCCTTTTTTATTTTTTGCAAGAATATCAAGCGTAGTTGAGTTTAAACCGTGTTTTATATTAACCGAAGTGTCTTTTGGAATTAACACTTTCTTTTCGATAGTTTTCGGATTAAATCTGTTGCGAGTTCCGCTTCCGCGCGACTGATATTTTTGATTAACGGTTTTTAGATATTTCGATTTGTTGTAGAGAGTTTCCATTTTCAACTGTCCGTCAATTTGCCAGTTTGCAGAGTTTGCAATCACATTGCCGAGGTTGATGTTTGACGAAGTTACCGCGCCGAGATTCCAGTTGTAAGACGAATTATAAGAGGCATTTGCAGCAATCCAGTCGAGGAACGGAATTTTTTCCAAAGGCACTTTATAAGCCGCCGAAAAAGTCTGCTGATACATCAAAGGCGTGCCGAGATGTTTCAGGCTTTGCAACACTGTGTCTTTCCAATTTTCGTAAATATCTTTTGGAAAAAAGTTTTTATTTACAGGCGAATACAAAGTTTCGTCAATGCGCGAATTGGTTGCGGATTGGAAATTTAATTGCAGATTTTTTGTTAAATCATAAGCGAGATTAAAAGTTCTGTTCCAAGTAAAATTTTTACTTGAAGAAAATAGTGCGTTTTCCCAATTTCTCGGGTCAATATTCAAAGAGCCTTCGAGGTCGCGGAGTTGGGTTTCGGAGTACATTCGTTGCACATTTACCGCAAGCGCAACCCTTTTGGGCGAATAATTTATACCTAAATCTTTGACAATTTTCCACATCGGTCTGTTCATTTTTTTTGAATCTTTGAACGGCTCCCAAGTTTGAGGCGATGTATTAAAATCGTAATTTATTGAGCCTTGATGATTGATATTTTCGTTTCTTTCGGTTTCAGGGTCGAACATCTGCGACTTGGTGTAGGCATAGTTCAACGACAAATTTGCAGGGTCGTAGAAATGCGGTCGTTTGCCTCTAATATCAATTTTTACTCCTGTAACGTTAAAACTTTCGGTAATTGTACGTGTTTGCGAAATTGCCAAAACCGAGTCTTTTTTTCCTTGTTCTTCGTATGTTTCCAGCGCGTCTTTGAGCAGCATATCGCCGTCGAGCGGGCTGTATTTCGGTTTAGAATTTTCGATAGAATATGAATAATAAACAGGAATATTTACCTTTGCTTTTTCGGGCAACAGCCTGCCGAGTTGCACCTGTGTAGCGACATTAAACTGATAATAGTCGTCAAGGCGGCGTTCATTGAGGCTTTGCTCCACTCCTCCAAAGCCTGTTCCTTCGTAACGTCCAGATAAATTAACGTTTGCAAAATCCGATAGGGCAATCACCACATTGCCGAGTGCAGCCCAGCCTCCGTCTTCGTTGTAGTCGGTAAGTCGGAGTTCATTAACCCAAATTTCGCCTGTTTTTATGTCTTTACTTTTATTTCTAACGCCAATCATCATAGTTTCGATTTCGCCGAGGTTTGGATTGCCCATAATGGTTACGATGTTGCCTTGTTTGTCGGGGTCTGGCAGCGAAAAAGGCACTAAAAGCGAGGCTGTTTGGCTGTCGCTGTTGCGGGCTATGTTCCTCTTTTTTTTCAAATCAGTAAAAACTTCAAGCGGAAAGTTGAACATATTGTCGGTGCGCCAAACCTGCTCCCTGCCTGCGTCTGTGTCGGGGTAACGCCCTTGCGGAGTGAGGTTTAGCGGTATTTCATATTCGTAATAGTTGTTGGTATGGTCGGAACCGACACGCAGGAATACGGCAAGTTCCTGATTGTCCAAAGTTCCAATATCGTCAAGCATTTTTTCTGCGTGAACAAACATTTGCAAACGCTTAAACTGCCTCAAATCGTACTTTATTTTTTTATAAACGGCTCTTGCATCGCCAGAGGCGAGGTTATAAATCCGCATTACCATTGCCTGTTCGTTTTGTTGGCGAAGTTGCGGCTGGCTTGGGTCAGTTTCGCGCTCCACGCCGGGAGGCATAATATAATTTACAGGCTCTTTGCCTCCGTTTTCCTCAACATTTACAGACGAAACAGAAATTGCCCCCTGCGTTGCAGGCGGAGTTTGCGATTGATACAAATCCTTTTTATAAGTCCGCCATTCTCCGCGCACAAGTTGCAGCGAGCCGAAACGCAAATGTATTTCCTCTTCAAAATTGGTTAAAAACATTCTTACAAAACGAATTGATTTAAAATCTCGTATTCCGCCGATTTTTTCGCCTTCGCGCAACGGAATTTTATATTGATACCATTTTACTTTGCTTCTTACACCGTTTGCCAATTTTGGTTCTGCCTCTCGAAAATCTACAATATAATTATACCCAATTTCCATTTCATCGCGCCGCAGTGGAATTTTATATTGAAAATATTTTTCGTACTCATTTAGCGTATTGTCGCGGTTGATGTCCTCTGCGTCTGGTACGGCAGTAGCCGAAGTTGCGAAGTTTTCGCCGTTGTTGTCAGCCTCGGCAGAGTTGCCTTCTGTTCCGTTGAAATGCTTGTAACGCTGCAAAATGGGAAGTTCCTGATTGTCGTAGTCTGCGCCTCTGTAATAGTGGTAGTTGTCGCCTGCGGGGTCGTTAAGAGGTGAAAACTGGTCGCCTTCCATAGCGGCAATCGTTGCTGGCGACAATACTGCGCGTAACTGCTGAATATAATCTTTATAGGTCGGGAAATTAAATTCTTCCTCAGTTCTCAAACCATTAAACCCCACGTCTTGATATTTTCTTGAATTTTGGTCTGCTGCAAATGCCAAAACGGTGCTTTGCTGAGTTGGCACTCGCCCCCATTTTGTACTTTCGGTTAAAAGAGTGTCGCCGTCTGCGGGCATTCCGTTTTCAAAATATTTTTTGCCGTCTTTAAGCACATCTTCCGAAATATCGCCGAGATTCAGGTACAAATCGCCACCTGTGTGTGTGTGTAGAGAGTCATTAACAAAGGGGTCCATCAACCAAAATTCGATATACTCAATATTTGCCTGCTCAAAGTCGGAAGTTTCAATCTTGCGCATCATTCCTCCCCAGCGTTTTTTCGGATTACGCAGTTTGCCGTCTGGCAAAATACCGTCAAAATAAATGTTGCTTGTCGGAGAAATGCCTTGATTTACATCAAGATTATATGGACCTCTTTCTGTTGGATAATAACTAATATTTAAAACGGGCAAATAAGCCGTTTGTCCTGTAATTGATTGGCGGTTTGGAAAAACCTCACTTTCTGGAATACGTCTTGTTAAATGGTTGGAAAGCAGATTTTTATCATTTTTCAAATGTGTGGGCATCAAAGAGGAATTGTCCATATTAAACACGCTGTTGTCTATCGTATACCAGGCAAGAAGAGCGCGGTTTTTGCCGTAATCAATATTGTTGCTCAAAATAGCCTCAGGCAACAATGCGTCCAATTTTGTATTTGCCGGCGCGCTTGACAACGCCCAATAAGATTGATAGTGCAGGTCGATGGAGGTTTCTGTCGCCTCAAAATCATCAACGTAGGCGTAACCGGGATTGTTTTTAATTTTTCTGTGTCCCGGTATCATTTGCGCCACCTCGCCGTTGAAAGTAATTGACGAAGGCGCGGAGGCTTCCAAAAGCGGCAGTTTGTCGAGTGCGGTTGTGAGCCACTGCATATCTTTTTTATACGCCATATTCAAGCCCCAAATGGTGTTTGAAATAGGCTCGCTGCCCATCATTGTTTTAGTAACAATCGGCATTTCGGAAAGATGCATAATTGTACCGCCGATAGTAAAATCTTTGTTGAAAGCGTATTCTAAATGCGCTCCCAAAAGCGTTTTCCGTTGCAGTTGAAACATATCTCGGCTTTCCATTCGCACATCAACAGGCGTATTAGAGGCGAGGACAGATTGATTTAAAATTGTTACCACTCCCATTATATAATCGACTGTATAATCGACATTTTCTACAAGCGTTATTCCGCCAGAGGTAACAGTTACCGAGCCTCGCGGCACATTCATTGCGTTTAGATAAATTTCTGAATTTGATGTTCCTTGAAACGAACCCGCAATTTTGAATTTATTTTTTTCTGAAACTTCGCCCGCTGCCACCAGCGTAGAGTCATAAAGAGCCTGAAAACAATATTTTGTGCTGTCGGAAGTGCCTATCGCCTGTGCTAAATGTTTGCCAAACGGTTCTTCCACAGGAAAAATCACGCGCCCCATTGACGAAATAATGGTATAGCCCTCTACAAAGTCGAATTTTCCGTCAGAACGCGGATTATTATAAGTATCCAAACGGTCAAGATTCATTACTTTTAGCAGCACTTTGTCTTTGATGTTGCCAACAGGAATATAATTTAGATAAGCACCTGTGGAATCGTTTTTGTACAGCACATTAAGTTTAAAATTCTCTTGTTGAAAAGAACTTGCGCCGAGAGCATAGATATTTTTCATCATCAATTTCCAAAGATTGCTGCCGCTTATAAGCGAAGTACCTTTTAATAATTTGACAATCAACGAATTAGGTGCATTTATGCCACCAGTAGAAAATTCCCCGACCCGATAGACCTCTCCATTTAAAGTATATTCAAAAGCCACCGCCAGCACCTCGTCTGCGTTGAGCGATTGCCTGAGCGAAATAAAACCCAAAGTTGAGTTTAACGTATATTCGCTCTCTTCCAAACGCCGCGCGCTTTCGATTTTTTCATAATCCTCGCCGCCAACAAGTCCGTTTCCAAAATTTGCCATTGCTTGTGTAAAATACTGAATATCACGCACATTAGCGATGTTTTTTATGTCTTCGTAAAGTGTATTTGCATTGTTTTTCGGAAAAACGTCTGCGCTAGTCGGATTCCAATGCTGATTGCTAATATGTTTTGTTTCCGCCAAGTCTGTAAAGGCTATAATATTGCGAGCCTGCTCGTAACGGGCGCGTTTGTTGGTAACCCAAACCTCAATACGACTTATGGTTACCCCCGAAGTGATGTAGGGCAGTTGCTTCATATTTTCATCGTAATGTTCGCGGAAATAGTGCGCAAGAAAATAGTGCCTGTTTGCATCGTACTGGTCGGCAGGAATTTCAAAATCAATCGTTCTTGCACCTCCGTTTGTATTAACGTTTTGGCTTGACGACTGCTGTTGCGACACCACCGCCTCCACTTTCAATTTGCCGAACTGCATCTCTGATTTTATGCCGAAAAGCGCAGTGCTTCCGGGAATTAATGCCGAATTTACATTCATACTCACGTTGCCAGCCTCAATTTTTTTTAGCCAATCATCTTCTTTGCCCTCGTAGGCAAGTTTCAGGTTTTGACGGTCGAAATCAAAGGTTGATTCGGTGTCGTAATTCAAATTAAACTTGATTTTATCTCCCACCGAAGCATTCATATTTATCTGAATTTTCTCGTCAAAATCAAATGTAGTCGTCTTTCTCAATCTCTCCGACAATAGATAGTTTTGAACATTGTTGTGCTTAATTCCGAAAGTAATTTCTGCCGAACCTTGCGTCTTAATCTGCACACCGCCAGGACCAAAAATTTTGTCCGCAGGTCCCAAACTAAACTTCATATCGGTAATATTGAACTTGTCCTCATAATTTTTTGCTGCCTCAGCATTTTTTTCCTGCCAATATTTCTGCATTTCTTGCTTTAAAGTGTATTTTTTGTACTCGTCTGCACTCAGTACAAAAGGCGTTGCAATTTCCTCATCGCCAATTTTTGTTCGCAAGATATAGGTGTTGGTTTCGTAATCGAACTCTACCGTAGTTTGCACATTATCAGGGGTTTTCAGGTCAATAGGGTACGATTTTTCGAGGTCGGAATAGTCTGACATTCCAAGTTCGCGCACAGGCATATCAACGGGCGCAGGCAATTTTTCGGCAACGCTGTCATTTTTTTCAGGCACAATAGAATCATTATCGTCAGAAATATTTTGCTCTATTGCAAAATAATTTTCCGCCGAAAAATCTGTAGAAAAAGGCATTGCGTAAACCGTTATCACTGCTACGCAACCCAAAATACAGATTGTTGTTGCTATTTTAGATAATAATTTCAAATTCTGTCCTATAAAAAAACTGCTTATTAAACGTTGTTTTAAAAAAAATATTGTGTTTAATTAATTTAAAGTTTGTTTGAATTTTAGACAAATATTATTTATACCCTGTCATTGCGGTTGCGGCTCAAACCCCGATAACAGAGTGCTACATTTTTGTTCATAATAATTAATTTTACAAAAATTTAAGTTGTATAAGTATAAATGCCTGATTGATATTTATATCACCAAAATAATATTGATAAATTGACGGTGCTACTATATCATAAACCTTTTTTTTATACATTTGTTAAAAACAAAAATTTTACAAAGGTACTAATTTTTTCTTAAAAAATTAAAAATCAAAATTTTTGATAAACTTCGCGGCGGATTGTTTCAACGCATTTTTTCAAACAAAGTTGTCCGCGATGCATCAGAAACATCGGAACAGGATTTTTGTCAGGGCTGTACGCGGGTTGCAGATATGGAATTTCGGCAACTTTAAACCCTAAATTTTCATAAAAACCAATGCGCCGACTGCTTATTTTATTATCAGGTTTTTCCACTTCTAAAATTATTGGCAGGACAGTTTTTTTACACAAATTTTGCATAATTTCTTTTCCAAAACCTTGATTTCTAAACCTTTCCTCAACTGCAAAATGCTCAATATAGACAAAATCTGCAAAATTCCAGTAAAAGATAAAGCCCAAAAATTCATTTTCTTTTTTTAAAATTTCTGTGCAAAAAGCCGATTTTGTTTTTGCAATTTTCAACAAATCGTCAAAATTTCGCCTTTCATCAGGCGGAAACGTCTGCTCATAAAGGTTTTTGGCAAGAAAAATGTCGCTGTTCATTTCTAATTTTTTATTTCTAATTTCACAACATTTTCCACGTGGTGTGTGTGCGGAAACATATCAACAGGCTGTACGGCTGTAACCTTATATTTGTCGTTAAGCAGTTGTAAATCACGCGCTTGCGTGGCAGGATTGCAACTCACATAGACGATTTTTTGCGGCTCGGCAAACAAAATCGCCTTAATCACATCTTCGTGCATTCCTGCTCGCGGCGGGTCTGTTATAATTACGTCAGGCTTGCCGTATTGCTCTAAAAATGAGCGCGTTAGCACATTTTTCATATCGCCTGCAAAAAAGAGCGTGTTCGTAATTCCGTTGATTTCAGAATTTTCCCGCGCATCATCAATCGCCTCAGGAACGTACTCAATGCCAATAACTTTTTTTGCCGATTTTGCAACAAAATTTGCAATCGTGCCTGTGCCTGTGTAAAGGTCATAAACTAATTGATTTTCAGTTAGTTCAGCAAAATTTTGGACAACTTTATAGAGTTCGTAAGCCTGTTGGCTGTTGGTTTGGTAAAACGATTTTACTCCGATTTTAAAGCGCAAATTCTCCATTTGCTCAAAAATATGGTCTTTTCCGTAAAAAATGTTAATTTTCTGGTCGGTTATTGTGTCGTTGCACTTTGAATTTACCACATAAAGCAGCGAAGTTATTTGCGGAAAAGTTTTTTTGATATGGGTTAAAGCATTGTTAATCAGAGTTTTATCGTCATAAAAAAATACCACAACCACCATTAAACCGCCAATAGTTGTGTTTCGTATCATTAAAGTTCGCAAAAAGCCCTCTTGTTTGCGTAAGTCAAAGAAAGTCAGGTTGTTATCAAAGGCATAACGGCGAATTTCGTTGCGTATTTGGTTTGAAATATCGTCTTGCAGCCAACATTTATTAATATCCAGCACTTTATCGAATTTCCCCTGAACGTGCAACCCAACGCCGTTCATATTTTGCAGTGGCAAATTTGTGTGTCCGCCCTCATTATCGGCAACGGTGTTCATTTCTTTTTCCGTTAGCCATTTTTTATTAGAAAATGTAAATTCAAGTTTATTTCTGTAAAAATATATATCTTTTGCACCGATAATTTGCTGAATTTCAGGCAGTTCTATTTTTCCGATGCGGGTAAGATTATCAATAACTTGCTGCTGCTTGTACCTTAATTGTTCGCCGTACGGCAAAATTTGCCATTTGCAGCCTCCGCACACGCCAAAATGCTCGCAAGGCGCATCGCAACGATTTTTCGAGTATTCGCGGAACTTCACAACGCGCCCTTCGGCAAAGTTTTTTTTCTTTTTAAATACCTGAATATCAACAACATCGTCAGGCACAGCAAATTGCGTAAAAACCACAACCCCCTTTAATTCCCCCTCAGGAGGAAGCGCAATCGCCTTTCCTTCGGCTGCCGCGTCAATAATCCGCACATTTTCCAGTAACGGCAGAGGTTTTTTATTTTTTGTCATAAAATTTTGTTTTCCCTTTTAATTTTTTATGATGCAAAGGTACAAAAAAAGAGTGATTTTTTGTTATTTAAAAATAATGGGATTTCTAAAATTTAACTTATTTGTAAATCAAAATTCAATTTGAAAATTTGAAAATGCAAAATACAAAATATAATTAACAATTAACAATTAATAATTAACATTTTTTTAAAAATTGAATTTTCAAATTTTCAAATCCTCAAATTATCAAATTTTTATTGTAACTTTGCACCGATTTTTTGACAGAGTTTTATTGGACTTCGGCTCTGAAAAAGAATCAAAAGAAAAACGGTAATTTTTAGAAGTCCCCATAAAATTGTAATTTTGCATTTCAATATGGAAAGTATTAATGCACTGCTAATCAGGCAAAATCTACCTCAAAGCGAGCGTCTTGCAGAACTGAATAAAGTCGCTATTACGCAAATGCACTCGCTGTTGAAAAATAAAAATTTTAAACGATTAAATTAATTTATTAACATAAACCATATTTCATTATGAAAATTTTTTTTCTAATTTCTATGACAGCATTTTCGCTATTTTCTTACGGACAAACAGGTAAGGGCAAGGCGCACCTTGCCACTACGAAGGACTTTAACTATAAAGTCGAGGAGTTTGCAGATATGGGTATTCTGCGCTATCAAGTACCTGACATTGAGCAACTTACAACAAAGCAAAAGGAATTGCTTTATTATCTCACAGAAGCCGCTTTGCAGGGCAGAGATATTTTGTATGACCAAAATTGCAAATATAATCTGCCAATTCGGCGGATATTGGAAACAATTTATGTGAATGCAGATGACAAAACTTCCGAAAATTTTAAAGCGTTGGAACTTTATTTAAAGGAAATTTGGGTTTCAAACGGCATTCATCACCACTATTCTGGCGATAAATTTATTCCAAATTTTTCGCAGGAATATTTCGCAGGCGAATTTTTTAAATTGCCTGATGAAATTCAAAAGGCTTGTTTGAAATTTGATTTTAATGTAAATTTTGCAATAATTGACGCTGTAATTTTTGCACCAACACTTTACCCTAAAAAAACAAATCAAGCGGCAAACGAGGATTTAATTCTCACTTCTGCGGGAAATTATTATGACGGCGTTACGCAGCAAGAGGCTGAGGATTTTTACAATAATCTCAAAGATACCACCGACAAAGAGCCGATTTCTTACGGATTAAATTCTAAATTGGTGAAAAAAGACAGCAAAATTTATGAAGACGTTTATAAAGTCGGCGGGCTATATTCTGCCGCTTTGGAAAAGGTGGTTTATTGGCTCGAAAAAGCGGCGAAAGTTGCCGAAAACAGTGCTCAACGCGCTGCTATTGAGGAACTTGTAAAGTTCAACAAAAGCGGCGATTTGAAGGATTTTGACGCCTACGCAATTCTTTGGGTGAAAGACGTAAATTCGCTAATCGACTTTGTGAATGGCTTTACCGAAAGTTACGGCGACCCGCTCGGAATGAAGGCAAGTTGGGAAAGTGTTGTTAATTTTAAAAATCTTAACGCCACCAAACGCACCGAAATTATTAGCCAAAATGCGCAGTGGTTTGAGCAAAATTCACCTATTGACAATCAATATAAAAAGGAGGAAGTTAAAGGCGTTACCGCGAAAGTTATTACGGCAGCAATTCTCGGCGGCGACTGCTATCCGACCACACCAATCGGCATAAATTTACCAAATTCTAACTGGATTCGCGCGGCTCACGGCTCAAAGTCAGTTACCATTGACAACATTGTTGAAGCGTATGACGAGGCTGCAAAAGGCAACGGATTTTCAAAAGAGTTTTATTGGTCTGAAAATGAAATTGCGCTTGTGGAAAAATATGGCACGCTCACTTCGGCTCTGCATACCGATATGCACGAGTGTTTGGGACACGCATCAGGCAAACTGCTTGCAGGCGTTGATGCAGACGCGATGAAAGCATACGGCTCAACTATTGAGGAGGCGCGGGCGGATTTGTTTGCGTTATATTTTCTTGGTGATAAAAAAATGGTAGAACTCGGTTTATTGTCTGATAATGAGGCATTTAAAGCAGAATATTACACATATTTTAATAATGGACTGCTGATGCAACTCACGCGCATTATTCCCGGAAACGACATTGAGGAGGCGCACATGCGCAACCGCCAACTGATTGCACGTTGGGTTTTGGAAAAATCGAAAGACGATAAAGCGTTAGAAATAGTGGAACGCAACGGCGAGCATTTTGTAAAAGTGAATGACTATCAACTTTTGCAAAAGCATATCGGCGAACTTTTGGCTTTAATTCAAAAAATCAAATCGACAGGCGACTTTAAAGGTGCGCAAAACCTCGTAGAAACCTACGGCGTGAAAGTTGATAAAAGCATCAATCAGGAAATCCGCGACCGTTACGCCAAACTCAACATCAAGCCGTACAAGGGTTTTGTCAATCCTGTTTATACGCCCGTTTTCGACAAAAAAGGCAACTTTATTGACCTGAAAATCGACTATACAGAGGGCTACGCAGAGCAGCATTTGAGGTATTCGAGGGAGTATTCAAATTTGTAATGAAAAAATTTGTATTGGAAATTTTGTAAGGGCGGGTTCAAAACCTGCCCTTACTTTTATGCCAAATTAAAAACATGCTGAAACAATAACGACAGACAACGAAAAAGAGTTTGCCAAACACCTGATAATCAACGAGAAACTAAAAATAAAAGTCTATGTGGCACAAAGGTTCTGTTGAGAATATCAACAAACTTGTTCGGCACTATTTGATAAAGAAAACAAACTTTGATGTCATTGATAATCAAACAGTTACCAGCAGACCGAGAAAATTATTAAATTTTAATTGCCCGAACTAAAAATTTTTTGTATCTTTGCACAAAAATAAAACACACAAAACTTTTAACCTTTTTTTTAAATTTATTATTATGAGCGACACAAAAAGAAATGACGACTGTTTCTGTTGCCTTAACAGTCTGATTGGCAATACTCCGATGGTGGAAATTACCTACACATACAAAAACCGTCAGGGAAAAATTTACGCGAAATGTGAACACTACAACTACACAGGCAGCATCAAAGACAGAATTGCGCTTTATATTCTTAAAGATGCCTACAAAAATAATCTTATCAAGCCAAATGATGTAATAGTTGAGGCGACAAGCGGAAATACAGGCATCGCTTTTGCCTCTGTGGGCAAGGTTTTGGGGCATAAAGTAAGAATTATTATGCCGAATTGGCTGAGCAAAGAGCGTATCGACATTATAAAAAGTCTCGGAGCAGAAATAGTGCTTGTAAGCAAAGAAGAGGGTGGATTTTTGGGCAGTATTGCGTTGAGCGAAAAAATGGCGAAAGAGGGCGGAGTGTTCCTCCCGCGCCAGTTCGACAACAACGACAACGCAATGGCGCACTACACCACCACCGCGCCCGAAATTGCCACGCAACTCGCCTCTGTCGGTTTGACAGCAGACGCTTTTATTGCGGGAGTAGGTACAGGCGGCACGGTGATGGGAGTGGGCAAGTACTTGCGAAAAATAAACCCGAAAATCAAAATTTACCCGCTTGAACCTGCCGAAAGTCCTACGCTTTCTACCAAGCACAAAGTGGGCAGCCATAGAATTCAGGGAATTTCAGACGAATTTATTCCGAGCATTCTCAAACTCGACGAACTTGACGAAATAATCGCTGTAAATGACGGAGACGCTATTATTGCAGCGCAAAAACTCTCGAAACAACTTGGTTTTGCTGTGGGAATTTCGTCTGGCGCAAATATTGTGGGCGCAATAAAAGTTCAGCAGATGTTGCAGACAACGTCTTTACACAGCAAAGATGCTGTTGTTGCCACAGTTATTGCAGATGACAACAAAAAATATCTCAGTACCGATTTGGTAAAACAGGAACCCGAAAAAGAGCATTATATTTCACCGTATCTGGATTTTTACGGAATGAAAACGATAAAAATGCCCGAACTGTGATTTTTTTGCTCAAAAAAATGTTTAGCAGACAGTAATATTAAAAAATAAGAAACACGTTATCAACCGTTTTTTAGATAGTTATCAATATGTTATCAATAAGATATAAACAAAAAAATGGACTGCTCTATCAGCAATCCATTTTTATTAAATCGTGTTTTTTTTAAATAAAAATAAAATTTATTTCTTTTCAGCAGGTTTTTCAATTTCAAGCAATTCTACCTCGAAAATCAAAGCAGAGAAAGGTTTGATTGAGCCTGTATTTTTTTCGCCGTAAGCCAATTCCTGTGGAATATAAAGTTTCCATTTTGAACCTGTGGGCATCAGTTGCAACGCTTCTGTCCAACCTTTAATAACCTGTCCAACGCCAAAAGTTGCAGGTTCGCCGCGCTCTACCGAAGAGTCAAACACTGTGCCGTCAATCAAAGTGCCGTGATAATGCACTTTTACAACGTCAGATTCAGTCGGTTTTGTGCCTTTGCCCTCTTTGAGAATTTCATACTGCAAGCCGCTTTCGGTAACTTTTACGCTCTCGCGTTTTGCATTTTCAACCAAAAAATCATCGCCTGCTTTGCGGTTTGCGCCGAATTGTTTTTCTACTTGCGCTTTTTGGCGTTTCTCCATTGTAGAACGCAAATATTCGTCAATTTCTGCAATGGTAAAAACAGTTGTGTCATTCAACATTCCTGCATTAAGACCTGCAATGAAAATGGTTGGATTAAGCGTAATCGTAGAATCGCCTACAACGCCGCTCTTATTGAAAAATTCGTAACCGCTTGCAGCCTGCAAAAATCCGAGAGTTTTGTATTTCTCTGAATTGCTTTTAATTTTTAAGCCCTGTTTGAAATTTTTCACAAAATCAGCCTTTTTTGCAGAATCAATTCTTGTTAGAAGTCCGCTTGAACGCATTACCACAAAAGCAACATTGAGAGAATCAATCTGTTCCTGCGTTAATTTTTTGGGAACAGAATCGTGAACCTCCGAATTGAGTTTGTAATAATACTGAAAAGCGGTTTGATTGTCGAATTGCAACTCTTTTTCAGCCAAAACATCGTTGATTGTCTGCTCAATCAATTTTTTGTTTGCCACAAAAGAACTGTCGCCCATACTTCCATAAGCCGAGCGGTAAAACAGATAACCGTCTTTGTAACTGTCTGTAAAACTGATTGCTGCATTTTTGGCATCAGCCTTGTCTTTTTCTTTTTCATCAACAACTTTGAAACCAGATTTAAAACCTGTCAAAAAGGCTTTGTAGTTTGTCGTTGTGGTGTCCTCGCCAAAAGCGCGTTTAAAATTATTGCCGAAATATACGCCAAAAGCGTAATTCAACGAATCAACTTCGCTGCTAAATTTAGCAGTAGTCGGGTAACTGTTGCAAGCGGAAAACATTACGATAACCGCTGCTGCAAATAAAAATGATAGTTTTTTCATTTCTAATTTTTTTTTAATTTTATTTTTTAATTTATTTTTTGTTAATAATAATCCGCCTTACATTATTTACCGTTATCTCCTGTCTTTTACAATTAATAACCATCAATAACCATTAATAACCATTAATAACCATTAATAACTATAAATAACCACAAATAACCGTTTAAACAATATCAAGCAATTCCACTTCAAAAACGAGCGCGGAATGTGGTTTAATCAAATCGCCTGCTCCTTGCGCGCCGTAAGCGAGGTCAGACGGAATGTAGAGTTTGTATTTTGCGCCCGTATTCATTAGTTGCAGAGCCTCCCCCCAACCGCTAATCACCTGATTCACGCCGAATTGCGCAGACTGTCCGCGCAAAACCGAACTGTCAAACACTGTACCGTCAATCAAAGTACCGTGATAATGCACTTTCACTTTGTCGGTTGCAGACGGTTTTTTACCGTTGCCTTCTTTAATAATTTCGTACTGCAAACCGCTTGCTGTAGTTTTTACTTCTGGGCGTTTTGCGTTTTGAACCAAAAATTCCTCGCCGTCTTTTTTTGCTGCTTTTGCTTTTTCATCAGCATTTTTTTTCATATTTTGAAAATATTCTGCAAGAATTCTCTGACATTCCTCAATCGGTACTTCGGGGAAAGAGCCTGTAAGCACAGCCTCAACACCTTTTGCAAACGATTGATAATCAGCGATTTCTATTCCACTTTGAGCCAACTGTTGCCCAAAACTCAGCCCTAAGGCATAACTTAATTTGTCCATTTTTTATATTGAAATTTTTGGCTGCAAAGGTAACATAAAATTTTCAATTATACACAAACGCATAATAATTAATTTGAAAATTTGAAAATACAAAAATGCAATTTGAAAATTTGATAATTTGAGGATTTGAAAATGCAAAAATACAATTTGAAGATTTGAAAATGCAAAAATACAATTTGAAAATTTGAAGATTTGAAGATTTGAAAATGCAAAAATGCAAAAATGCAATTTGAAAATACAAAAACACAATTTGAAAATTTGAAATTAAAATCTTTCAAATTGAATTTTGCATTTTCAAATTTTCAAATTTTCAAATTAATAATTAATATTGCTGTCCGCTAAACATTTCCTTACTTCGCCACAGGGACATCCAAGTGTCAAAATTACATAAAAAATACGAATTTTCCAAGCACGTGCAAATGAAAAAAGTTTTTTACAGAGGAAAGTCAGGAAAATTTATCCCACTCGTGAGAATTTGCAATCTGTGCGCAAAAAAAAAATACACGCCGCAGCAAAAAATGTCTGCGGTGTGTATTTTGTTGCACACCTACGGCGTGCAGCGTGGGGGGAATTGGCATTTTCTACC
>JAISYF010000070.1 GCA_031270065.1 Prevotellaceae bacterium | reverse complement strand
GACAGTTAGCAATATTTCGTTAATAAATATTAAAAAGACTTTATATAAGTTATCGGAGGAGGTGGTTTTGTACATTCTCTTTTTAACCGTTTTTTTACGGTTAGAAAGGGATTTTTTTGTGTAAAACTTAAAACAATTAACAATTAATAATTAATAATTATCCGTGTAATCAGTGGTAAAAAAAATTAAAAAAAAACTCTGTGTTTCTCTGTGAAATACATTAAGAAATGAAGAAATTAAGAATGCAATTTGTATTTTTTCTATTGATATATTATTTCTAACGGAATAGTTATTGCATTTAACTTGTGTCTTGTGTCTAATTACTTGTGTCTGCATTTTTTAATTCTCAATTCTCAATTCTCAATTCTCAATTCTTAATTAACTTGTGTCTGTTTAAATAATTATTACTAACTAACTAAATTTTGATTTTGTATGAAAAAACCAAAATGTTTTAATTTTCCAACCGCGTCAATATTGATGCTTACGTTGGGTTTGGCGATGTCGGGCAATGCCCGCGCGCAGGTTACTATCGGTGCAAACATCGAACCGCAGTCTTTTTCAGTCCTCGAACTGATTAGCAACAACACAATGGGTATGCGTCTTCCTCAATTATTTTTTAATTAACTTAATATTAATCACTTAAACACAAAAAACTATGTTTAAAAGTATTTTTAAATCGGTAGTGGGTGCAAAATGCAGCGCGGTGGAGGCAGAGACCATCTCAAAAAACGCGGTTAGTCCGAAAAACCAGAGGAGTAGGAGAAATCTTTTTATGTTGGCATTATGCTTTATTGCTGTGCTGTTTGCAAGTTGTGAAAAAGACCCGAATAAAAACAACGACGGAGGCGCAGACACAGGATTGTATCTGGGAATTGTTGGGTTTAATAATAATCTACAATCCAAAGACATTTCAAAATTAAACGAAGATTCAAAATATACCTTCAAAGATTTTGTGGACAATATGTCGCCTGCGAATGGAACAGTTTTGTATTACGCGGTTGATGCCGCTATTGACAAACTGCAAGCAGCAACTTTGCCAAGCGATGTGGTAAATGTTTCGATTGTAACTTTTACAGACGGACTTGACCAAGGTTCGTTGGGTATGAATGAAGAATATGGAACAAATGCCGATTATCTTAACGCGGTTAATGCACGCATTAAAAACGTTAAGATTAAAGGGTTGAATATTTCTGCCTATTCAATTGGAATTAGGGGAAATGACGTTTCTGATGTTGCGCAGTTTCAAACAAATTTGCAAAAACTTGCAAGCAAACCCGCTAATGCCACAGAGGTAACCAATATGACGGAGGTAACAAACAAATTCAAAGAAATTGCTGCCTCGTTGTACAGCGAAAGTACCTCGCAAAGTATCGAATTGACAATTCCTGTAAAAGAAAATGGGCAAAAAATTCGATTTACTTTTGACAACGTGTCAAATGCCTCAACCTCAATTCTTTACATCGAAGGCGTTTATAATTTTTCCGACAAAACGCTGACAAATGTTGTTTATCAAGGAATGAACTGCACCAGCGGAACAACCGTAGCAGGTGTAAAAGACGGTGCTTTTGTAACTTTTTCGTTTGAAAACCTAAAACGAACCAACGGTACAGATGTTCCGACAAGTAACATTAAGCAATGGGATTTTTTAACTTCCACTTCGCAGTGGCAAATCAATTCCGAGTTTGACGGAAATGCAAATATTAAAACCGATGTAAAACAGACCAGTGCAGTTATAATGCTTGTGTTGGATTGCAGTAGTTCGTTGGGCAGTCAGTTTGGCAATATGCAAAGTTCCGCAAAGAATTTTATAGATGTTCTGCTCGGCGGCACAGTAACTCCGCCAGACCCACCAACAAACGACAAAGCGAAAGTAAGGTTTCAAAAAACTGATGCGTATGAAATGGTTCCAGAGATGTTCTTAATTGATGCCAGTGGTGAAATAATATTAGCATCTTATGAATTTGGTTCATCCTCAGGGATATCGCCTTATTATGAAATTGTTACAGGCAATCATTTCCCTGTTTATTATTATGCTTCTGGTGACGAATATGAAAATTTATATTATTGTTTAGACGAGAAGTCCTATAATTTCCAAGCAAACAAAAAATACACTGTCAAATGTAGCGATGACGGGCAGTATTTAGTTTTTTCTGTCGTCTATGACGGCACATACTAATAAGTAAGGACTATTTTATAAAATTTTTCGTAATATAGTGCGTATGGTTGTGAAATTATGCGCACTGTTTTTTTTATAAAGGCAAGTTTTTTATTTTCTAAAAATTATCCATTCTCAAAACAGTGATAATTGCAGTATTGGGGGGCTTTTATTTTTTTTTAGAAAACTTTAACCGAAGTCCGTTTAAAGCCCGTCAAAAACAGGCAAAATTTACAAAAAAAAAGGGTTAATGGACAAAAGTGATGCTAAAAAAGTTGTATAACTAATTGATTTTCATAACTTTGCAGGTAAAAAAATTATGAACAAAAAAAATGCATTTATTGTGGTTGCAAAATCGCGAATTCTGTCGGTCAGTCAAACTATCCCAGACAGGTTGCTCCCCAGCATTGCCTGTTTCCGTTTCGTTTAACGGCACAAATTTAGTAATTTCAAATTTAACGACAAAATTTTCTGTGAAAATTTAGCATCACTTTTGTCCCCTTCAACAAAACATCTAAAAAATAGCATCACTTTTGTCCATTAAACCGTTAATTATTAATTTTAGACAACCTCTTATTGAATTGTGAAATTATATTTCATTTCGCCACTATCGGCACTACTATTCTGCTTTCTGTCTGATTTTTGGGGGTAATTTCCAAAAGATACGCACCTCTAATCGGCGGCAACGAGAGTTCGTGCATTGGGGCTTTGATTTTGACAGTTTGCAGCAAAATGCCTGTTGTTGTCCAAAGTTTTGCCCAAGCGTTGTCTTTTACAATGTAAATTGTTACCCCATTGCCATTTTGCACAACTGTCGGAAAATCAGATATTTGCGGCTTCGGCACATGCGCCTCAAACGGACAGGAAAACATCTGTGAATTGTCTGCGCGAGTTATTAAAACCTTGTATTTGTCGCCAACAACAAGACTTTTTTTCTCCAAATAGATATAAGAACCTGTTTGTCCGTACAAAATGGTATCGTTTTTGTACCATTGATAAGCCGAAAACTCAAATCCGCCATTGTAATATTTGTTTAGCAGTGCAATTACATCGTCCCATTTTTGCTGCATAATGGAATCGGGATAAAACACGTCAAAGTCAATGTTGAATGGAGTTGGCGGGCAAGCGTTGAAGTCGGTGAGAAGTATCTGGCAAGAATAATTGTCGGGATAAATTTTATCAGGCAGATTTACCGTAATTTCCGTTCCGCCGTTAAATTCTCCGCTTTGATTTACAAAACCCGCAGCAAGAGCCTTGCCGTCAAAAACAACTTCATAAACATCAGGATAACGTTCACTAGGATTGTTTGTCGGCAAAAAGGTAAGCGTAAAACTGTTGTCGTCTGCGCAAATTCTTGGCAAATTATCTGGCTGTAATGCATTTATTGCAGGCAAAACGGCAAGATTGAGAGTGATAATGCTGTCGCAATTCAACGAGGAGGTTACGGTAGAGGTATAAATTCCCGCTGAATTTAAAATTTGTCCGTTAAGATTATAAACTTCTTTTGAACAGATTGTATCAACATATTCGTAAAATAAAATTGGAGTTAAAGTTAAATTCAGCGTAACAATACTGTCGCAGCCTGTTTCGGTGCTTTGTCTTTTCAACACAAACGCGCCAGCATTTGTGCCGACTTCAAAAACGGTATCGCGCCACTGATACGGAAAATTATTTTCGCAAACTGCTAAATTTTCCGTTTTGCGAATAATTGGATTTATGGTCAAATTCAGCCTAACAATACTGTCGCAGCCTGTTTCCGTAGAGCGCGTATTATACATAAATGTTCCGCTTTGCGTGCCGACCGGAAACACAATATCGCGCCATTGATGCGGCAGTTCGTTTTCGCAGACGGTAAGGTTTTCGGTCTGTTCTATTTTATATTTGTCATCTCGTATCAATTCAAGCGTAACGATACTGTCGCAGCCTGTTATTTGCGATTTTCTGTGAAAAACAAACGTGCCTGTGGTTGTGCCGACCTGAAAAACCGTATCGCGCCAATGATACGGCAGCGCGTATCGGCAAATTATAACGCTAACTCCTTTTTCTATAATCGGCGTTACGGTTAAATTGAAAGTAACAACGCTGTCGCAGAGCGTTTGATTTGATGTTCTTGTAAAAATAAACGTGCCCGATGTTGTGCCGATTTCAAAGACGGTGTCGCGCCACGCAAAAGGTAAATCGTTTTGGCATATTGTCAATTTTTCACTCTGTTCAATAATCGGAATAACGGTCAAATTGAGCGTAGCAGTGCTGTCGCATCCTGTGATTTGTGATTTTTTGTTAAAAATAAATGTATCCGAAGTTGTTCCTGTCTGAAAAACGGTATCGCGCCACGCAAAAGGTAAATCGTTTTGGCAAATTGTTAAATTTTCGGTCTGTTCAATAATTGGATTTACTGTTAAATTTAGCGTAACAATGCTGTCGCAGCCGATTAATGATGATATTCTGTTAAAACTAAATGAGTTAGATGCTGTACCGACTTGAAAAACGGTATCGCGCCACACAAAAGGCAGTTCCGTTATGCAAATCGCCAAATTTTCGATTTGAACAATGGTATAACTGTTGCTTACCGTAAAATTGAGCGTAACTGTGCTGTCGCAACCTGTTGCCGCAGTTTGTCGATAAAAAACAAATGTGCCTGTGGTTGTGCCAACTTGAAAAACGGTGTCGCGCCACACAAAAGGCAATCCGTTTGGGCAAACTGTAATATTTACGGTCTGTTCAATTTTTGGATTTACGGTTAAATGCAGCGTAACTGTGCTGTCGCAGTTTGTCGCCGCAATTTTTCTGTTAAAAATAAAAGCGTTAGAAATTGTGCCGACTTCAAAAACGGTGTCGCGCCACGCAAAAGGCAAGTCATTTTCGCAAATTGTTATATTTTCGGTCTGTGCAATTTTTGGATTTACGGTCAAATTTAGCGTAACAATACTGTCGCAGCCTGCATTTGATATTTTGTTAAATATAAATGTGTTTGAAACGGTATTTGTTAAAAAAACGGTATCTCGCCAAACAAAAGGCAGGTTGTTTTGGCAAATTGTTAAATTTTCTGTCTGTGCAATTTTTGGATTTACGGTTAAATTTAGCGTAACAATACTGTCGCAGCCTGCATTTGATATTTTGTTAAATATAAATGTATTTGAATTTGTGCCAATTTCAAAAATTGTATCGCGCCAAGCGTAAGGCAGGTTATTTTGACAAATTGTCATATTTTCAAAATAATTCAACGGTTCAACCGTTACATTCAGCGTAACGATGCTGTCGCAGCCTGTGATTTCAGATGTTCTTTCAAACAAGTGCGTAACGGAAACAGTGCCGACTTCAAAAACGGTGTCGCGCCAACTGTATGGCAAATCCATCAGGCAAATCGTTAAATTTTCCGTTTGCCGAATTGTCGGGATAACGGTCAATGCCAGCGTTACTGTGCTGTCACATTCTGTCTCTTCCGAATAGTACACAAACAGCAGCGAACCTGTTACGCTGCCCACAGGCAAAGTTACGTCCCGCCATTGATACGGCAGATCGTTTTCGCAAATTGTAAGGCTATCGAACTTTGCAATAGACGGATTTACGGTTAAAATCAGTGTAGTAATCTTGTCGCAGCCTGTAATTTCAGATGTTTTTTTAAAAATTATTGTCTTGGAAACTGTTCCGACTTCAAAAATTGTGTCGCGCCAGAGGTAAGGGAGTTCGCTTTCGCAAATTTTCAGTTCTATATGCTCACTAACATTTTCAAGCATTGTAAAATTGAGAGTAACAATACTGTCGCAGCCTGTTAGATTTGAAATTCTGTTGAAAACTGCCGTATGAGTTACCGTTCCGACTTCAAAAACGGTGTCGCGCCAACTGTACGGCAGCAGTTGAGGACAGATTTGCACATTTTCAGTCCGCGTAATTTTGGGATTTACGGTTAAATTTAAAATAATAACGCTGTCGCAACCTGTCGCAGCCAATGTTTTTTTGTAGGTAATAGTTTTTGACGTTGTACCGATTTGCAAAACGGTATCCTGCCACAAATACGGCAAATCACCCTGACAGATTGTCAGGCTTTCCGAAAGTTCAATTTTTGGATTAACGGTTAAATTGAGAGCAACAATGCTGTCGCAGCCGTATACTGTTTTTCTGCTAAAAATAAATGTGTTTGATGTTGTATTTGTCAAAAAAACGGTATCGCGCCAACTGTACGGCAAATTATTTTTGCAAATTATTAAATTTTCAATTTGCGCAAATGATTGATTTACAGTTAAATATAGAGTAACAATACTGTCGCAGCCCGATGAATTTGAAAATCTGTTAAAAATCAACGTGCCCGAATTTGAGCCGACCTCAAAAATTGTGTCGCGCCAAGCGTACGGCAAATTTTCTTGACAAACAGATAAACTTTCTGTTCGTAAGATTTGCGTATTTATTGACAGTTTTAATGTAACAATGCTGTCGCAGCCTGAAACTGCCGATTTTCTGTTAAAAACGAAAGTTCCCGCTGTTGTGCCAACCTGAAAAACGGTGTCGCGCCAACTGTACGGCAGCGCGCTCGGACAAATCATTAGATTTTCGGTTTGTATGATAATCGGTTTTACGGTTAAATTTAGAATAATTATGCTGTCGCAGTTGTTTTTATCGGGCAAAGTGTCGTGGTAAATACCTGTTATATTTACAGAATTTCCGTTAAAATCGTAATTTTCGCCCTTGCAAATTGCAGCGGAGATATTTGTTGCAGGCGGTATGTTCATTTGCAAATGCAGAGCAACAATGCTGTCGCAGCCGCTTGTCAAAGGAATTGTATCGTAGAATGTGCCCGATGAAGTTAAAATTTTTCCGTTAAAATTATAATTGCTTTTACAGGTTGTTTCATAAATTTCGGTTAAAGGAAAATTCCATTTCAAAAGTACGGTATCAGACAAATCGAACTCGGTGCCGTTGCACGATGTAAATTGCAGCCGCGCCGTTATTGCCGTATTTTGCAGGTTGCCTGTGTTAAACTGCAACGAGTCCATTGAGCCGAGCACGGGTCCGTTAAAACCAACGCCTTCGTAGTATGTAACGGTATAAACGGGCGTAGAAACAGGCGTAAAACGCCACGCCTCCGATGTTTGCGCCTCCCAAAGGTCAGCAAGATTGCGGTTGGGCGCGGCAGTCGCCTTTGTGCCGTCAGCATTTTGTACGCCGATAAGTCCTCTGCCGCTGTTCCAATCGTCATATCGGTTGCGGCGCAGCACGTGAATATCAATAATGTTGGAACCTTCGTACAAAACAATCTGATAACTGTTCCAAAGATTCGGGTCGGTGTAGTCCTCGCTTATATTATAGAGCGGAAGTCTGTCGTATGACACACAAAGTGTTCTGCAAGGTGCCTCTCCAAGCAACGCCCAGCGAATTGAGCCGCCGGTTGTGTCCACGCCTCGCGGGTCAATATCTTCCATTACGCCGTAAATTGCGTTGCGCAACTGCTGCCCCATTTCCTCGCCATTGGGAATATTCGAGTAGGTTTCGGTCATCCATGGGCAATGATCTGCCGCGTAAACGGTGTTAAACGAAATTATGCCGTTTGCGCCGATAATTGCCTCATTATAAGTATTTTCGTAAAAACAAAACGGAAAAGGCAAAGTTATTGCGCTGCTAAAAATATCATCCTGATTTACAAAAATTTGCGTTCCTGTATTAAACGGATAGGGTGGTGCATAAGGAATGGAAGTTACAGTATAATTGGTTACAGTGCCGCCATTAACGTGAATAGTTGGCTTTATAAATCCCGAAAAATTATTACAGTCAAGCTCCAATACTTTTACACTGCTCAGAGAAATAGAATTAAAATGAATACCCGGACACGCCGAAAGCGCATCAATATTTTCATTTTGCGGTTGTCCAAAAATGTACAACGGCAAAAAGAATAAAATAGAACACACAAAATATTTCATATTAAGTTTAAAAAAAACAGTGCAAAGGTAAAATTTTTTTTTAAAAAGTCTGTAATAAAATTGATGAAATTAATTATTAATTTGAAAATTTTAAAATTTGAGGATTTGAAAATGCAAAAATACAAAATGCAATTTGAAGATTTGAAAATTTGAAGATTTGAAAATGCAAAAATACAAAAATGCAATTTGAATATTTGAGGATTTGAAGAAAGAAAAGTGTTAAATTAATTATTAATAATTAACAATTTTTTTAAATTTAATTTTCAAATCCTCAAATTTTCAAATTGTATTTTTTTCAGCCAAATTTTTTGGAAAATCCGCAGGATGTCCCTGTGGCGAAGTCAGGAAATGTTGATTTTCAATAAAAAAGAATTTTTTTACAAAAAAATCTTTTTTTCAATAATTTACAAAAAAAAGTATTACCTTTGCAGCCGAATTATAAAAACAAAAAATAACAATAAAAAAATTTAAAAAAGAGGACTCTCTTTTTTAAAAGCGGGCGAAGCCCGCTTTTAAAAAAGAACGCTAAATACCAACAAAACGCCCAATTTTGGAAAAGTTTAGAAACATTTATCAAAAGAGGGGAGAGCAGGGTAATCAGTGGCGTACAACACAATGAAGAAATTAAGAATGCAATTTGTATTTTTTCTATTGATATATTATTCCTAACGGAATAGTTATTGCATTTAACTTGTGTCTAATTACTTGTGTCTGCATTTTTTAATTCTCAATTCTCAATTCTCAATTCTCAATTCTTAATTAACTTGTGTCTATTTAAATAATTATAATTTACTAACTAAATTTTGATTTTGTATGAAAAAAACAAAATGTTTTAATTTTCCAACAGCGTCAATCTTGATGCTTACGTTGGGTTTGGCGATGTCGGGCAATGCCCGCTCGCAGGTTACCATCGGCGAAAACCTTGAACCGCAGTCTTTTTCAATCCTTGAACTGATTAGCAACAACACAAAGGGTTTGCGTCTTCCGCAAATGACCACCGCAGAACGAGACGCGATGGTTCTGACTCCTGCATTTGACTTGGAGAAAAAAGGCAA
>JAISYF010000146.1 GCA_031270065.1 Prevotellaceae bacterium | reverse complement strand
TTTATCGGAACCAATACTTCGGGTTACGGCACAGACGCAAACGGCGTTAGATACCTTACTCTCGACATGGGTTCTGGCGGACAAACCGTTCCTGATGGCAGTACTGCAAAGGTGAAAGTAGCTCTGCTCAACCTCGGACAAAGCGCAGACTGGACACCGACGGGCGGTTACGTTTCCAACAACAACGCTGCTGACCTTGGCGACTTTTACCAGTGGGGGCGCGTGGCTGACGGACACCAAAATATTGTTTGGAGTAAAAACGCAAGCCACGTAAATCAAATATTGCCTTGCGGCGAAACTCCTGGCAAGACTTCTGAAGTTATGGATTATAATAGCAGCAGCACTACTGCTCCTGCTTACGATACTCAGACTCATCAAGTAGTGGCAGGTAATGAATATTATGGTAAAGTTATTTTTTCATTCTCTACATACAATCAACAAGACTGGTATTATTATAACAATGCTCACGACCCTGGGTTGTGGGGTGCTAACCTCTCCTCCTTTAGCCGTACTTATGAGGGTACTCTTAATTTTCCTTGGGATAAACCTGCCAACAATCCCTGTCCTTCTGGTTGGCGTATTCCCGCCATTTGGAGTTGGTGGGATATTCTCATTGGCAACGGTTCTGATGATCCTCATTCATCCTCAATTAGTGCTATTAATAATACTTGGCAATTACGCTCTCATAACAACACCGTTTACGGCGGTTACATCGTAACTAACTATGCTAACGAAAAAATATTCCTGCCCATCACAGGCATACGCGGTGCTCCTGACTGTAGTAATCCCACTTATGGCAATTTTGGGAGCTTTTACTTGAGCAGTACGAGCGACAGTAACAAGAGTGGTGCCATGAACAGTATGCTCAATATCACCAGAACCGGATATTTATATGTCAACAACACCCCAAACCAACAGGGACAATGTGCGCGCTGTTTTAAAGAACCTTAAAATTAATTTTTATAATGCGGCTGTATCAAAAGGTTTTTTATCTCATGCAAAGAACGCAAAGATTTGAAAATTTGAAGATTTGAAAATGCAAAAATTCAATTTGAATATTTGAATATTTGAAAATTTGAGCAATTTAAAGAAAGAAAAGCGTTAAATTAATTGTTAATTGTTAATTAATTCAATTTGAAAATTTGAAAATTTGAAAATTTGAAATTAAAATCCTCAAATCCTCAAATTTTCAAATCTTTCAAAGGTTATCAATCAAGTTATAAATAAAACACAAAAATTTCTCTAAATAATTTTTGTTTAAAAAAATATTTAAAAATATTTGTTCAATTGAAAATAAATGTATAACTTTGGCGCGTCATTTGAAAGACAGATTTTTATTATTTATTTTAACAAAAAAATTTTTATGGCATTAAACAAAGTATTCCTTATTGGAAATGTAGGCAGGGACCCCGAAGTTCATTATTTTGACAGCAACTCGCGCAAAACGAGTTTTACATTGGCAACAACCGAAAGAGGTTTTGTAAGCCGAGACGGACAGCAAATTCCCGACAGAACCGAATGGCACAATATCGTTTTGTGGCGCGGTTTGGCGGAAATTGGTGAAAAATATATCCGAAAAGGCAGCAAAATCTTTATTGAGGGAAAAATTACAACACGTTCTTATGAAGATAAGACGGGAATTAAACGCTACGTTACCGAAATTGTAGGTGAAAATCTCGAACTTTTGGACAAACGCGAAAAGACTGAAAGCAGCGAATACGGCGCGCCCGCACAACCGCAAGGCGCATATTCCGCACCGTCTTATTCCGCGCCTGCGCAGCCCGCAACATCACCTGCAGCACCAGCGTTTGACGAGCCTGTTGCCGCTCCCGAAGGCACTGACGATTTACCATTCTGAAAAACTTTTTTTTTAGAATACTCCGCAAAAACGCCCCGAAATTTCGGAGCGTTTTTGATTTTTGTGACTCAGTTGGGATTCGAACCCAAGACCCCATCCTTAAAAGGGATGTGCTCTACCGGCTGAGCTACTGAGTCCCACAAAAAAAATGAAAAAAATTAACTTTGTGACTCAGTTGGGATTCGAACCCAAGACCCCATCCTTAAAAGGGATGTGCTCTACCTGCTGAGCTACTGAGTCGTTATTCAAAAAACGGCTGCAAAGGTAATACTTTTTTCTGAATTTGACAACATATTAGCATTTTTTTTTTTGATAATATTTTAAAATATTGATTTTCAGATAATTAGACTTTTGTTTTTTTTAAAAAAATACTCTACCTTTGCAGAAATTTTTTTAGAACCATGAAAAACATAACTAAAATTGGTGTATTTTTAGTAATTTCTATTTCTGTTCTTTCGTGTAATAAATTCTGTCAGAAAAATGAACAAAAAGAACTTTGCGTGATTGCGGAAAATAATATTTTAGGCTACGCTATAAAAGATTCTGTGATGCAGGGTTTTCAGTATGAAATTATCAAAAATTTTGCGGATTCGTTTGATTATCAATTAAATATCATTCTTTCAAACAATCTTGAAACTTCTCTAAAATCGCTACAAAAAGACGAGGCGGACATTCTGTTGCGCTGCTTGCCGACAACGCTTTCGCTAAAAAAAGAGGTCGATTTTACAACGCCGCTTTATATTTCTCACCTTGTGCTTGTACAGCAAAAAAGAGAAAAAAAAGAGAAAAATCTTTTGATGAAAAATATTTCAGATTTAGAGGGAAAAACTATTTTTATAAATCATAACTCTCCGTATATCAAGCAGTTGCAGTATATTATTGAGGAAAGCGGAATTGATTTTAAGGTAGAAAAAATTAATATTTCAAATTTTGAAAAACTTGCCGAAAATATCGTTTCTGGAAAAATTTCTTACCTTGCAATAGACAAAATGACGGCTAAAACTCTTGCAAAAATCAATACAAATCTTGATTACGACACTGCTCTTGGCTTAAATCAATTTATGGCGTGGGCAGTAGGAAAATCAAATCCAAAACTAAAAACCCAACTTGACGCTTGGCTCGAAGAGTTTTTGAAAACTGAAAAATACAGAGAAATTGCGAGAAAATATCAATAACAAGGCATTTTCATTTGCGCTGCTCAAATCCGTATAAAATTTTGTCTGCAACCTGCTGCGGAGTAAGGTTGGAGGTATCAACAATCAAATCATAGTTGGACAAATCCAAGCAATCCACGCCGTAAAGAGCCTGATACCGCCTGACTTCGCTCTCTTTTCTGGCAATGATATTTTTCATAGCCTCCTGATGAGACTCATAATTTTCGTTTTTGCGCTTTTTATCGCCAAAAATCCGCTGCGCCGACACCTCAATGCTCGCCTGCAAAAACACCTTAAATGAAGTCGGAATAAAATGCCACGCAAGTCGAGAATCTACAACAAGATTTTCCGACTGCTGCAAATTTTTAACCAAAGTGTCAATTTCATTGTCAATTTCGGGGTGAGTTTCTGCGTAAATATTAAGTTCATTTACAGACATATTATAGCGGTCTGCGATTTTTCTCTGTATTTGTCCTGTATAAACATACTTATAATCAAGCGTTTTACACAAAATCGCCGACACTGTCGATTTTCCGCTGCCCAAGTCGCCTGTTAATGAAATTATTTTTGACATTTTTTTAAAAAAATTTTATATATTTAGGGGTCTAAATGCGCCCAAGTTTTTAAGGTACAAAGGTAACATAAAATTTTCAATTACACACAAACTTATAAAAATTCTCCAAAAAATTTATAGGGGAAAGGAACAAAAAAAAATTTATTTTCTATAAAATTCCAAAACTTTGATTTTGAAAATATAATCAAACTTTGCTTGCGCCTCGTCTGCTTGGGCTTGGGCAAGTCGGCTTTGCGCTTGGGAAAACTCAAATACAGACGATTTGCCACTTTCATAACGCTCTTTGGCGTATCGAAACGCCTCTTGTGCAGACGCAACTGCCTTTGCAGCAGCATTTTGCTTTTCGTTTGCAGAAACGGCGTTGAGATATGCCGTTTGAATTTCCTTAAAAAGTTGTTTTTTAGTGTTTTCCAGCGCAAGTTTCTGATTTTCAATGTTATACTTCGCCTGCTTTTCCTGATTGAGAACAGAAAGGCGGTTGAAAATCGGAATATTCAAACTCAAACCCACATATTCGCCGAGATTGGTGTTCATTTGTTCCGAAAATGGCTTGTTAAGTCCCTGATTTTGATATAGATAGAAATAATTTGTGCCTATACCTGCGCTCAAACTTATTGTCGGGTAATATGCCGATTGCGCAATTTTCAGCGACTTTTCCGCGCTTTTCACGTCAATTTCTGCAGATTTTACTTCCGCTCTGTTCGCAAGTGCTTGATTATAAATATTTTGCGGAGTTTCTTTCACGCAAAGTTCGCAAAGATTTCTACGCAAAATTCGCGAAGTTTCAATCTCTGCGCTCTCTGCGTTTTCCTCCGCGCCTATGTGTGAAAAATCGCCTGCATCGATGTCAAAATTTTCAAAATCCTGCAATTCCAAACTTTGCGCCAAATCAAGCAAAGCAAGTTTGAGATTGCTGTTTGCTTGCACAACTGACAGTGTATCATTAGCCTCTTGCGCCTGAATATCAAAGAGTTGGCTTTCGGGTACTTTGCCGTTGCGGGCAAGAATTTCGGTTTGCGCTGCCTGCTGTTTTGTGGTAGAAAACTGTTCATTTGCAATTTTCAAAATCTCTTTTTGAAACAACACCTGCAAAAAAAGCGATGTAACCTGCAACGAAATATCGTCTTTCGCTTTTTCGAGGTTCAACGCTGCCGCCTGCAAGTCAAGTTTTGCCTTTGCAACCGAATTTATCATCCGTCCGCCTGTAAAAATCGGCATCTGTGAACCAACCGAAAAACTTGTATTCGACTGCGTTTGATTTTCGTACAGCCCGCTCTGTGTCTGCGTTCTGCCGAAGTTCCAATTTTGCCCCGCGCTCGCATTCAAATCAGGCAAAAACGCCATTTTTGCAGAATTTAACTCGGTTTTAGCCGCCCGCTGCGAAATTTCCATCTGTTTGACAGAAATATTATGCGCGATTGCATATTCTATGCAGTTTTCGAGTGTCCAATTCTGCGCCAATATTTTTCCAAAAATGCACAAAAAACAAAGAATAAAAAATTTTTTCATATATGATATTTTTTTTGCAAAGGTAATAAATAATTCCATAAAAAAAATTTTTTGTCGTTTTTTTAGTAAATTCGGTTAATCGTCTATTGCTTTGTATACTGCACTCTGTAATTAAATGAGAAAAAATATTTACGTAATTATTTGATATGCTGTTAATTACGTTAAAATTAAAACTCATTTATTACCAGAGGATAGTATAATAAAAAAATGATAATTCTATAATTCAATTTGAAAATTCAAAAATTCAATTTGAGGATTTGAAGATTTGAAAATTCAATTTGAATATTTGGGGATTTTAATTTCAAATCCTCAAATTTTCAAAACATTTTGTTTATTTTTTAACTTGTATTTTTTCAATCCCTCTTATCTGCATCGCCGTATCAACTCCTTCAATTATTTCGGTAAAAATGCCGTCAGAAAGTCCGATTTTGACAGGGCTTTTTTCAAAAATCTGCTTTTTGCCCTCGTTTTTAACGTATTTAAACACAAAAATAGAGTCTTTTTCAATTAAAACGGCATTTTCTGGTATGGCAACCACATTTTTGCGGCTTTCAATGGTGATGTCGGCATTTGCGCTGTAACCTGCGCGAATGGTTACGCTGTCTGGAATATGCGCCGCAGCCCTGATTTCAAACAGGATTGTGGAATTTTCCTCAACGCCTTTCGGCGCAATATATTCCAAATCGGCGGGAAAAGCCGTATTTTGCAATGCGCCAATCGACAGCATCACAGGCATTCCGACTTTCACTCTGCCTACTTCGGTTTCGTCGATTTTGCCGTTGAAAATCATATCGTTGAGATTGGCAACAGAGGCAATGGTAGTACCGTCATTAAAGGTGTTTGACTGAATTACCGAATTGCCGACTTTAACAGGAATATCAAGGATTGTGCCTGTTATTGTGCTGCGGATTTGCGTGTTGCCGAACTGCCCCGACCGCTTGATAATGCCCTCTTTGACAATTTCGAGGTTGTCAATAGCCGATTGGTACTCCTCTTTGGCGCGTTTGTAATTCGCCGAATACTGCTCAAATTCCTCCTGCGAAATCACTTTTTGCGAATAGAGATTTTGGTTGCGGTCGAATAGCGATTTTTGCTGTTCGAGTTCTATTTTGGCAGTATTGACGCGGCTTTCGGCGGCATTCACCGAACTAATATCGGGAATAACCTTAACGAGCGCAATAACCTCACCCGCCTGCACTTTTTGCCCCGCCTCTTTGTAAATGGCGGTGATGATGCCCGAAATTTGCGGTTTTATCAGCACTTCGTTTCTCGGTTCGATTTTGCCTGTGGCGAGGGTTTTCTTTTCGATTGTCTTAATTTCTGCCTTAACAATCTCATACTCAACCTCTTTCGGCTTTGACTTTTTATATAAAAACGCAAAAGTAAAAACTATCAAAAATGCTAACAGGCACAAAAGAGTTATTTTTAAGATTTTTTTCATATTTAAATTAAATTTTATTGTTTAATTTAAAAGCATCTATTGCCAATATTTATTTGTCAATTTTTTTTTATTCATAATGCTTTCAGATTAATTTTTCTGCAAAGGTACAATTTCTTTTGAAAATAAAAAAGCGCAAAACTTCAACATTTTGCGCTATTAATTTGAAAATTTGAAAATTTGAGAATTTGAAAATGCAAAAATACAATTTGAAAATTTGAGGATTTGAAATTAAAATCCAAAATTCAATTTGAAAATTTGAAAATTTGAGGATTTGAAATTAAAATCCAAAAATCTTCAAATCCTCAAATTGAATTTTCAAATCCTCAAATTTAATTCTCAAATTTAATCAGCCATTTATACCAATATTCTGTTATTTCATACCACTTTTGCTCGTTCAATAATTGTAATTTTGCAGCCGTAAAATTCTAAAAAATTACAAAATGAACAAAAACAGTAAAATTATAGAATGGGCATTGGCAAATCGGCAAATTATCATTTTGTTGGTGGCGGTGCTGTTTGCGGGCGGAATAATCTCGCTTGTCAAAATGCCCAAACAGGAAATGCCCAATTCCATTATTCGTAAAGGAGTTGTAGTTGGCGCGTTTCCGGGCGCAAGTGCCGAGCAGGTAGAGGAACAACTGACAAAACCGCTCGAACGCTATCTTTTTACCTATTCGGAAGTCAATCGCCGCACAACCTCCTCGCAAACCAAAGAGGGAATGTGCTACATTTATATTGATTTGGCTGATGACGTGAAAGATAACAACGTTGTTTGGAGTAAAATAAAACATGGCTTGGTGTCGTTCAAGTCATCTTTGCCTTCGGGCGTGCTGGCGGTGATGGTCAATGATAATTTTGGCGATGTGTCGGCAGTTTTGGTAACAATGGAAGCCGATGACAAAACCTGCCGCGAAATTGACGCTTATTGCGACATTCTCGAAAATCGCCTTCGCGTTGTGCCTGACGTGGCAAATGTGCGGCGTTACGGCTCGCAAAAAGAGCAAATCACCATTTATGTGGATAACGAAAAACTGTCGGCTTACGGAATCGGCTCTAAAATGCTCACTGCCAATCTGTTTGCGCAGGGTTTTACCACTGCAAGCGGCACGATTGAAACAAACGCGGGCATTTTGCCGATACATATTGCCGAAACCTGCCAAAGCGAACAGGAAATTGCCAATCAAATCATTTTTTCTGACCCGCAAGGCAATGTTGTCCGCGTGAAAGACATTGGGCAAGTGGTGCGTGAATATCCAGCACCCGACAGTTACATTACCCACAACGGTAAGCGTTGCGTGCTGCTGTCGGTAGAAGTTAATCCGAAAGCCAACATTATTACTTTCGGCAAAGAAGTCAATACGGTGCTGGCTGACTTCAAAAGCGAACTGCCGCCGAGTGTGAATATTAACCGCGTAGCCGACCAGCCCGAAATCGTATCAAAATCAATTTCTACTTTTTTACGTGAATTGCTGATTGCCATTTTTGCCGTTGTGTTGGTAATTATTGTGCTGTTGCCGTTTCGCGTGTCGGCGGTTTCGGCAATGTCAATTCCTATAACTATTGCCATAACTTTTGTAGTAATGTACACGGTGGGCATTCCGCTCAATTTTGTTACTTTGGCGGCGTTGATGGCGGTTTTGGGAATTATTGTCGATGATACTATTGTGGTAGTTGATAATTATATTGACAAACTTGATGCGGGCATTGACCGTTGGACTGCCGCAATCCGCAGCGTTCAGGAGTATTTCAAATCCATTTTTTCGGCAACTTTGGCTATTACCATTACATTTATCCCGCTGCTAATTACTACAACGGGTTATATGCACGATATGATAACGCATTTTCCATGGACTGTGTGCATTACGCTGTTTTCTTCGCTGTTTGTGGGCGTTCTTGTTATTCCGATAATTCAATATTATTTGATAAAAAAAGGATTGCACGCGCCAAACGTTGAAATGCACAAAAAACGCCGTTCTTTTCTTGATGTTGTTCAGTCGGCTTATGAAAAATTGTTGGAAAAAGTGTTTGCGTTTCCCAAAACAACTTTGTTGATTGCCGCAGCGAGTATTGTTGTGGGCGCGCTATTTTTTGCGCTTGTGCCGATACGAATGATGCCGATTGCCGAGCGCGACCAGTTTGCCGTTGAAATGTATTTGCCCGAAGGCAGCACGCTCAAAAAAACCGCCGCCGTTGCCGACAGTTTGGAAAATATCTTGCGAAAAGACAGCCGCGTAAAGTCTGTTTCGGCTTTTGTTGGCACGAGTTCGCCGCGTTTTCATTTTCTTTATACGCCGCATATTCCTGCCAAAAATTACGCTCAATTTATTGTAAATACCGTATCTGACAGAGCAACAGAACAGATGCTTGACGAATATACCAACAAATACGCTTTCAGTTTTCCCGAATGTTATGTGCGGTTTAAACAACTTGATTTTCAGGTAACCGATGCGCCTTTTGAAGTGCGTTTGATTAGTGATAATATTGAGGATTTAAAAACGCAAGCCGAACAGATTGAAAAATATTTGCGTGAGAAAAATGAATGTTTGTGGGTGCGTACAAGTTTTGAAATGCCTGTACAAAGCGCAAAAATAGAACTTAATCAGGAAGAAATGTCGCGTTTGGGAATCAACAGGACAATGGTTTCGCTGGGCATTTCGCAGGGTTTAACAGGAATGAAAATCAGCGATATGTGGGAAGGTAATTATCAAGTACCTGTTTGTATAGTCCCCTCTAACTCACCCACAGGGGAAGAAAAAGTCCCACTTGTGGGGGATTTGGAAAATGTACCCATTTCGGGCTTGTTTGGCTCGTCTGTTCCTTTGCGGCAAATCGGCAAAATTTCACCAGAATGGAACGAAAGCGTAATCACGCACCGCAACGGACTGCGCACACTTACTGTTATGGCAGACATAAAACGGGGCGAAAATGTGAATAGCGTTTTAAGCAAAATTTTTAAACATATCGACAGTGAAATTGTTCCACATCTGCCGCAAAATATGAAATTGGAATACGGCGGCAGCAAAGAGCAGGATGATGAGGTATTTACACCTGTCATTCAAGGCGTTGTGATTGCCTTTTTGATAATATTTTTGATTTTAATTTTTCATTTCCGAAAGTTAAAATTAGCAATTATCGTAATGTCTTCGGCGGCACTTTGCGTTTTGGGGGCAAGTTTTGGAATGTGGGTTTTGCATATTGATTTCAACGCCTTTGCTCTGTTGGGGATTATTGGTTTGGCGGGCATTATTGTCCGTAACGGGATTATAATGTACGATTACATTGAGTATTTGCGGTTTAAGAAAGGCAGAACAGTGCGGCAGGCAGCACTTGACGGAGGCAAACGCCGTATGCGCCCCATTTTTCTCACTTCCGCCGTTGCCGCAATGGGCGTGTTGCCGATAATTATCAGTCAAAGCCCGATGTGGTCGCCAATGGCGGCAATTATTTTCTTTGGCACGCTTATCACAATGATTTTTATTGTTACCGTAATGCCGCTAATATATTGGTTATTATACAGAAAACAGGAAAAAGTATTAACTCAAAATTAAGTATGAAAAAGTTATCATTATCAATAATGTTGTTAGCAATAACAATAATCACTGCTTTTTCGCAGGAAGTTTTAACTCTCGAAAAGTGCAAAGAATTGGCGTTGAAAAACAACGTCAAGGCAAAAAATGCTGAAATTGCGGTTGAAATTGCACGACAGCAACAAAAAGAAGCATTTACCAACTATTTTCCCAGCATAAAAGCTGCAGGTCTTGGCTTTGCCGCCAACAAACCAATGGTAGAAATGGAAATGGATATGTCGGCACAGATGCAACCGATGCTCGAAACATTTACGCCCGCAATTATTTGGGCGATGCAAAACGGCGCGCCACTTGACCCAGCCGCACTCGCCGCATTGCAAAATCAAGAGCCGCAAAAAATCGAAATGCTCAAAAACGGCGTGATTGCAGGCGTTACAGCAACGCAACCGATTTTTGTCGGCGGACAAATTATAAATGGAAACCGCCTCGCAAAAGCAGGCGTAGCAGTTCGCAAATTGCAACAGCAAATGACTGAAAATGAGGTTTTACTCTCCGCAGAACGCTATTTTTGGCACCTCGTTTCGTTGCAGGAGAAAATGAAAACCATTGAAAATTCAGAAACAATGCTTGTCCGCATTCTCTCTGACGTGAAAATTGCCGTTGAGGCAGGACTGACCACCCGTAACGACCTTTTGCGCGTGGAACTTGAACAGAATCGTTTGGCAGGCAACCGCTCGAAAGCCGAAAACGGTTTGCAAGTGCTAAAACTCGCTTTGTCGCAAATGATTGGAGTTCCTGCCGACAGTTTCAGCATTCAACCTCCGCAATTTGACGAAATTCCGCTTGTTCCCTTTCCATTGGGAGAGGGTCAGGGTGAGGTGCAAAACCGCCCCGAATACAAATTATTAGACAAAAGCGTAGAAATTGCCAAAATGCAAACGCAAATGGAAATCGGCAAAAACCTGCCTGCCATTGCCATTGGTGTAGGCTACAACTATATGAATTTTGATTTGCACAAAGAAAACGGTATGAAAAACAATTTTTCAATGGTGTTTGGCACTGTTTCCGTGCCGATTACGGACTGGTGGGGCGGCTCGCACGCTATCAAGCGAAAAAAACTTGAACAGCAGGCGGCAGAAAATACGCGGAAGGAAAATGCCGACTTGTTGCTCGTGCAAATGCAACAAATCCGCAACGAGTTAAATCTGTCGTACAGCCAAATTTTGCTTGAAAAAAAGTCAATTTCCGCCGCTGAAGAAAACCTGAAAATCAGTCAGGATAATTACAATGCAGGCGTAACAGCCCTGTCCGACTTACTCGAAGCCCAAAACCTGTTGCAGCAAGCCCGCGACCAGCACACCGAAGCCATTACGCAGTATTATGTGAAATTGGCAGAGTGGAAAAAAGTGAGCGGCGCAGAATAATTAATAAATATCAGCACAAAAGGTTTCAGTTGTTTTGATAATTGGAGAAAATTTGCCTGTTATGCTGGTGTTGCGCCATTTGAGCATACTTCTGGTTCTTCTATTCGTGGAAAAACGCAGGTTAGTCCTGACAGATAATCAACGCTTTGGCTGATACGGAAGCCTGTGTAAAAATAGCAATGAAGATTTTGTGAAAAAGATTCGCCGCGCCACGTTTTGTCCCGCTTTTTTCTTACCTTTGCATTCTAAATCTGAAATTTCAAAATTATGTCCCAACGTCAAACAACCCTTCGGCACAATCTCATTATCAACAAGTTGCGCCGACAAAAACGTGCAACTTTTGCCGAAATTTGCGATTACCTTGAACGCGAAAGCGATTTTCAACAGGAAAAATTAAGCATTTCCAAGCGGACTTTTGTGCGCGATATAGCCGAAATCGGAGAGATTTACGGCATTTATATCAAGTACGATTTTTCGGCGCGAGCGTATTTTATCGAAGACGATTTTTCGGAAGA
>JAISYF010000065.1 GCA_031270065.1 Prevotellaceae bacterium | reverse complement strand
ATATCTTGGTCGAGCAGATTATAAACCTGCCCCTCTGTCAAAGTGCTGCCCTCTATCGCCGTACTGTGATAAGTAATTGCATAACAGGTAAATTTTTTCATATCTACCTGTCCGCGTGTCACATGTTTGTAGTCGGCAACTAATTGTTGAAGTGCATTAATATTTTTCATATTCCAATTTTTTTAAAGTTTATCAAACAAATCAACTGCCGCCCGCTGCAACTTGTTTTCTATTGCTGCATAATGGGCTATCGTCCTTCTTACCGCTTATTTTTTCTTTTATTTTTCATTGAATTTTATCGGTTTTCTTTTAAACATTAAATCGAAAGTGCATTATATCTCCGTCTTGCACAATATATTCTTTGCCTTCCACAGCCATTTTGCCCGCCTCTTTCACAGCGTTTTCAGAGCCGTATAAAATATAATTGGCATATTTTATCACTTCGGCGCGAATAAAGCCTTTTTCAAAGTCAGTGTGGATTACGCCTGCGCATTGCGGGGCTTTCCATCCGTCTGTAAAAGTCCAAGCGCGCACTTCGTCGGAGCCAGCCGTAAAAAACGTTTTAAGTTTCAGCAAGTTATATGCCGATTTTATTAACCGCGCCGCGCCCGATTCCTGCAAACCAATTTCCTCTAAAAACATTTGCCGTTCGGCGTAAGTATCAAGTTCGGCAATTTCCGCCTCTGTTTTTGCAGCCAAAACCAACACCTCAGCATTTTCTTCCTGCACCGCATTTTTTACCTGTTCAACATAGGCATTGCCGCTTACAGCCGATTTTTCATCAACATTGCAAACATACATAACGGGCTTGTTTGTTAGTAAAAACAGGTCGTGCGCTGCCGTCTGCTCGTCTTTTGTGTCAAACAACACAGTGCGGGCGGATTTGCCCTGTTCAAGTGCGGTTTTATATTTTACAAGCACTCCATAAACAAGTTTTGCCTGCTTGTCGCCGCCTGTTTGTGCCTGCTTTTGCACTTTGGCAATGCGGCTTTCGACAGTTTCCAAGTCCTTTAATTGCAGTTCGGCGTCAATAATTTCTTTGTCGCGCACAGGATTTACCAAACCATCAACGTGAGTAACATTTTCGTCATCAAAGCAGCGCAGAACGTGAATTATCGCGTCAGTTTCGCGAATATTCGCCAAAAATTTATTGCCCAAACCCTCGCCTTTGCTCGCACCTTTCACCAAGCCCGCAATATCAACAATCTCAACCGTGGTCGGAATTACGCGCTCAGGTTTGCAGAGTTCGGAGAGTTTGTTGAGCCGCTCGTCTGGCACGGTTATCACGCCTACATTCGGCTCAATGGTGCAAAAAGGAAAATTTGCCGACTGTGCCTTGGCACTCGACAGACAATTAAATAAGGTGGATTTGCCCACGTTCGGCAAACCGACTATTCCGCATTGTAAAGACATCTTTTATTTAGTGATTAGTGATTAGTGATTAGTGGTTAATTTTTTTAAGGTGCAAAGATAACATAAAATTTTTAATTACACACAAACTTATAAAAATTTTCCAAAAAATTTACAGGAGAATGGTATTTTTTTTTGCGTAAAAAAAATGTAGAGACGAAAAACAATCGGCTCTCTCAAAAGTGTTTTATCTTACAAAAAGAACGCAAAGCATTGATAATCAATATCAAAAACTTTGCGCCTTTGCGTGAAAGAGAGCCCCTTACAATTTACGCAATTTCGATTGTCTTTTGCGCCTTTTTCAACTCCTCTTCCGAAACTTTCGGAACGGAGATTGTCAATACGCCGTTGTCGAATTTCGCTGTAACAGCCTCTTTATCTGCATTTTCGGGCAGAGATAATTTCTCGGTGAAAGCAACGTATCCGAACTCTTTGCGTATGTAGTGGCGTTCGTTCTCCTCTACTTCGCTTTCGGTTTTCTTTTCCGCGCTGATAACAAGGTTATCGTCTTCATCAATGCGGATTGAAAAATCCTCTTTTTTCAGTCCCGGAGCGGCAATTTCTACCTCAAAGCCCGTTTTGTATTCTTTGATGTTGATTGCAGGAGTTTCCTCGTCTGCTTTTTCAACAACGCCTTTTTCCAACAAATCGTTGAGTACAAAAGGCAACCAATTTTGATTATTTCTTATAAGTGTCATAGTTTTTTCCTCCTATAATTTTTTTTTGTTAATAATTTAATTAAATAATTTTTTAAATTAATGATGTTTGATATATATTTATCAAATTTTATACCAAAGCATTTTTTACCGTTTTTTTCTGCCATTTTTTCCGCTTTTAGAATAATTGGTACTGACATTTTGACAAACAAAGGTGGTTTTTGGCAATATTTTTTTTTACAAAAATTTTTTTCTAAAAAAATCATAATTTATAAATCTGCCGAGTTATCGGTATTAATTTTTTTTGTATCTTTCCTCCATAAATTTTTCGGAAAAATTTTTATAAGTTTGTGTATAATTGAAAATTTTATGCTACCTTTGTTCCCAAATTATTTTTAATATTAATAAACTGTTTTAACAAAAAACATTATGAAAAATGAAGTAAAAGCCCCTTCGGTAGAGAAGTTGAAAGCGTTGCAGTTGGCGATGGATAAAATTGAAAAAGACCACGGAAAAGGTACGATTATGAAACTCGGCGCAAACAA
>JAISYF010000106.1 GCA_031270065.1 Prevotellaceae bacterium | reverse complement strand
GCGAAAGCAATGCCGTAAGACAACAGGCAGTAGCCGAATGGCGTTACATCTGTGTCTATCATCAGCGCGATGCCGCCGATGCCCGATGCCACTATTGTGGCGATGTTTTTTAAGATTTTCATTGTTTATTTTTTGTTATTAATTGTTAATAAAAAGCCCTTTCCGATACGCAATAACCGTATGTTAAAAGTTCATCTATATATTTATTTTCAATCGCCGATAATTCTACGGCGCGTTTTATAACCCGTTTGTCGCCGCGAGTTCTCAACTCGTTGCCGCTTTCCCGCAGGTTATAATGCAGTTTGTAGCGGCGGCGTTTTTGTTTTTGGCAAGCATATTTTTCAAATGGTTATCGCCTGTACGCTCTCAAAATCCTTTTTCTTTTTCAAAAAACCGAAGTAAAGATTTTTCAAACGTTCAAGCGGAATTTTGTTAAAATTCTCGTAACCACTTGCTTTACAGGCAGTTCCTTTTACCATTTCAATAGTGGCACTGCGATTTTCGACTTTGTAGTAGCCGAAAATCGCCGCAATCACTCTTTTGCGCCAAAGGTCAGCCGTGCCACCTTCGCACTTGGAAAGGTCTTTGTCGTTTGCCACAGCCGCTTGACTTTTACACAGCCCCAGCACCGCCTCTTTGAGTTGCTCCAAAGTTAAATCCTTTGTACTTTCCACGCCGCAACTGCCCAAAATTGCCTCTTTTGCAGACTCCGCGCAGCCTGTATTTTTTAGCAAAACGTGAAATTTCCTTATCAATAAATTAATTTCCTTATGATATAATTCCTTTTTCATACCTTATTTTTTTAATTGATTTTACCCCAATATTTTTGCGCCATTCCCGCGCTAACGTCTATCGGTTCGCCGCCGCCGTACCTGCTTGTTGGAAACGCCCGAAAGCCCTCCACATTCCAAATTACACTGCTGTCGCGCCATATCTTTATTGCGCTGTCGCCGTGCGGTCTTGCGCCTTTCAAGTGAGTAATATAAATGAAAAGTTTGTTTGGAAACTCCTTTTTCATTTTTTTGTAGGTCTGAAAATTCAACTCCGCAAACTGAATACTGTCAATGAATATTATTTGCGGGCTTTTGGGTTTTTTCAGCCGCGCCGTCAACTCCTCTATCGGCTCGCGGTCAAGTAGCATAAATTTGCCGCTTGCTTCGCCCATTCCTGCGCGTAGCATCGCGTTTTGGAACGACTTTGTCAGTCCCTCCTCAACGCTGTCGTATGCCACGCGCCCGAATTTTGTGAGGTATTTTGCCAATTTTAGCGCGAAACTCGTTTTGCCGTTTTTGGGCATCCCGCCGATGCACCATGACCCCGTCATTTCGGGGTAGCCCACCGCCGCTAACCATTCGCCGTCAAACTCCGCCGTTTTGAACTTCGCGTCAAAAACTTTTCTTACCGAATATGCCTGTTTCATTTTTTTAGTTAAAAATTAAAAAATTATAGAGCATTCTTTTATATCTCTATTCATTTTAATTATTAATTTTAGAAAGTTCTTTATAAATTCGCCTTAAACTCGGCATATTATCCTCGCCCATACACTTGCGCAAAATCACATTAATGCCTTGCGTCTGATTGCCTGTGTCTTGCGTCTGGTTAGCCCGTATTATCATCGCCGCGCTTGCTGCAAGCATCTTTTCGCTCTCTTCGCGGGCAACAGGTACGCATTTGCCGTACCTTTTTCCGAAGCGGCTAAAAAGTTCGGTGTAGCCCACTTTTTTGCAGTAAATAGACCGCCGCATTTTCTCTTTCAAGCCGTCCGCGCCCATCATATACCATCCGCAAGTGCCCTCTGTTGCGTTCCACAGTGCTTTTAATTCAAGGAACGCCGTATAGTCTAAATCCCCCGCCTCGTCAAGTACAATAAAAGGCGTTGGCAGCGACCGCAGATAAAACACCAAATCTGCATACACATCAGCATATCTGCCTGTGTGGCTGCTGCCGAACTCCTTTGCAATAGCGCGTATTAATTTTTGTTTGCTTTTGACCTGCGAGCAATCAATGTACGCTACGCCCTTGTGTGTTTTGGCGTAATGTACGGCTGTGTAAGTTTTGCCGATGTCCGACAGGTCGCAGAGCAACGCGCTGAGCGCGTTCTGCTGGCACATTTCCATTTGCGCCGTAATAAATTCAAAGACAGGCGTCTTTGCCGTTTGCCACGCGGGCGCGTTGCCCAGCGTAACGTCCAATTTTCTGGCGATGCTAATCCAGTTTGCATCGCTGAGCACTTTGTCAGTGTCGCCGCTCTTGATACGGCTCATTTGCGCGGCACTAATGCCGAGCGTTACAGCGAATTTTGCATCGCTGTTGTACATTTCGCGGCGTTCTTTTATCGCCGTCAGTACCTTGTTTTTTAATTCTTGTGTAATCATTTTAATGGTGTTTTAAATTGTGTTTAAATATGATTTAATTACAATAGATTTTTGCCCTCTGCCGCCCAATTTTCCGACAAATAAAATTCCGTAGATGCGGTTTGTGCGGGCGGGTTTAAATCCGCTCCTACTATCTCGACCTCCACCTCCTCGCGTTCTATTGGCGCGCTTATTTCTTCAGTTACAAGTTTCCGTACCCGCGCTTTTCTTTCCTCTTTTATCGTTTTGTCAAAATTTTTGATGTATTTCATTTGCTCAGTCATTGCCTCTTTGTCCGCGTCCGTCCATTCCGCACGGGCAGTGCTAAACTCAACTATTTTTTTGCAAACACAGATAAATTTACCGTTTTGGTATAAATAAACCTCTGGAATTTCGCCGTTTTCGTCCTCAAAATAATACGCATCTACGCCGTAGTTATTCGGTGCAAATTTTGTCAAAACACTCACGTTTGGCAACTGGTAATTGCTATATTGCACCCTGCAATATTGATTTCTGCGGATTGACGTTTTTACGCTTTCGCCGAGATATTGTGCAAATTTCTCGCGCTCAATTTTTGGCGCGTTTGGGTTGGCACACTGTTTTAATTTTTCAACCCTTGTAGAATTATATTTTTCTACCATCGCCAAGTCATCGGCAACTAATGTGTCGTAGTCGTAAGTTTTTTGTTTCAGTTCGTAACGGTCTGTTTGTTCGTTGTAGTAACGCTCGCCTCCAAATTCGGCAACGTTGGTATTTACCTTCGACCACCAACGACCAATGTCCTTTTGATTGCGCTTTTCAACACTGTATTTTTTAACGCGGTTAAGATTTTCCGCGTGTTTTTCCTGCGAGTTTGTCGGAGCGCACCATCGCACAAATGGAAACACCTCGCCTGCCTTCATTAATCCATCTCTAAAATTCCGCACGAGGTGGTTTTCTACTTCCATTTCCAGCGGTAAGCCCAAACCCCATTTTTCGAGGTTACGGAACATATCACGCAGGCACCCAATAAACAATCCCTCGTCTTTTTTCTGGCTGTACGCCGCCCCCACAACCGCGCCGCTCATTACATCATAAGCGTAATACGCCTTCACCCTGTTGCCGTTGTGCATCTTGCGCGGCAAATCCCTGTCGTCTAAACTTATTTTTGAAAGCGAATAAATCGGTGTCTTCCTGTGTGTGTACGGGCGTATTTCCGCACCATATTTGTGATAACTCAGTCTCGCGCTTTCTATCATTGCCCTGCTTGCGGGATTGTTCAGGTAGTTTAGCACTGTCCGCGCCGATAAACTGTTAAATTTATATTTATTTTCAATAACCTCGCCTGTTGTTTTGTCCGCTAACAATATTTCACTGTTTAGCCAACTTGTTATATCCTCCGCCACCCACGCCGCATAGGGCTTGTTGCTCTCACAATATTTGCTTATTATAAGGTTAAGCAGGTCGTCATCTACCTTGCGAGCGCGGGCGTTGCCAATACCTTTATTTATCAAACTTTCATAACCCTCGTTCATATATCTGTCATGCCGCACCCGCAATCCCTCAATGCTTGTAATCGCAGAAAAGCCATACTCCGCTGACATTGTATTATACCATTCCATCACCGCGCCGTAAAACATCGTGTTAGGCGTTTTTTTGCCTAATCGCGCTCGGAATTGTTTCATATTGTTTTTGCGCTCACCCAATTCATTCATTACAGTTGCCCAACCTACAAGCATCATTATTTTTTCTTCGCTAAAATCTTGCGCAGAATAATACTTATGCGCCTCTACGTCAAGTTCAAGCCCACGCGCTTTTTCTTTCGGTTTCAACTCCTGTATCATTTTTGCAATCTTTGCTGCATTTCTACTACGCCTGTAATCTGCACATTCATAAATATTACCGCCATTCAGCCGTCTGATTTTCAACTTCAACGTGCTATCTTTTTTTATTTGATTTTCGGATAGCCCAAAGTTTAGCAGGTTGTTTTTGGTAAAAAGCAGTTCCTGCGGCTCGTAGTCGTAATATGATAATTTTAATACACCCATCTATAATTTGATAATTAAAAAAAAAAAAAAAAAAAAAAATATTTATTTATTATTTTCCATCTGCTTGTGAATTTTTAAATAATAAAAAAACGTGCGTTGGCTGATGGGAATTTTTTTGTAGATAATATTCCGATAAACCCACAACTTGCATCTGTCATGCCTGCCAGATTGATAATTTTGTTCCAACAGGTCAGACACAATTTTTGCGCGCTCTATTATGTTTTTATTTAGCATAGTTTTTTATAAATTCTTTGCAATTAACATCATTTTCGCGTATTTCGGGTGCGTTTCGCCTTGCTGTAAAATATTATAGATAGTATTACAATGCACTCCCATACGCCTTGCAACGGCTTTTTGCCATCCGTGCCTTAATATTTTATTATCAATTATTGTCATTTATTTTTACTATTTTTTATTTATTGATTTTTTAGTATCTTTGTCGCGTTGTTGTTTTCAACAACACGGTGCAAAATTACGAAACTTATTTCGACCAAACAAGAAAAATCGAAATTATTTTCGATTTTTCGTAAAAATATTTTTATATGTCTATTATCAATCAGAGAATCAACGAATTAGCGATTAAAAAATTTGATGACAATAATTCAAAATTTGCCAAATTTATGGGTACAAGTGAGGCAAACATACGAAATTATCGCAAAAATACAGAGCCAAAATCTGAATTTATCGTCAAATTAGTTCAAAAACTCGAAATAAATTACGAATATTTATTTGAAGGTAAAGAGTTAAAAAAAAGCGACGCCGGTATAAGTCGGTTAGTTATTGGCGATAATAATAGTAATAATAACAATGTAAATTCGGAACTGTCGCAGCAATTATCTGAAAAAGACCGCGTTATCATCAACCTGTTAAAACAGCAGGAGGTACTTATAACTCAGATGGATAGATTAACAAAAAAATTATAATTATTAATTAAAAAAAAAAAAAATAATATTATGGACTTTAAAGATGCAATTAAACAACTCTCTGAACGGGTTGAAAAACTTAAAGACAACCTTCAAACGGAGGAGGCAGCTAAAAAACGCGCTGATAATGCCGTTTTTGCAAACTTTGGGCTACGATGTATTTAATCCGCTCGAAGTTGTACCCGAATTCACCTGCGACATCGGCACTAAAAAGGGTGAAAAAATTGATTACGCAATTTTCAAAGACGGAAACCCGATTATGCTTGTTGAGTGCAAACACTGGCAACAGGACTTAACCCTGCACGATAATCAATTATTACGCTATTTCCACGTTTCAAAAGCAAAATTCGGCTTGCTGACCAATGGAATTTTGTACCGCTTTTATACCGACTTGGAAACGCCAAACAAAATGGACGAAATGCCGTTTTTAGAAATAAATTTAGCGGATTTAAAAGCGTCCAGTATTGAGGAACTTAAAAAGTTTCACAAAACATATTTTGATATTGAAAATATTTTAAGTTCCGCCAGCGAACTCAAATATACAAGCGCGTTGAAAGCTGTTATTAATAATGAGTTTGCTAATCCAACGCCTGAATTTGTAAAACTTTTTGCAAAACAAGTGTATGGCGGCATTATTACGCCAAAACTACTTGAACAATTTACTCAACTTGTAAAACGCTCTATATCAAGTTTAATTAGTGATATAATTTCGGAGCGTCTAAAAACCGCTCTTAAAACCGAAATCGCAGAAACAGAGGAACCTGAAAAAACAGAGGATGAGAAGCCGCGTGAAAATGGCGTAACAACTACTTCCGAAGAGTTGGAAGGGTATTTTATTGTTAAGTCTATTTTGCGTTCAAAAATCAACAGCAACCGCATAACCTACCGTGACGCGCAGACATATTTTGCAATTTTCATTGACGACAACAATCGAAAACCTGTTTGTCGCTTGTACTTAAATTCGCCAACAAACAAACAATTTTGTCTTTTTGACGAAAATAAAAAGGAAATAAAGCAAAAAATCGAAACATTAGACGAAATTTTTAACTATACCGAGCAGTTAATCAACACGGTAGAAAGATATTTATAAGAGCGCGAAGCCTTGAAAAAAGGCGTAAATAACTAATATTTGCGCCTTTTTTTGTATTTTTATGAAGCAAGTTGTTGTATATCAGTAAGTTACAGTCGTTTTAAAATTAATTAATCATATTTGTTTTATGTATTATCGGGGGGGGGGGATGGTTAAAAACGGCATTTAGATAAATAAAATTACTATTTTTTACCCGCTCAACTCTTGCAAAAATAAACCTGTTTTAGCACTATCTCGGCACCATCTCGGCACTATCTCAATAAATTTAACTTTTTTTAATTCAATTTTGGCGTTTTCGATTACACTTTTAAGACAGCCTCTTTTTTCAATGCTTTTTAGTTGGTTGTTTTTTGCTTGTTTCCTTTATTTTAAGGGAGTTTTTACGCTGTTTTTAATCATTATCAAACCCAAATTCAACTTACGCACAAAAAAGGGGCAAAAGCCCCTTAAAATGTAAAGCAAAATTCAAGCAAATTCAACTTTTTTCAAAATTAGTTTTTCATTATTTTTGACATAACTTATTAAATATCAATTAATTATGAAGTTTTATTTTCAAAATCAGTTTTTCCCTTTATAATTGTCGCTTTGCGAATTATCATATTATTAATTGTTTTTTTATTCGGCTGCAAAGATAATACATTTTTGCGAAATAAAAAAATTTTTAAAAAAATTCACAATTTAATTTTTAATAGACAATATTTTTCTTGCCTCCTGTGGATTTGCAATTTCTCTGCCCAATTCTTTCGCCAAGCGCACTACTTTTTCTACAAGTTCGCCGTTTGATTTTGCCAAAACACCTTTTGAGATAAAAATATTATCCTCAAAGCCCACTCTGACGTGTCCTCCATCAATGATTGCGGCAACGGCAAGCGGAAACTCATACCGCCCAATTCCCGCAACGGTGTATGTTGCGCCTTCGGGAATGCTGCCTCTCATAAAGGTAAAATCGCGCAAAGTGCCGTCTATTCCGCCATTTACTCCCATTACAAAATCGAAGTGGAATGGCGGCAGAATAAATCCTTTTTTCGCCAAGCGCAGAGCCATATCAATCATACTTTTGTCGAATACTTCGAGTTCGGGCTTGATACCGCGCTCAATCATACGTTTGCCGAAATATTTAATGGTGTTTTCGGAGTTTTCAAAGATGTCGTCTCCGCCGAAATTACAGGTTCCACAGTCGAGCGTAGCCATTTCAATGTCAAGTTCGGTTGGTTGCAGGCGTTCATCGTTGGTCATACCTACGGATCCGCCTGTTGATGGCATAATAATCACGTCCGGGATTAGGGCTTTTATTGCGTCAATACACTCTTTGAAACGCGCTTTGTCCTGTGTTGGCGTGCCGTTGTCGTGCCTGACGTGCAGGTGAATAACGCTTGCTCCCGCATCGTAAGCCGACTTTGCCTCACGCACAATTTCCGCTACTGTATAAGGCACAGCAGGGTTGTGTTCCTTTGTTACCTCTGCGCCACAAATAGCAGCGGTAATAATCAGTTTTTCCATGGTAATTTATAAGATTTTATCTGCAAAATTACAAAATTTTTCAGGATTAACAGATTGTTTTTTGTGTAAATTAATAGAAATTATTGTTAATTATGAAAATTTGAGGATTTGAAAATTCAATTTGAAAATTTGAAATTAAAATCCCAAAATATTCAAATTAAATCCTCAATTTGAATTTTCAAATCCTCAAATTGTATTTATTGTATTTTCAAATTTTCAAATCATCAAATTTTCAAATTGTATTTATTGCATTTTCAAATTCTCTGTGCCTCAGTTGTATCTCTATCGGGTATTTTTGTAAATATTTCGCCAAACTTTCGGCGCAATAAACCGAACGGTGTTGCCCGCCAGTACAGCCAAAAAATACTGCAAGATGAGTAAAACCGCGTTTCAAAAATACCTCTAAATGCTTGTCAATGATAGCATAAACATTTGCTAAAAACTCGTGAATGTTAGTGCTGTTTTCTATAAATTCTTTTACAGGAGTATCAAGTCCTGTGAGGTTTTTGTATTCGTCAAACCGACCTGGATTGTAAATTGCTCTGCAATCAAAAATATAGCCTCCGCCGTTGTCTGAATTGTCTTTCGGCAGGCCTTTTTTATACGAAAAACTTTCAATCTGCACAGTAAGTTTTAGGCAGGCAGACTCTGATTCCACAGATTTGCACAGATTTGTATTGTCTGCGTTAGTCCGTTCAATCTGTGTTATTTGTGTGCTAAAAAGTTCTGTCAGATATGGCAACTCCGCAAACGGCAACATTTTTCTCACATTTTTCAATGCAAGCGGAATAGATTGCAAAAAATACGTTTTTTTTTCAAAAATTCCTCTAAAACCATACGCTCCAAGCGTTTGCATCTGACGGAAAAATACAAAATAGCGCAGTTTTTTTATAAAACAGGCTTTCGTTTCTGCTTCGCTCATTGAGCGGCGGCAAATGAGAGAATTCAAAGTCGCATATTTTTGTAGATTTTCTAAATAGACATCTATCAACTCCTCGCGCAATTCGTCTGAAAAATTTGCCTTTGCCTGCCACAAAAACGATGCAATATCGTAATAAATTGCGCCTTTTCGTCCGCCTTGAAAATCAATAAAAAACGGCTCTCCGTTTTTTATCATCACATTTCGGGATTGAAAATCGCGATACATAAATGTTTCTGTATCAGAGAGTTGCAGCAGAATTTCGGCAAGTTGTTCAAAATCCTTTTCAAGCGCAATCTCGTCAAATTCCACGCCAAAAAGTTTTAGAAAATTGTATTTAAAATAATTCAGGTCAAAAAACACGTTGCGCCTGTCGAAAGCAGGCTGCGGGTAACAAAGCGAAAAATCAAATTTTCTCGCAGTTTTAAACTGAATATCAGGCAGACAGGCGATAGTTTTGCGCAAAAGTTCCTTTTCGTATGACGAAAATTCACCACTTTTCCTGCCGTTTTTTATTTCGTCAAAAAGAGTTGCATCGCCTAAATCCGTTTGCAGGTAACAAAGTTTGTCGGCAGAAACAGCGAATACTTTCGGGGCAGGAATAGCCTGATTTTCAAACTGTTGCGCAATTTTCACAAAGGCTTCGTTTTCCTTTGCCGAAGTACCTGCAACTCCGATAAGCGATTTTCCATTTTCGCCAAAAATTCTAAAATATTGCCGATTGCTGCCCGCCTGAGCCAAACAGCAAATAGTTGATACTGAGGACTTTGCATAATCCTCATAGAGTGAAATTAATTTTTTTTCTGACATAACATTTTACTTACAACCTATTTACAAATATTCAAAAATTCGCAGTATTTGCAATGTTGCTTATCTTTAAAATTAGCCTCAAAAGGAATTTCTGCATTAAAAATTTCCGACAATTTTGATTTTAATAAATCGTTTAAATTTTCAGAATATGGTTTAAAATTTTCAATTTTTTTTTTATTAAGTTCAATAAATTCAGAAAATTCATCTAAATTATTCATTTTTGGCAGATACAGCAAAAGCGGTGTAATATTGCAGTCAGCAAATTTTTCCTCCAAAATCAAGGAATAAATCAACGCCTGCAAAATATATTTTGCGCGTTTGTCTTTGTTGCCGTCAAAAAGTTCCTCCAACGTTTTAGCGGTTTGCTCAGTTGCCGAAGTTTTGTAGTCAATTACAGTTAAGTTGTTGTTTTTCAACCTTATAGAGTCAATCACACCGCCTATTTTCACCTGCACATTTTCGTCTAAATCGCAAAAAATATGCTCTTTTTTTTCCATTCCGATTATTGCAAACGGCGCATTTTTTTTGTCGAATTTCAGTTGATTTTTTACAAATTTTTTCGCTACATCAAAATAAATTTTCTGCTCACCTGTGTAATTCTCTTTTTTTGTTTTATGGTTAAAAAACTCAATTTCAAACGCCTGTTCCAAAATATTTTCAAGCAAAATCCTGTTTTTCAACACTTCGTCAATCTGCTCCGCCGATACGGTAAAAGGCTGTTCTGACTTGCCTATGTGCCTGTAAATCAGTTCGATAGCCTTATGTACCACGTTACCGAGAATATTATTGCCGAGTTCGTCAGAAATTTCCTCTTTTTCGGCAAATTTAGCCACATAACGAAGGTAAAATTGCAGCGGACAATCAATAAAAGAATTGATTGCAGAGGGCGTTAGCATTTTTATTCCGCCTCTTTTTGCATTGAAAACAGAATGAATTTTTGCAAGTAATTCAGGCGTTTTTTTTATTTCAATTATCTGACTGTCAATTATTTGATTATTATTTAACAATGAAATTTTTTGCATTGGATTACGATTGTTGAGCGAAGTCGAAACGTTGTATTCCGTCAAAAGTTGCAGTAAAAAACGGCTCATTTCCGATTTTGAAGTTGCGTTTTGGGTAGTGTTATAAACGAGCGTTATGTTTTCGGCGCGTTGCAAAAGTCGGTAAAAAATATGTGCAAATACTGCGTCTTGCTCCTCTATGCTGCTCATTTTGAAGTGTTTGCGAATAAAAAGCGGTATAAACGAGGCGGTCGGTTCTATTTTCGGCATAATGCCCTCGTTGAGCGAGAAAACAAGCAGATTTTTGAAGTCCATATTCCTTGTTTCGAGCATTCCCATTAGTTGCAGCCCTTGCGCAGGCTCGCCGTGAAAAGGCACAGTTTCTTGCGCTAAAATCCTCTTAATCAGCGAGATAAAAGTGTTTAATTTCAAATCTAAATAGCCGTTTTCAACTAAATCTTTAAGCCGATTTACGATTTGATAAAGGCGAAAAATAGCCTCACTGAAAAGGTTTTTTGAACTAAAATCTTCCGAAACTTCTTTTGATGCAATGCCGATATTCTTTATTATATTTAGCAGATAATCAGATAGTTGCACAGGATTTTTGCTTTTTTGAAAAAGCAATTCGCAATCTAAATCATGTTCTGTGGAATAGAATAATTTTTCCTTAGTAATTTTCCTCTCAATTTCGGCGAAATTGCTGAAAATCAACGAGGTATAAAAATGCTGCAAAACCGAAAGCAGATAGAGGTAATAAAATTTTCCGTCCTTTATTCCCTTTTGCTGCAAGTCTAAAAGCCTGATTACAAAGTCGTAAATCGGCGTTTGCGCCAGCGGGTAACCCATTGTAACATTAAGTTTTTGCACCTCTGCGGGAATGAATGACAGCGCGGGCAAAAGCATATTTTCGTTGCAAAAAACGATTGCAGAATCGGGTTTGTCAAAACTTTGCTTTGCTAACTGCTTAATCCACAGTGGAATAAATCCAACTTGTGAAGTTTCTGAGGTAGTGGAAACGAGCGTGATTTTTTTTTGCTTTTCAAAATTATTTACGTCAAATTTTGCTGCTTGCGGAAATTTTTCTATATTTTTTCTCAAAAATTTTCCCGCTTCAAACCTCTGATTATCAAAATAATAACTGTCGTAATCCCAATAAAACAACGCTTTCGGCTTTATATTTTTCAACAATTTTTCCTCACAGGCAGTCAGCACATTAAATCCTATAAAAACATAACACTCTTGTTTATAAGCAGTTAAGTCTTTGTCAATATTTTCCAAAGCATCGCGCTGCAACATTCCTTGATATGCTAAACCTTTGATTTTCAATCTGTTTTTAAAATCAACATAAACATCAGCCAAAATATTCCAAATTTCAAAAAAACGCTCTTTGAGTTTGGTTTTATTAATTTTTATATCTTTAAAAAATCGCCCTAAAATTTCCTTTTGCACCTCTGTAAGATGCTCAAAATCATCGCTTAAAGTTTCCCAATCTGCAATATTTCCATACAAAAGTTTTGCATTGGCAAGATATTTGTCAATATCGTTAAAATCATTTAAAATTATCTCTCCAAAATGAAAAAATTCGTCAAAAGTTTCAATCTCAATACTCTCATTTTTTTTTGTAAAATGCTCTGTATAAACGTTATACAAAATCGAAACCAACATCAAATCGTCTGCAATTTTAAGATTTGACGACAAAGAAAAAAGCGTGTCCAAGTCGGCGTATTGCGGTGCAAAAAGCGTATTTTCGGCATTTTCCACAAGATATTGATTGAAAAATAGCCGCGCCCTGCGGTTTGGAAACACCACCACCACCTTCGACAAATCGTTGCAAAATCGCTGCAAAATATCCTGTGAAACGAGGTTTAAAAATTCTGTCATTTGCCTTAATTTTTATGCAAAAGTACAAAAATATTTGCATTTTTCGACTTTTTTTACTACTTTCGCACAAAAAAATGGACATATTGCAATATATGCCGATTTTCAACTTTCAACTTTTAACTATAATAATGTACAAAATTTTAGTAATAAATCCTGGTTCGACTTCAACCAAAATTGCAGTTTTTGAAGACGAAAAAAATATTTACGAGAAAACTTTGCGACATTCCACAGAGGAATTGTCGCCGTTTCCGACAGTGGCATCACAGTACGAATTTCGCGAGAGCGTGATTTTGGATTGCCTCAAATTTGACAAAATTGAGCCTGTTTTTGATATGATTATCGGGCGCGGCGGAATGTTGCGACCGCTGGAATCGGGCGCATATTTTATCAACGCTCAAATGAAAACAGACTTATTATCAGCAACTTATGGCGAACACGCTTGCTCGCTCGGAGGATTGATTGCCGACAAATTGGCGCAAAAATTCGCTTGCAAGGCTATTATTGCAGACCCTGTGGTAGTCGATGAAATGCAGGATTTGGCGCGTGTTAGCGGGCATCCGCTTTTTCCGCGCATTTCCACTTTTCACTGTCTCAACCAAAAGGCGATTGCACGACGTTTTGCCAAAGAAAAAGGCGTGCCTTACGAGAGTTTGAACCTGATTGTTGCGCATCTCGGCGGCGGCGTGTCGGTGGGGGCGCACCAAAAGGGTAAGGTTGTTGATGTAAATAATGCGCTCGGTTCGGGACCTTTTTCTCCCGAACGCTCTGGTACACTTCCGTCAAAAGACTTGGCAACTCTCTGTTTTTCAGGCAAATACACACCACTCGAAATTCAAAAAATGTGCAACGGCAATGGCGGTCTTATCGCTCATCTCGGCACAAACAGCGCGTTTGAAGTGGAAAAGCGCGTTGAGGCGGGCGATAAACACGCTGCGTTGATTTTCAGCGCGATGGCGTACAGTATTGCAAAGGAAATAGGCTCAATGGCTGCCGTTCTCAAAGGCAAAGTTGATGCAATTCTTTTCACTGGCGGCATTGCTTACGGCAAACAGTTTGTAGATGAAATTGCCGAAATGGTCAAATTTATTGCACCAACCAGAACCTATGCGGGCGAAGACGAATTGCTTGCCCTCGCGCAACACGCTGTCCGTATACTGAACGGCGAGGAGGAGTGCAAAGAGTATTGATTTTAATAATTAACAATTAATAATTTCTCTGTGTAATCAATGACAAAACAATAAATGTAGCGCAGGGGTTTGGTTTATTTTACAAAAACATTCCGTCAGACATTACGAGGTTGCGGTCGGCAAAAGACGAGAGTTCTTTGTCGTGCGTTACGATTAGGATTGTGAGGTTAAAATTGTCGCGCAGGTCGAGAAAAAGGCGGTGCAATTCGGCTTTGTTTTTGCTGTCAAGGCTGCCAGACGGTTCGTCTGCAAGAATTACCTTTGGCGTATTTATCAGCGCGCGGGCAACGGCGACACGTTGCTTTTCACCGCCAGACAGTTCGGCAGGGCGATGATGCAAACGCGGTGTAAGTTGCAGAAAATCAAGCAGTTCTGCTGCTTTTTTTTCTGCATTGCGAAAACTTTCGCCACCGATTAAAGCGGGCATCATTACATTTTCGAGAGCCGAAAATTCGGGCATAAGTTGATGAAATTGAAACACAAATCCGATAGTACGGTTTCTAAAATCCGCAAGCGAATTGCTTTTTAAAACGGAGCGGCGATGAGAAATTGTACGAACCCAATATGGTACAAAAGGTTTCAAAATACTTGGAATATCTTTGGTGTCAAAAATGCTGACATTCACGCCGTTAATTTCAAGCGTTCCGCTGTCGGCTTTGTCCAGCGTGCCAAGAATTTGCAGCAGGGTAGTTTTGCCTGCGCCGCTTGCACCTGTAATCGTAACTATTTCTTTTTCAGCGATTTGCAAATCTACGCCTTTCAGCACTTGCAGCGAACCGAAACTTTTTGTAATATTTGTTGCCTTAATCATTTTGCGTAAAAAAATTTTTGCAAAGATACGATTTTTTTTGCACACAGATAACAGAGATTTGAGAGATTTACGCATATTTTTTTCAAAAAACAAGAAAAAAATGACGAAAAATTTGCCTGAAAAACATTTTTTTTGAACGAACAAATTAAAAAAAACGTTTTAATACTGATTTTTTGTACATTTTACGAAAAAAATAAAATAAAAATAAAATTTGCGTATTTTTAAAAAAATTACTACCTTTGCGCCGTTAAAAAATGCGTTTTTGCGTAAAATTATTTTTTTAAGGTAAAAAAAGAGGGTTGGGTGATTTTTTTAATTTGATGATTTGAAAATTTGATGATTTGAAAATTGCGGGAATCCTAAAAATTAAATATTCAAATCATCAAATAAAAAAAATTTAACAAAAAATGAGCAAACTTCGTTTTAAAGTTCTCAAAGAGGCTTCTTTGAGAGAGGCGGTAAAGGTAGAAAAACCGTCGAAACTTCCATCGGAATTATTTGAAAGTCAGGTATTTACGCGCGACACTATGCGCAAATACATTGACGCTGACGTGTTGGAATCGCTTTTTGAGGCGATTGACAAAGGCAAACCAATCGGGCGCGAACTCGCCTCCGCCGTTGCCAACGGTATGAAAAAATGGGCTGTGGAACTCGGCGCAACGCACTACACCCACTGGTTTCAGCCGCTCACCGGCGGAACTGCCGAAAAACACGACGCTTTTATCAACAAAGAGCCAAACGGCAAAGCGTTGGAGGAATTTACAGGCAAACTGCTTTATCAGCAAGAACCTGATGCCTCTTCGTTTCCGTCTGGCGGCATCAGAAACACATTCGAGGCACGCGGCTACACCGCTTGGGACCCGTCTTCGCCTGTATTTGTGGTAGGCGACACGCTTTGTATTCCGACCGTTTTTGTGGCTTACACAGGCGAGGCGTTGGACTACAAGGCACCGCTTTTGCGCTCAATTTCGGTGATAAACAAAGCCGCTACCGATGTTTGTAAATATTTTGACAGAAATGTGTCGCGGGTCTATTCCTATCTCGGTTGGGAGCAGGAGTATTTTCTGGTAGATGAGGCTCTGTATGCCGCCCGCCCAGACTTGATGCTTACAGGCAGAACACTTATGGGGCACACTTCGGCGAAAAATCAGCAGTTGGAAGACCACTATTTTGGGTCAATTCCTGAAAGAGTGCTGAATTTTATGACAGAACTTGAAATTGAGGCGTTGAAACTCGGTATCCCTGTAAAAACGCGCCATAATGAAGTTGCGCCAAACCAGTTTGAACTTGCGCCCATTTACGAGGAATGTAACCTTGCAAACGACCATAACTTGCTGCTAATGAGCCTTATGGAAAAAATTGCAAGAAAACATCATTTTCGTGTATTGCTGCACGAAAAACCCTTTGCGGGCGTTAACGGTTCGGGCAAGCATAATAACTGGTCAATCGGTACAAACACAGGCGTAAATCTGCTTTCGCCGGGAAAAAATGCCGCTGCAAACCTGCAATTTGTTACCTTTTTGGTAAATATTCTTATGGCTGTGCATAAACATAATGCGTTGTTAAAAGCGTCAATCAGTTCGGCATCAAACGCGCACCGTTTGGGCGCAAACGAGGCACCGCCTGCGATTGTTTCGGTATTTCTCGGAACACAAATAACGGAAACTCTTGACAAACTCGAAAAAGCCACTACCGACGAAGCAATTTTCCTTAATGCAAAAAAGGAAATGAAGTTAAACGTTGGCAATATTCCCGAAATTTTGCTTGACAACACCGACCGCAACCGCACTTCGCCCTTCGCTTTCACAGGCAATCGGTTTGAGTTCCGCGCTGTCGGCTCGTCTGCCAACTGCGGCGCGGCTATGCTTGCGCTTAATGCAGTGGTTGCCAACCAACTTATCACCTTCAAAAAAGAGGTTGATGCGATGCTCAACAAAGGCGAGGCTAAGGAAAGCGCGCTTTTTACTGTCATTAAAAAATATATTAAAGAAAGTAAAAATATTCGTTATGACGGCAACGGTTATTCTGACGAGTGGAAAAGCAAGGCGGAAAAACGCGGTTTGGACTGCGAAACTTCCGTACCGAAAATATTTGACGCTTATATTACACCCGAAACGATAAAAATGTTCTCAAATACTCATGTGCTGACAAAAAAAGAGTTAGAGAGCCGTTGCGAGGTAAAATGGGAAACATACACAAAGAAAATTCAGATTGAGGCGCGCGTTCTTGGCGATTTGGTGGTAAATCATATTGTGCCTGTGGCGAACCGTTATCAGTCGTTTCTTTTGGACAATGTTGTGAAAATGAGGGAGGTTTTCGGCAAAGAATCCGAAAATCTTACCGAGCAAGACCGCTCTATTATTCGCCAGATTGCTGAACACACCTCAACAATCATTGCGAAAGTCGATGAAATGGTTGAGGCGCGCAAAGTGGCGAACAAAATCGACTCCGAGCGCGAAAAAGCCATCGCCTACCACGATAAAATAGTTCCTCTGCTCGATGAAATTCGCACCCACGTCGATAAACTCGAACTCGTAGTTGATGACGAAATGTGGGCATTGCCGAAATATAGAGAGTTGCTGTTTATAAGATAAAAAACGTAGAGACAGCCCTTGCGGTTGCCCATTTGCATACGGTAGGGGCGAAAATTTTTTCACCCCGCAGGCACAGGTTTGCAACCTGTGCCTTGTAATTTATCAGGCACGTGAAACTTTGAAAATGCAAAAATACAATTTGAAAATTTGAGGATTTGAAAATTTGAAAATACAATAAATACAATTTGAGGATTTGAGAATTTAATTTAAGGATTTTAATATTTTGGGATTTTAATTTCAAATTTTCAAATTGTATTTTTGCATTTTCCAATCCTCAAATTCTCAAATTTTCAAATTAATTATTATTCGTTTGTGTGTAATTGAGAATTTTATGCTATCTTTGCATAAAAAAATACCCATTATAATCATTAACAAATAGAAAAAAATGCAACAATACAAGGACCTTTTAAATAAAATTCTTGTTGATGGAATAGAGAAGACCGACCGTACAGGCACAGGTACAGTCAGCATTTTCGGCTATCAAATGCGGTTTGATTTGCAAAATGGATTTCCGCTTTTGACGACAAAAAAACTGCACCTGAAATCTATCATTTACGAACTGCTGTGGTTCTTAAACGGCGACACAAATGTACAATTTTTGAAGGACAACGGCGTTAGGATTTGGAACGAATGGGCTGACGAAAACGGCGATTTGGGGCATATCTACGGACATCAATGGCGCAGTTGGCAAGGGTATGACGGCAAAAGCATTGACCAGATTTCGGAGGCAATCGATACCATAAAGCACAACCCCGACAGCCGCCGAATTATCGTTAGTGCGTGGAATGTAGCCGATTTGCAAAATATGAACCTGCCGCCGTGCCACGCATTTTTTCAGTTCTATGCAGCAAATGGAAAGTTGAGTTTGCAACTTTACCAACGCAGTGCAGACGTGTTTCTCGGCGTGCCTTTCAACATCGCTTCTTATGCGCTACTGTTACAAATGGCGGCGCAGGTTACAGGCTTGCAGACGGGCGATTTTGTGCATACTTTGGGCGATGCACATATCTACACCAATCACTTGGAGCAGGTAAAAGAGCAACTTTCGCGCGATTGCCGACCGCTGCCCACAATAAAAATAAATCCTGAGGTAAAAACAATTTTCGACTTCAAATTCGAGGACTTTATTCTCGAAAATTATAATCCGCACCCGCATATCAAAGGCGTTGTAGCGGTGTAAAAAACATTCGTTTTTATGATGAAAAAAAATACTGATTTTTGACAGTATTTGCTAATTTTTACAGTAAATATTGTTTGTTTTTTATAATAACTTGTAAAAATTGCAATTTATATTTACTTGATTTTCAGCAATATAAAGAATAAAGTAAAATTATTTACGAAAAAAATTTGTTTATTTACAAAAAAGTGTTACCTTTGCATTGTTGTTTTGCAGCGATGTACGGCAACAATAATTAAAATTGGTTGTTATTATTGATATTCCCACAATGGGAATATGGGTAAAATGTTAGCCGAGTTTATATGTTGCTCGGCAAAAAAACGCAAAATTTGTTTACATTAAAGTCCTTGATTGTGAAATCGGGGACTTTTTATCTTAATTTTGGCATAACCCCTTTCATACCGCCTTTTTGCACCTGTTTCATCATCTTTTGCATCTGCTCAAACTGCTTGATAAAGCGGTTAATTTCGGCGATGTTGCGTCCAGAACCTTTGACAATGCGGGCTTTACGGCTGCCGTTCAATACATTCGGATTTGCCCGCTCAAACGGCGTCATAGATTGAATTATCGCCTCGATGCCTGCAAATGAATTGTCGTCAATATCAACATCTTTTATCGTTTTACCGACTCCGGGTATCATTCCCATAATGTCTTTGATGTTGCCCATTTTTTTGATTTGCTGAATTTGCGTATAAAAATCGTCAAAACCGAATCTGTTTTTAGCGATTTTTTTTGATATTTTTCGTGCTTCAGCCTCATCGTACTGTTCCTGCGCCTTTTCTACCAAAGAAACAATGTCGCCCATTCCCAAAATTCTGTCTGCCATTCTGGTTGGGTAAAATACATCAAGCGCGTCAAGTTTTTCGCCAGTACCGACAAATTTTATCGGTTTATTTACAACGCTGCGGATTGAGAGAGCCGCGCCGCCGCGTGTGTCGCCATCGAGTTTGGTGAGGACAACGCCGCTAAAATCAAGCCTATTGTTGAACTCCTTTGCGGTATTTACGGCATCTTGTCCTGTCATAGAATCCACCACAAAGAGAATTTCCTCTGGTTTCACTGCCTTTTTGATATTGGCAATTTCGGTCATCATCTGTTCGTCGACCGCCAAACGCCCCGCTGTGTCGATTATCACAATATCATTGCCGTTTTTCTTGGCATGTTTTATTGCGTTTTCGGCGATTTGAACAGGGTTTTTATTGTCAATTTCGGTATAAACAGGAGTGGAAATTTGCTCTGCAAGCGTTTGCAACTGCTTAATTGCAGCGGGGCGATACACGTCGCAAGCAACCAAAAGCGGGTGTCTGCCCTTTTTCGATTTGAGCATATTCGCCAATTTTCCCGAAAAAGTAGTTTTACCTGAACCCTGCAAACCCGACATCAAAATCACAGTTGGCGAGCCTTTGAGGTTGAGTTCCGAATGTTCGCCGCCCATAAGTGCAGCCAACTCGTCCCGCACAATTTTCACCATCAAATCTTTGGGCTGAATCGAGTTTAACACGTTCATTCCCAACGCTTTTTCTTTTACATCATCGGTAAAAGTTTTGGCGGTTTTATAATTTACATCGGCGTCAAGCAACGCCTTGCGCACATCTTTTAGCGTTTCCGCCACGTTGATTTCGGTAATTCTGCCCTGCCCTTTGAGTATTTTAAAAGAGCGTTCAAGCCTTTCAGATAGATTTTCAAACATTTTTTTTAAATTATTTGAGAATTTGAAAATTTGATGATTTAAAAATTACAAGGAGTAACCTGATTTTCAAATCTTTCAAATTTTCAAATGAATTTTTGATAAAAAATTATAAGGAGTAACCTGATTTTCAAATTGCATTTTGCATTTTCAAATCTTCAAATTTTCAAATTGCATTTTTGCATTTTCAAATCTTCAAATCTTTCAAATCTTCAAATTGAATTTTTGCATTTTCAAATTTTCAAATTTTCAAATCTTCAAATTGAATTTTTGCATTTTCAAATCTTCCAATCTTTCAAATGAATTTTTGATAAAAAATTTGATGCCGCAAAGGTACTAAAAAAATTGCAAAAAAAACGCAGGGGTAAAAAATTTTTCACTCCTGCGTTTTTTATGCAGGGGCAGGGTTTGCCCTTGCACAAAAAAAATAGACAGAAACATTTTCACAAATCCTTCTGCCTCACAGTCAAAAAAATGAAAAAAATTATCTTTACTACTCAATCTTAAATAACTGTTAATTTATAAATTTTATTTTTCTATATATCCAATCACTTCGCCTTTTTTCATTACTCTGCCCTGCTCTACCGCATCAATGATTTTACCTGCGTAGTTGGCGTAGATAAATTCCAGTCCGTTGCTGGTTTGCAGAGCGGCAATAAGGTTGCCTTCTTTGAATCTTTTGCCGTTTTCGGGTTTAAGCGAAACGCCCTCAAAATCAAGTTCCCAAAGCACTCGTCCGTTTGCTGTTGCGTTGATTTGCTCTGCATTCGGGTGTCGGCTTATGGCAAGTTCGGTAAGGTCAATAGTGGGCGCGGCAGAAGATGCTGCGGTGTATTTTTTCTGAATTTCGGCGTCAAGTTCTTTGTTAAAGCGTTTTTTTGCCTCTCCGCTTTTGAAATCGCGGTATTGTTTATCAAACATCGCAAAGTTGAACAATTCCTCGTCGTCTTGTCCGCGTTCCCAACCGAGTTCCTGCATTTCGGCAATAAATTTCGGCAGAGTATCAGGGTAATTATCTTGCGGATTTCCGTCAAAAAATTCAAAATTTTTCGATTTTGCCAACTCAACAATTTCAGGTGCAAGAGTGCCGGGAAGTTTTCCCGCTTTTCCCAAAATCATATCCCAGGTGTTGTTATCAATCATTTCATAACGATTTCCGCCTTTACTCATTGTAAAAATATTCATAAGCGCAACATTTTTCACATATTGCGAGAAAGGCGTTACTAATGGCGGATTGCCGAGTTTTGGCCAGACGTAAGCCACTTCGTCAAAGAGTTTTACAAGCAATTCGTCTTCTGACAACGCTTTTTCGCCTTGTTTTTCAAAATTTGCGTTGATAGCAGAATGAACGCCCTTTAAATCAGCCATCAAACTGCCCATCATTCCGCCAGGCAGTCCGCAGCCAACCAACAAAGAGGACATAAACCTGTTGCGCGGGTCAATAAAATAGCCCAAAAAATCGTCAATAAAACTTTGCGTCAGCGCGCGCGCCTCCATATACGCTTTCATATTGATTTCAGGCACGATAAAGCCTGCATCTTTAAACATCGCTTGAATTGTTATCACGTCTGGATGCACCATTCCCCACGACAGCGGCTCAATAGCCACGTCAAACACATCTCCGCCCGCTTTCGCCACTTCGAGCATTGAGGCGACTGAAAATCCGGGACCAGTATGTCCGTGATACTGAATAATAATGTCAGGGTGTTTTTCTTTAATCGCTTTCACAATTTTCCCCAAAAACACAGGGCGACCAATGCCCGCCATATCTTTGAGGCAAATTTCCTGCGCTCCTTCGGCGATAAGTTGTTCTGCCATATTGATATAATATTCGGCAGTATGCACGTCAGAATAGGTAATGCTCATGGTTGCCTGTGCAGTCATTCCCGCTGTTTTTGCCCATTTGACAGAGGCGGCTATATTGCGCACATCATTGAGTCCGCAGAAAATCCGCGTAATATCAACGCCCTGCGCGTGTTTTACTTTGTACATTAATTGGCGAATATCGGCAGGTACAGGGTTCATACGGATTGCATTCAGCCCCCTGTCGAGCATGTGCGTTTTGATGCCTACTTCGTTAAACGGTTTTGTAAATGCGCGTACAGCGTGGTTAGGATTTTCGCCATAGAGCAGATTAACCTGTTCCGAAGCACCACCATTGGTTTCCACGCGGGCAAAACAACCCATATCAATAATTACGGGAGCAATTTTTTCGAGTTGGTCTTTTCGAGGCACATATTTGCCTGAACTTTGCCACATATCACGATAAACTAAACTGAATTGTAGTTCTTTTTTCATAATAATAGATAAATTTGAAAAATTTGATGATTTGATAATTGAATTTTTAAATAAATATGTATTTTCAAGTATTCAAATTTTCAACCCAAAAAATTAGACTGCAAAATTATATATTTTTTCTGAAACAAAAAAATTTTTTCCAATAAATATTTCAAATTGTAAGATAAATAACATTTATAAACTTTTTGTGATTTGCAAAAACAGGTATTTTCAAGTAAAAATATCTTTGTAAGTTATTGATAATCAGTTTTTTATCATAAAAATAAGTTTTTAAAATAAAAAATTGATAAAAAACATTTTTTTATCAATTTTATAAATAAATCATAAAAATACGCTGAAATACGATTTTTGCAAAACGCTGATAATCAAATGCTTATATTTTTGCACTTACAATTTGAATGTTTTTAGCAGGTTTTATTTATGATTTGTAACCTTATGGGCACTGTAAAGGCGAAAAAAAATCGCATTTACAAATTCACAATTTTATTTTAAACCTGATTTCTGCGTTTGTCGCCTACTGTTTTTTTGACAAAAAACCTGCAATTAAAGTTGATTATCTCCTGCAAAACGGACTATTAACTATTTTCTAATACCGTAAAATTATCCAAAACTTGGGTTAATATGGAAACTTTTTATGTCATTTAGTAAATATTTTGATTTTTAATGCTAACAGTCTTTGAACGATATGCGCTAATAAAAATAGACGGTAATGAGTAAAAAATAATATCAATTTTTCGCTTTTAAAATGAAAATTATTAATATATTTCATCTCAATATCACGGTAAAGATAGGCGTATTTTTTGCGAAGTTTATAAGAATTTATGTGAGTAATCAACAAAACCTTAAAATCTACTTTTAAAAAATCAAAAATATCAAAATTTTTTTCAAAGATTTTTTTGTTTTGTAAAAAATCTTCTAATTTTTGAAAGAAAACTATACAACTTTTAAAGTGCCATTCGGTTCTTTGGGCTGTTTGTGCATTTATATTTGTTCTGTTGTAATGATAGAAAGACTTGTCTATTTTTATGATTTTTTTTGCATAAAAAGAGATACGAATTAATGCAAACCAGTCGTCTAACCAACATAATTCATCAACAAATCGGCAGTCGGGCAACTCAAAAAACTCTCTGCGAATAAGTTTTGTCCAAATATAACCGTAACACACTTCATTTTTAAGGATATAGATAAAATAATCACTATTATTGTCTGGCACAAAATCATGGTGATATTCTTTACTATTTCTTTTTTCTATTACAAAATCACAAACAACAATATCAGCCTGCTCTTGCTCTGCTTTTTTGTACATTGTTTCAACCATATCAGGCTCAATCCAATCGTCATTATCAACTAACTGTATATATTTGCCTGTGGAATTATCAATTCCTACTTGCCGAGAGGCAGACGTTCCTTTGTTGATTCTGTTATTGATGATTTTTACAAACGGCTTTCTTTCGGGGTATTGCTCAATCACTTTTTGCAATTTTTCAATGCTGTCGTCTGGCGTACAGTCATTTACAAAAACATACTCAATGTTTTCATGAGTTTGCATAAACAACGAGTGGGCACAACGTTCGATATAATTCGACACATTATAAACAGGTACTATGATAGATACATTAGGTTTCATTTTTTTATTTTTTTATTTTTAAAAACAAGTAAATTTCGGGCAATACGCACTAATAAAAACAACCGATAATGTGTGCAGAATAAAATTATTTTTTCACCAAAACGAAACTGCGAAAAATACTTCATCTCAATATCACGGTATAAGTAGGCATATTGCTTGCGGAGTTTGTGTGAATGGGATTCAATTATAAGATTTAACTTGCTCTGTACTTTATGAAATTCTATTAAATCAAAATATTTTTCGTAAATATTGTTTTTTTTGAAAAATTGTTCTAATAATTGCCAAAACAAAATTGCCTCCTCAAAGTGCATTTGATTTTTCTTATGAGTTATCGCATTTTCGTTTGTTTTGTTATAGTGATAGAAAGGAGTATCTATCTTTACAATTTTATCTGCATAATAATATAGTCTTGTAGTAAGATGAAAGTCCTCCGCATAATTTAAGCCCTCAATAGAACGGCAATCAGGTATTTTATATAATTTTTTATTTATTAATTTATTCCACAAA
>JAISYF010000069.1 GCA_031270065.1 Prevotellaceae bacterium | reverse complement strand
TGTCAAGGTCGCGCATTTCGCTACAATGGAGAGGCATATATGACAAGCCCTGTTTTATTCGATATTCCCGTTTTTTTTCTAACATATTATAAAAACATTCCTAATTCGTTTTTTAATCTATTTTCTGCGATTTTGCAGTATTTTTGGTTTAACTCGAACCCGATATAATTTCGGTAGAGTTTTCGTGCGGCGATGGCAGTTGTGCCGCTACCCATAAAGCAGTCAAGCACGATGCCATTTTCGGGGCAACCTGCGAGAATGCAGTCCTTTATCAATGCTTCGGGAAAGGCGGCAAAATGTTCCTCTTTCAGCGGTTTTGTCGGCACAAACCAAACATCGCGTTTGTTGCGGATAAAATCGCCTTCGGCATTGCTGCGCCAACGGTTTTGCTCGCGTATCTGCATTGTTTGTTTTTCCTGTAAATTATAATCGCCTGCCGAATATTTTTTACTTGCTTTGCGGGTGGCTTTAAATCTGCCGTCATAGTTGGCAATCTCTTCGATTGACTTTGCATCGAAGTAATATTTTCGCGATTTTGAGAGCAGAAAAATATACTCGTGGCTTTTTGTGCAGCGGTCAGTAACGCTTTCGGGCATAGGATTTGGCTTTGCCCAAATAATATCCTGACGCAAGTACCAACCTGCCGAGCGCAGGGCAAAGGCGAGCATAAACGGTATTCCAATCAAATCTTTGGGCTTGTAACCTGCCAAATTACAGGTGTTTATCACATTGCCAACGTTGCTTGCGGTCGGTTGTAAATATTTATTGGAGTTGAGTTTGCAACCTTTGCCTTTGTTGCTACCCGCGTAGGAGTCGCCGATATTCAGCCACAAAGTGCCTTCGGGTTTTAAAACACGATACACCTGAATAAAAACCTCTGTGAGTTTTTCTACATAAAATTCGGGCGTGGTTTCAAGCCCGATTTGTCCATCAGTTCCGTAATCCCGCAGAGCGTAATACGGCGGCGATGTTACGCAGCAATCCACAGAATTGTCGGGCAAAAGTTTCAAGCCCGAAATGCAGTCAATATTATGTATCACATTTATTTCCATCAATTTATATAGCCGAAAATTCGTAAATCCTTAACAAAATTTTCCGCTGTGTCGGTGCGGACAACCCTGCCATTTTGCACAAGGTAACGCTCGGCAAATTCGAGCATATAAGTTTCGTCAGGAGTGTCGCTCTCGAAAAAACTGCTACGGCGCAACTTCGTTATGAAGTCCGCAGGCGATACGGCGTGTATAGTTGCGCCGTCTGCTAATTTGTATTTTTCTGTTACTTCCATATTTTTAATTATTTAATATTAATTTTTTAATTGAATTTACGCTGCCAATTCGAGCGTTCTGTATTCAAAATAATTTGTCAATTCGATTGAATTAAAATTTTTAAAGCCACCGATGGTGCGGTCTCCTACAAGATTTTCTTCTGAAAAATCTACCAGATTGTTTAAAAACCTCACCCAACTGCTTATTTTTACAAAATCCGTTGTGCCTGCGTGTTGGCGAAATTCGCAGGTGTTGTGTCGGTCGTACGACAGCGGGTTGATTTTCCAGTATCTCGAACCTTCCAATTTTTGACTGATTTCCAATAATGAATTTGCCTGATTGATTTTTGTTTCAAAATTTACAACCTCTGAAAAACCTTTACAAAAGTGGTTGTTACTTTTCCGTCTGCTTTCTGGCATAAATCCGTCAATCGTTTTTTCGAGCCGCGAGTAGTTGATATAAATGCGTTTCCACTGTTCAAGCGTGAAGTTTCGTGCGTTGATATGCACGTGTGTTCCGCAACTTTTATTTACTTTCGCGCCGCATTTATTTAAAATGTCGCACACTTTAAGCATTTGTGCGATGCCTGCCTCGCCCTTCAAAATCGGGCTTACCAACTCGAAGGTTTGATTGCCGCTTAAACTGCTGTCGCTCACAATTTTCCAGTGCGACCGCGTTGTGTGGTTGTACCCTTCTGTTTGGCAGGCGATACCTGCTGCATTCAATCTGTTTTTTAATGTTTCCATACTTACGTTGTATGCCTCGAACTCTACTCCGAATTTTTTTTCAAACGCTCGCGGCGTGATACTTGGCGAAGCGATTGTTTGCGTGAGCGCGGCGATTTGCCCTTCGGCTTGCATTTTTTTATAGACATTCTGAACAAAACCATAATTTCCGTTTGTCAGCATTCTTGCGATTTCGGTGCGGCTAATTCCCAAATTTATTAGTTGGCGAATTTTGCTTGTTTTTGTGCCGCTTTGCGCGATTATTTGTTGAATTTGTGTTTGCATAATTTTATGTAATTATTTGATTATCAATTAGTTAATTATGCAGCAAAGTACGACAAATCTTTCAAAGCGTGCAAGTTTTTTATGCTATATAAAGTTAATTTTTCCGCGAAACTATGTTAAATTACGATTACGTTTTCTTTTGATTTTCTGCAATTTGCGCCTGTTTTGCTCGTTCTTCGCGCAATTTCCTCGCTTTTTCGTTTGCAATAGCCATTTTTACTTGCGCTTTGCTAAAAAGGTCTAAAATTGCCTGCCGATTTATCGCCGAAAGATTGCTTTTTTTGGCGGCAATAAGCGACATTTGCTCATTCAAATAATCGTTGTCGCAGGCAATGGCACTTTGCAGTGCGCGTCCATAATACGACAGCCGAGTATCTTTGCTATCATCAACCTTTTGAAGTTGCCGATTAACCTCTTTCTTGGTTTCGTTGAAAAATTTTTCAAATTTTTTCGTCTTAATTAAAAATTCTTTATTCATATTTTTTGCAACATTTTTTATAATTTTCCTCAAAATCAGGTTCATTTTTTTTCACAAATTTATACTGACAATCCTCTGACATACAGGCGTGATACGGACAACCACTATCGTTAAATTT
>JAISYF010000057.1 GCA_031270065.1 Prevotellaceae bacterium | reverse complement strand
GTCGTTTTGATGTAGTCAGTTTCGCGGTCCTTTGTAACGCGAATATAAATTGCCGCGTAACCGTCCGAGCGGACATTTCTAATAACAGGTTTAAATGTAATCATTGAGAGTAGATTTTTTGTTTAACAATTTGCAAACAAAGGTACAAAAATCTACGAAAAAATGCGTGTAAAATTAATTTATTTAACTTAATTTTAACAAAGAAAGCCGCAAAAACGGCTTTAAGATACAAGTTAATTCTTTGATTATCAGCAAGTTAATTAAAGAAAAATAGAGTATTTTATATTTTGAAACATTTTGCTACCTTTGCAAAAAAAATAAAAAAACAATGACAATAGAACAACGACAACAGGAAATTATTGACGAATTCGCCGTTTTTGACGATTGGCTTGATAAATATCAGTACATTGTGGATTTGGGAAATAATCTTGAAGAGTTGCCCGAAGAGTTTGTAACTGACCAAAATCTTATAGACGGCTGTCAAAGCAAGGTGTGGTTGGCTGCAGATTTTCACGATGGAACAGTGTTTTTTCGCGCAAAAAGCGATGCGATTGTGGTAAAAGGCATAGTTTCGTTGCTTATTTCTGTGCTTTCGGGGCATACGCCTGACGAAATTCTTAACGCCGACCTGCATTTTATCAACAAAATCGGTTTAGCCGAACATCTTTCGCCAACACGCTCAAACGGACTTGCTGCAATGGTAAAACAAATAAGGCTTTACGCTTTGGCTTATAAATCAAAATTTCAATAGTTATTCGTCTTGCGTTATTAATGATTATTTAATTGTAAAAAAAAAATAATAATGATTAATAACCGCAAGCAACCATCAATAACTATCAATAACAACGAATAACAACCAATAACTATCAACAACAAATAACCATCGCTAACAACAAATAACAATTAATAACCATCAATAACAATCAATAACTATCAACAACCATCAACAAATGGAACACAACTTGTACATTCACAACACTTTAACCCGCCGCAAAGAGCAGTTTATTCCGCTTAATGAGCCGAATGCAGGGCTGTATGTTTGCGGACCAACCGTTTATGGCGACCCGCATTTGGGACACGCCCGCTCGGCAATGACTTTCGACATTCTGTTCAGGTGGCTGAAAAATCTCGGCTACAAAGTGCGCTATGTCCGCAATATCACCGATGTGGGACATCTGGTAAATGATGCCGATGAGGGCGAAGACAAACTTGCGAAAAAGGCGCGCCTCGAACAGCTTGAACCAATGGAAGTGGCACAATTTTACACAAACCGCTATCACAAAATGATGGATTTGTTGAATATTCTGCAGCCGTCAATCGAACCGAGAGCGAGCGGGCATATTTTGGAACAAATGGAATATGTGCAGAAAATTTTAGATAATGGTTTTGCCTACGAAAGCGGCGGTTCTGTCTATTTTGACGTGGAAAAATATAACAAAAAATTTCCTTTTGCAGGGGGCAGGGGGGCTTATGGCAAACTTTCGGGCAGAAATATTGACGAACTTTTGGAAAATACGCGCGAACTTGACGGACAGTCGGAAAAGCGGCGCAGCGTAGATTTTGCGCTGTGGAAAAAAGCGCAGCCCGAACATATAATGCGTTGGAAATCAGCGTGGAGCGATGGTTTTCCCGGCTGGCACTTGGAATGTTCGGCAATGGGACAAAAATATTTGGGCGAAAAATTCGACATCCACGGCGGAGGAATGGACTTGATTTTTCCACATCACGAGTGCGAAATTGCGCAGTCGTCTGCCGCACTCGGACACGAAACGGTGCATTACTGGATGCACAACAATATGATTACGATTAACGGACAAAAAATGGGCAAATCGCTCGGAAATTCTATCTCGTTGGAGGAGTTTTTTACAGGCAGCCACAAACTTCTTTCGCAAGCGTTTTCGCCGATGACAATCAGATTTTTTATTTTGCAGGCGCATTATAGAAGTACGCTGGATTTTTCAAATGAGGCGTTGATTTCCTCGCAAAAAGGACTTGAACGCTTGACAGAGGCGTATAACCGTTTGCAAAAAATCGCACCTGTGGGGGCAGATTCTAAACCCGCCTCTACGATTGATGTAAAAGACCTGCACAAAAAATGCGAAGATGCAATGAATGACGACCTCAACACGCCGATTGTTCTTTCGCATATTTTTGGCGCAGCAACAGCAATTAATACCATTTATGACGGCAACGGCAAAATTTCACAAGCAGATTTAGACGAGTTAAAATCAATTTTTGACCTCTATTTATTCGATATTTTGGGTTTAAAAACCGAGCAGGAAAATTCACAAACGCTCGACTGCTACAAAAAAGCGGTGGATTTGCTTTTAAATTTGCGTTTGCAGGCAAAGCAAAACAAAGATTGGGCGTTGTCCGACAAAATCCGCAACGAACTCGCAAATTACGGCTTTACTGTGAAAGACACAAAAGATGGGTTTGAGTGGAGTTTGTAATTTTCCGCTGACTTCAGTCAGCAGTTAATCAAGTGCTGCCTTTGGTCAAAAATATATTGCATAATTTATAATTAATTTGTACCTTTGCAACTTCTTTTTTTTAAAAAAAATCCGAAATTTTACAATGAATTATCAGGGCGAATTACTTTATACAGGCAAGACAAAACAGGTTTTTACAACGGAAAATCCAGAACAGGTTATCATTCATTATAAAGACGATGCTCTCGCTTATAATGGAATTAAGCGTGCGCAAATTACCAATAAAGGCGTGATTAACAACAAAATTTCGGCGAATATTTACCAACGCCTCGAAAAATTGGGGTTCAACACACATTTTATTGAGCGGATTAACGACCGTGAGCAACTTTGCAAGCGCAAAGAACACTTTATTCAACTTGAATTTATTGTGCGCAATATCGCTGCGGGTTCAATGGCAAAACGGCTCGGCTTGAAAGTTGGCACGTCGCTGCCAACGCCCGTATATGAACTTTGCTACAAAAATGACGAACTGCACGACCCGCTTATCAACGAGCATCACGCCGTTGCGCTGGGGCTTAGCAGTTACGAGGAACTTGCTGAAATTCAGGCAATTGTGGTACACCTCAATGCCGAACTGCAAAAGATTTTCAATTCTATCGGCGTTACTTTGGTAGATGCAAAATTTGAGTTCGGCAGAACAGCGGCAGACGGCTCACTCGTACTTGCAGACGAAATTTCGCCCGACACCACCCGCCTTTGGGACACCGCCACCCTCGAAAGTTTGGACAAAGACAGATTTAGACGCGATTTAGGGAAAATTTCGGAAGCGTATATGGAAATTTTGAAAAGATTAGAGGAAAATTTTTAAAAAAATATGACAACAGCAAAACCATTTATCAACATATAAAAATTCACAATATTTAATAATTATTATGATGGAAAACGAAAAAATTAAAAATGGAATTGTTACATTTTTCAATGCAATAAAACATTTCGGTTTTATAGAAGATGAAAATTTTATCTCCTACTATTTTTTTATTGACATAAGAGCAACAGTAAAAAAAAACAGAGATTTAAGAAAATTAAAATTGCCAGAAATTAGAACAAAATATGATGTTGGCGACAATGTTACTTTTAAAATAAGAAAAATAAACGACAAAACGGAAGCGTTTGAAATTGAATATTTGGGAAATAACAGAAAACAATCATTGGTTGATAAATTTGCGCAAGAAAGAGTATTGAAAGGTTATTTGAAACAAATTGGAGATATGTTTTACGTCAAAGATATTGATACTTATATTCTTATTCCCATAGAAATTAAAGAGATAGAAACAGATATTGATAGTGTTTATACTGACAGAATAAACCAAATTGTTGAGTTTGAATTGCATGAAACAGATAATTTAGACAAATTAACGGCAACTCTTTGCGATAGAAAAATTGATAGTATCTGCAATAAAATTAAACAATGTTTTGAAACGCAAGAAATTATAAAAGGTGTTGTGAAACAAAAAAGAAAATGTGGTTTGAGCATTGCAATGTCAAAAAATTCTAATTTTTCAGCATTTTTGCCGTCTTCTCAAATTGATATAAAAAAAAATGTTAATTATGACGATCTTATTGGCAAAGAAATTGAGTTAAGAGTAATACAATTCAATGAAGAAAGCGGTAATACTGTTGTTTCTCGCAGAGCAGTTATAAAAGAGCAACTTGAAAAACGAAAAAATCAATTTTTTTCTGATTTAAAAATAGGACAAGTCGTTAAAGGAATTGTTAGCAATATACAAAAATATGGTGCTTTTGTTGATTTGGGCGATGCTGTTGGACTAATTTTTATTTCTGAATTATCTGATGAAAAAATTAAAAATATAAATGATATTTTATCCGTAGGGCAAGAAATAAACGCTGTGGTGCTTAATATTGATGAAGAAAAAAAGCGCATATCATTAGGACTTAAACAATATTTATCGCTTACTCCTAAAATTAAAATTAAACCAACAGGCGAAAAAATTGATTTAAACACTATCCTTGATGCCGCGCCTAAAAAAACGCTTTCGAGAAGAGAAAAGAAACGAAAAATAAGCGAAAGGCAACGGCAAAAGAAACTTACAGAACAAATTATAAAACGGAAACTTATGGAAGAAAATAATTTGATTTTATAAACAAAAAACGGAAAAGCAAGCACAAAAGTGTCCTAATTTTTGTGCTTTGCTTTTTGTTCTAAAAGAAAACAAATGAAAGCAATAACAAAAACAGATTATCATTTTCCGAAACAGACCGCTGTTTATAACGGAAAGGTGCGCGATGTTTATACCATTGACAACGATTTGCTGGTGATGGTTACCACCGACAGAATTTCGGCGTTTGATGTGGTGCTGCCAAAAGGCATTCCTTTTAAAGGTCAAATACTCAATCAGATAGCAGCAAAATTTCTTGACGCGACCACCGACATTTGCCCAAATTGGAAAACCGCCGCGCCCGACCCAATGGTGTCGGTTGGCATACGCTGCGAGGGTTTTCCTGTGGAAATGATTGTACGCGGCTACCTCTGCGGAAGCGCGTGGCGAGCATACAAAAGCGGCATTCGCGAGATTTGCGGCGTGAAAATCCCTGACGGAATGAGCGAAAATCAGCGTTTCGACACGCCGATTGTTACGCCAACAACCAAAGCAGAACTTGGCAGGCACGACGAGGATATTTCGCCTGCGGAAATCGTTGCGCAAGGACTTGTTTCCGCCGAAAATTACGCTGTTTTGGAAAAATACGCGCTCGCTTTATTTCAACGCGGTACAGAAATTGCCCAAAAACGCGGTTTGATTTTAGTTGATACCAAGTATGAATTTGGCGCACGAAATGGCGAAATTTACCTTATGGACGAGGTGCATACGCCCGATTCGAGCCGTTATTTCTACCTTGATGAGTATCAGGAACGTTTTGAAAACAATTTGCCACAAAAGCAACTTTCAAAGGAATTTGTACGCGAATGGCTGATTGAAAACGGTTTTCAGGGCAAGGCAGGGCAGCAAATCCCTGAAATGACAGAAACTGTTGTGGCGGGCATAAGTGCCAGATATATGGAACTTTATGAGCAAATTACAGGTGAAATGTTTGAAAATATTTCAAACGAAAATATTGAGGAAAGGATTGAAAAAAATGTGTTGAATTTTTTAGAAATACATTGATATAATTAACAAAATTTTCATAATTAACAGAAATGAAAAATCTGTAAATTATAAACATTTTGTAATTCTGTAAAGATTTTGTAATTTTGCAGAAAATTTTTTGCGGCAATGGCTCAGTTGGTAGAGCATTGGCTTCCCAAGCCGAGGGTCGCGGGTTCGAGTCCCGTTTGCCGCTCAAAAGAAAAATAGAACAAAGTGCATACAAAAATATTTTTTTAAAAAAATAGAATTAGATTTTTAACTTCATTTTTCGGCGTTGAACCCAAAAATCTAATTCTAAATAGTTGCATTCTGTGGTTGAAGATATCTCTAACAACAACGCCTCACCGATTTTTGCGAAATAAAAATAAAAGTGTAACTTTGCAGAAAAATTTTTGAAAAAATTATGCTGAAAGTTGAAAATATAACAAAACATTATGGAAACAAATGCGTGTTGAATAATGTTTCATTGAGCGTGGAAACAGGCGAAGTAGTCGGTTTTTTGGGACCAAATGGCGCAGGAAAATCGACTTTAATGAAAATTATCACAGGCTACGTTGCACAGGAAAGCGGAGATGTGGAAATTTGCGGGCTAAAAATCTCGCCCAATGATTATCTTTTTAAGCAAAATATCGGCTATCTGCCCGAACATAATCCGCTCTATTTAGAGATGTTTGTGCGCGAATATTTGACATACGTTGCTGAATTATACCGTATTGCGAATAAAAAAGAGGCTGTTGAGGAAGTAATTATACGCACGGGACTTTCGCCTGAAAGCCGCAAAAAAATTGGAGAACTGTCAAAAGGCTACCGTCAGCGAGTCGGGCTTGCGCAGGCAATAATCCACAATCCGAAAATTTTGATTCTCGACGAGCCTACAACAGGTTTAGACCCGAACCAGATTGTAGAAATCAGAGATTTGATTGCGGAAATCGGCAAAAGCCACGCCGTAATATTTTCTACGCATATTTTGCAGGAAGTCGCTGCAATTTGCAGCCGTGTAGTTGTGATAAACAAAGGCGAAATCGTTGCCGATTTACAAAAAAACGACCTTTCTACCGAAAATTTGGAAAAGATTTTTAGAGAATTAACACTTTTAGAACGCCACTAATACAGATAACGCTGATTGTCGCAAATAAAACAAAAAAATAAACGCAGATTAATTAAAAAAAATGTGTTTATCTGTGAAATCCGCATTATCCACGTTCTAACTCATTCGCTTTTTTTACATTCTGAAACAATTCTGATGCAAAAACAAAATTGTTAAGTTTTTCATTATCAGTGTGAAAAATGGTGTCTTTTGAACCTTCCCACGCTTTGTTGCCTTTGTTTATAAAAATAATATTCGCACCTATTTCCATTATTGAGTTCATATCGTGCGTGTTGATAATGGTCGTAATATCAAACTCTTGCGTAATTTCTTCAATAAGGCGGTCAATTAAAATTGAGGTTACAGGGTCAAGTCCTGAGTTTGGCTCGTCGCAAAAAAGGTACTTTGGTTGAAGCGAAATTGCCCGCGCTATCGCCACACGTTTTTGCATTCCTCCCGAAATTTCTGATGGAAAAAGATTGAATGCCTGTGGTTTTAAATCTACCCGCGTGAGGCAAAATTCGGCGCGTTCTTTCATTTCGGCTTTGCTCATTTCCGAAAACATTGTTAGCGGGAACATCACATTTTCGATAACTGTCTGATAATCAAACAATGCCGACCCTTGAAACAACATACCGACCTCGCGCCTGAGCAGTTTGATTTCGCGCATACGCATTTCGCGCAGGTTGCGACCATCGTAGAGAATTTTTCCGCTATCAACCCTGAAAAGCCCGATAATGCTTTTCATTAAAACGGTTTTCCCAGAGCCGCTTTGCCCTATTATCTGATTGATTTTTCCGTTATAAAATTTTGCCGAAATATCGTTCAGCACCAATTTTCCGTCAAATGATTTTGATATATTTTGAACTTCTATCATTTTTTTTACAAAAAAAATTTATAGTGCAAAGATAACATAAAATTTTCAATTACACACAAACTTATAAAAATTTCCCAAAAAATTTATAGGGGAAAGGTACAAAATTAAGGGGATTTCTAAAATTTGATTTTTTATTATAATTTTTTCAACAAAGCCAAAGTCCGTTTAAACTTTGTCAAAAAATCGCTGCAAAGTTATAACAAATTTTTGACAATTTGTACTTTTTTTGTAAAAAATTTCTATCTGCATTTTAAGTTTAAATGTTTAACTTTAATTAACATTAATTAGCAGTAAGCAAGCGGACAATCTGCTCGTAGCGATACATATTGTAAGTCAAATTTATCAATCCAACAACGCCTTTAATTCTATTAAATTTTGTGCAAGCGAGCGTTCATCGCTCAAATTGTAGTAGCGTTTTATTAGCAAAATTTTGGACATCATCACAACATCTATGGGCTTTGCACCTGCATTGTTTTTCTTGACTTTCCTCTGTAAAAAAACTTTTTTTACAGAGGAAAGTCAGGACCGGATTGATAACGGCAAGCAATGCCTTGTCGGTTTGCTTGGCGTTTCCTACGCCGGAATTGTCTTCCCAATCAAAGGTGATTGTTCCTGCGCCTGCGGGCGTTGCCGAAGCATTGGCGGCAGGGGCAAGCCCGCCACGTGAAACCAACACTTTGCTCGGGTCAATGGCATAATCGGGATAAGTTCCGGTTATGGCATTTGCCAGCGTGTAGGACATTGCGGCATTGAACGGCGACTGCCGGTGTGCATACAGTTTCCAGCCTGTGCGAAGAAAGCCGGTAACGGGTTTGAGAAAGTTCAACGCAAGCGCAAATTTACTTCGCTGGCTGACCTGTCCCTCAGTGCGGGGATTTTTCACGTGCTGAGGAATGGAACGCATGTAGTTAATTCCTTTCCAGCTTGCACCGATTACGGCTCCGACCTTGCCGGAAAAACCGCCTAAAATACCTTGTTTAATAGTTCCCATATTTTTTAAATTTAAAGGGTGAATAATAATTTTGCTTGGACTTGGTACGGCTTTGGTATTGACCTGACCTAATCCGATTGCAAAAGTACAAAGGCATTATCTACTCTTTGGAATATCGGTATCTTATGCTTTTGCTTGCGTTAAGTTGCCGTTTCAGTGCACAAAATCTGAAAAAAGCGACAACCAAAAACAACATATTTTTTCCCCGAAAAGAGAAAAAAGAAAAACGAGCAAAGGAAGAAAAAAGATATGCAAGTTAAAGAGCAATGTAGCGGCGGCTGTCAAGGTTTTTTGGAAAAAAAATACTACCCGAAGCGAAGCGTAGGTGTGGAGATTTTTTTTCAAAAACCCGTAGGGCTTGACCTTTACTGCCGGTAAGCGGAATTGCTAACTTTGCATATTCTTTTTTTTCGGGCAAAATATAACTGTCCTTAAATGATAATGAATTTTAGGAAGTTGAGGATTTTTAGGAAATGCAGAAATTGCCAAATATCCAAATTGCCAAAATGGAAATATGGAAAAATGGCAATTTCAAAAACCTGCGTGGTAACGCAAAT
>JAISYF010000109.1 GCA_031270065.1 Prevotellaceae bacterium | reverse complement strand
CAACTCCTACGGAGTTGATGTTGGGGAGGTATTTTGCTTCCGCAGGCTGCGGCTACCGCCTTACCTGCGGTTATTAAGGTACTGTCCCTTCGGGACAAAAACCACTAACTTTCTAATTATGAGCATCCTGCAAAATTACTGATTGCTTTAATTGTCTCAATATCAATGATTTAACAAACTTGCGAAAGTTAAATTATTTAATTTGAAAATTTGATGATTTGAAAATTCAAGAATTCAAATCCTCAAATCCTCAAATTGTATTTTTGTATTTTTTGTATTCTTGTATTTTTGCATTTTCAAATTTTCAAATTTTCAAATCTTCAAATTCTTCAACGTGCAAAGTTACAAATTTCTTTGCAAAATATTATTAAAAAAGAAAAATTAATTTTTTTTTATGCTTTTATTAATTGAAAAATAGAGGTAAAAAAGGCAAAATATCAAGGTAAAAATCTATATTTTTTTATTGTTATTTTTGTTCTAAATATTTGACAATCAATGAATTATATTTTTTTGCTCTAATTATTTTCTATATTTTTATAAAAGATTGATTATTTGTAATATTTTTATGCTTAACTTTGCACTATAAATTAAAATCCTTGAAAAACACAAACCAACATGTATATTTTTTGCACAAATTAACAAAACTTATGACTTACTCGTTAAAAGATAGCGGGGTAGTTTTTTGTGTTTTTCAACAAAAAAATTTATGAAATAAAATGACAGTACAGAAATGAACAGGTTTTTTTTGACCCCCTGCGTTTTGCGCACCCTTCTTTAAAAAAAGGGGAGATGTCTGAAAGACAGAGGGGTTTTGAGGAGGACAGCGCGAAACGGAACGGAACGGAACGCAGGAGTTGGAAAATAAGTTAGAATAGAATATTCAAAATAAAAACTTTACAAATATTAACAATTTAATCTTTTTTATAAAATGAAAAACATTTTTTATGTTTTTAAAGCGCGTACTTTATGTACGCTTGCCGCGATATTATTTTTCGCGGGCGCGGCTAATGCCGTATTGTCACTTACAGGTTTGCGGTGGAGTATTAACGGCGGAGAATACGGCACTGACCCGATAAACGCTGGTGACCAAGTAACATTTAGTGTACAAGTTACCAATAACCAAGGCTCTCCATATGCTTCTTGTGGAGGTACAGATGGTATCCAAGGCACCAATACTACTAAATGGGGTATTGTTTGGCGTATAGATGCTACTACTGGTGGCTGCTATGCCTATCACGATGCAGCACATGACACCCTTCCCAATGGCAGTTCTTTTTGGGCTGATGTAATGGGGACTTGTAACGGAGAGCATCCTGCATATTGGGTTGCTACCGCAGGTGCCCATACTATTTATGTTAGAGGCGATGGCGGCTGTACGCCAGAAAGTAGTATGCCCTCAGTTGGTTTTCCAATTACAGTAACATTAAATTGTAATCCTATTGCAACAACAAACTATAACGGGACTGTAAAAGATTCGCCTTGGGCAACAGATGTCAATATAGACTGGCGAAACTTCGATAACGGAGTAGAAGGTTGCGCGTACCAAAGAGTAGCAGGACAGCAGGGCACTTTTCGCAGTATTTCTAACTTTTTTTCATCGGATGATAATCAAGAGACCAAAGGTTACAACGCTACTGGTTGGTGCCGTAATGGTGCGTGGATGGGCTATACATTTGAAATAACTACGGCTGGCACTTATACCTTCTCTTCATTTGGAAGAAAAAGAAATGGACAGGACAACGACCGCGTAAATTACAAAGTTTATGAAGTTGTTGGCGGGGTGTTAGGCGACCAAGTAGGCAGTACCTTATATTCTGCCAATTGGGGTGATAGCGGCGACCCTCACGAAGTTACTTCCACGTCGTCAATGCACTTGAACGCAGGCGTTTATCAATTAAGAGTTCAGATTGATAATAACGGAGATGGTGATGGAGATAACAGTTTGACTTGGAGCAAAATCAACACCGTTTCAATAGATGCTCCCTGCACCCTTACTCCATTTGCGGGCAATGCGCCCACAAACGACCCCGCTGGACCTTACGGTGTAGGTACTTATGTTTGGGCTCCGTATTATGATAACGGCGGTCAAAACTGCTCTTTCTACAATGCGAATACAAACGCAGGCGAAGACCACCCAAGAGGAATTGCCAACGAACCCGAAACGCACGACAACAATTTAAAAAATGCTATCGGCTGGACAACCGAAGGCGACTGGATGATTTATTCCATTACCGTTGCCATAGCGGGACAATATGATATTATGACGGAAATGGCGGGTTGGGCTACCAGTTCTAATGTAAAATTCGATTTTTACCAAAGCGACGGCGTTACAAGCGCAGGCATTGGTCAGATTACGCTCGGCGGAAGTACAGGCGGTTCAGGCACATACAACGCCTTCACCACTGCCTCGCCTATCACCTTTGCGGCTGGCACTTACAAAGTAAAAGTAACTATCGGCAATTCTGTAAATTTCAGAGGTTTTCAGTTGCAAATTCCCTGCACCGCCCCCACCATCACCAACGTTGCAGGCAACTCTAGTTGCGGAGCGGGTTCGCTTACTTTATCTGCAACCGCATCTTCGGGTACGGCTGTTATTAACTGGTATGCTGCTGCCACAGGCGGCTCACCACTTGCCACAGGCGGCACATATTCACCAAGCCCTTCCGCAACCACAACCTACTGGGTAGATGCTACTGA
>JAISYF010000030.1 GCA_031270065.1 Prevotellaceae bacterium | reverse complement strand
ATTTGATACAAATAATTTTAAAAATTGCGGATTGAAATTTTCAGGCATATTTATCTGAAAATCAAGCAAATACGGATTATTCACAAGCGGTTTCACTTGCCATTTTCTTTGAAAAAAGTTGTAAAACGCGGTATCAATCAGAAACGCCGCCGAAGAAATATCAAAACCGTTTTCGTTGTGTCCCCAAAAGATATATTCGCCGTTTTGGAAAGGCGTTAGAACGGTTTGCACGCTGTCATTGACGGGGTTGTTGAGCGAGGTCGAAGCAACAACAATTTTCACACTGTCGCCATAAATTTTTGAAAAATTTTGCCGCAAACCAATGCTGTCATCGCGCCCAATTCCGCCAACGCCAAACGCATAATTTTCGTTCTGCAAAAAATTCCAAAGCGTGTCGCCCGCCGCATTCAAATAATTGCCTTTGAACATCGTAACTCCGTATTTTACAGCGAGATAACTCTGCCAAATTTGCCTCTCAACCTCCGAAATATTCTCCGTAATTATCAAAAATTCAGCGAGTTTGCCGTTGAACAAAATGCTATCAACTTTGCCCACAAAAAGCGTGTCAATTTCGGAAAATTGCATCGAATCATTCTTTTCAAAATGAAAAAGATTTGTGGTAACATTCGTGCCTTTGTCGAAAAAATATTTGTAGCGCACATTTTTCTGCGCCTCGCCAACATTGATTGAGGTCAAAAAGCGGTTTCTGTCAATATTTTGCAGTTGCCAAAGTCCGTGTTCAAGTTCAAATTCGCTGTCAAGTGGCTGATACACAATAAGAAACAGCGCATTTTCGGCAGTGATTAGGTCGGAAGTTTGGAATGTAAAAAATCCTGTTGTGTCGAATTTTACGGCGGGGTAGCCGTTAATTTTGTCCCGAGCCAACGCCGCGCTATCACCCTGATATTGCAGTAAAATCGGCTGTCCAAGCGTATCAACGCCCGAAAGCGAAGCGTTGGAAAAATTGCTTTTGAAGTGCAAAAGCGGCTGCGGAACGCGAGCAAAAAGTATCGCAAAAACTGCTGAAAAAAGCAGCATAAGAGTAATTTTTTTCATTTTATTACGAATATTAAAGTTAATATATTGGTTGAGAAAAAATCAATGTAACAATTTTTCCCCGTTTTTTTTATCAAAATATTGCAACAAAAGTAAATATAAAATCTGAAAAAGCAAATGTTTTTAGATTTTTTTTTATAAATATAGATAAATCACGTTAAATCAATGACTTACAAAGACAATACTACTGTTTTTTCTACAAAAAAATAGTATTATTTCTTATTATTTTCATTTTTTTCGTCATTTTTTTAGAAAAAAAAATAAATAGCCATAAAATTACGGCGATTTATTTTTTAATATTACTGTCCGCGAAACGATTTTTTGGCACGCCGAAAAATAGTTTTGAAAGATTTTTTTGTTACTTAATGTTGCATTTGTTAGTTGAAATTAAACAAAGATGACTCAAAAAATACTTTTGAGACAGCCCCTTTGTGCAGTTTGTGGTTAAAAAAAACACTTGTCAAATTTTTCGCAAAATCTGACAAGCCCCTCTCAAAAATTACTTTTTAAGCAATTACTTTTTGCCCGTTTTTTTCAAAAATTCATTGATGAAAATTTCGTCTAATTCAATGATTTTTGACGCAGGCTCATAGATGCAAGCCTCATAGACAAAGACTTGGCAACGCGCAAACGCTTTGTCTGCGGAGTAAATTATTACAACTTTTGTGCTTGCCTCCTCTTCGACAATATTTTTTACAACCGTTTTATAATCGCCGTTTTCAATCGCGGAAATTATGCTTTGGCTTGTGCCTGATTTGCAATAAAATTCAATTTGCCCAATCAAACTTTTTGTTGAACTGAGATAATGATTTTTGTGAATTGTAAGCGAATAATAGCACAAAAAACAAACCGCAATACTGCCGAAAATAATTAGCGGAATGAACATTTGCGAGGTTTTGCCGAAAAATCCAACTACGCCGAATGCGCCCGCCGTTATAACAAACGCAATGAAAATTTTTATAAAATGCGCAATGTTTGTCTGCACCGAAACGCTATCTAAATCGTTGATTAATAGTTTTTTATTTATTTTTGTTTGCATAATAAATGAAATTTTTTAAATTAATAATATAATTAAATTTTTGGGGAATTTTTTATAAAATCCCTGCGCTACACTTATGTTCCGCACTGTCCATTTTATGAAAGGAGACAGTGAGGTACAACCCAAAATCCCCCTTTTTTTTAAAGGAGGGCGTGCAAAGCGCAGGTGGTTAATTGTGATAAATTGGCTAAATCCGTATTTTGCGCAAAGCGAAAATGAAGTAGTGCGCTTGAATTAAGTCGTTGGAAACGAAGTTATTATGGCGAATATTCTGCCAAGTGGAGTTAATTTTCGGTTGTGTGCAGTGAAAAAAATCTGCTTTGTCGGGACAAGGCTGCGTAATGCTTGCGCCTATGCTTATTGTCGGTACAGGCACTTTGACGTTTTGCCACAACATCACAACCACCGAAAGCGGGCTGTATTCTGTGAATGTAAAACCATCGCTGCTGTGGTGTTGATTTTTGTGCAATTCGCTGATATTCAACATATTGCTGTTTGCCAACGCACACGTTGCGGGCATACTCAGCAATGCGAACATTACCAAAAAAGCGGTAAAATATCTATAAATCAGTTTCAGCATTTTTTTTCTAAAAAATTTTCGGCAAAGGTACAAATTAATTTTCAATTATAGATGAAAAATTAAAATTTAATTCAGTCCTGCAATTCTTTTTATTTCTGCAATAATCGCGTTGGCAAAATTGTCCGCCTGCTCCTCTGTTGGGGCTTCGCTGTAAATGCGGATTATCGGCTCGGTGTTCGACTTGCGCAGATGCACCCAACCTTGTGGAAAATCAATTTTTACTCCGTCTATATCGTTGATTTTGAACTGCTTATAAATTCCTTTAATTGCAGTAAGCACTGCGTCAACATCAATTTCGGGCGTGAGTTCGATTTTATTTTTTGAAATAAAATATTGCGGATAAGTTTCTTTCAGTTCCGACACTTTTATTTTTTTTTGTGCTAAATTGCTCAAAAACAGCGCAATACCTACCAACGCATCGCGCCCTGAGTGGCTTTCTGGGTAAATTACGCCGCCATTGCCCTCGCCGCCGATAATTGCGTTGGTTTCGCGCATTTTTTCAACCACATTCACCTCACCAACTGCCGCCGCCGCGTAATTTCCGCCGTATTTTGCGGTAACATCGCTCAATGCGCGGGTAGAACTGAGGTTTGACACCGTAGAAACGCGCCGCGCCGTATCTCTACAATTCGCCAAAACATAGTCCGCAACGGATACAAGCGTGTATTCTTCGCCAAACATCTCGCCGTTTTCGCACACAATCGCCAATCTATCAACGTCAGGGTCGCATACAAAACCGACATCAATCCTGTTGTTTTTGATAAAATTGGAAATTTCAGTCAAATTTTCTTTCAACGGTTCAGGGTTATGGGCAAATTGTCCGTTGGGCTCGCAATTAATTGATTTAATGTGAGTTACACCGAGTTTTTCCAAAAGTTTTGGAATAATTATTCCGCCCACAGAATTAACGCAGTCAATCGCAACACTAAAATTCGCCTCTTTAATTGCTTGAATATCAACGAGATTCAAATTCAATACATTATTTATATGATAATCGGTATAATCTTTGTATTCAATTTTTCCGAGATTATCAACTTCTGCAAACTCAATATCTTGATTTTCTGCGATTTCCAAAACTTTTTCGCCGTCAATTTTACTTAAAAATTCACCTTTTGAATTGAGCAGTTTCAGCGCATTCCATTGCTTTGGATTGTGCGAGGCGGTAATGATAATGCCGCCGTCAGCACCTTCGCCTGTAACGGCGAGTTCGGTTGTAGGCGTGCTTGCAAGCCCGATATTTACCACATCGCAACCGCAACCGATAAGCGTTCCGCAGACAAGATTTTCCACCATTGCACCCGAAATACGCGCATCGCGCCCAACAACAATTTTGCAATTTTTGCTATTCTGCTGATTTTCAATAAATTGCGAGTATGCAGAAACAAATTTTACAACGTCATTCGGCGTAAGATTATTGCCCGATTTTCCGCCGATAGTGCCGCGAATGCCGGAAATAGATTTTATTAATGTCATATTTTTGAAAATTATGAATTATTTTGGAGTGCAAAGTTACGATTTTTTTGTTGAAAAAACTCGCACTCACACATTATTCTAACAAATTTTTCTTAATTTATTCTTAATTTGAAAATTTGAGGATTTGAAATTAAAATCCCAAAATATTCAAATATTCAAATTGAATTTTCAAATCCTCAAATTGAATTATATATCGCTTTGCGGATTATCATATAATTTATTATATAACTTACAGTTTTCACCGCAAAGACACAAAGTTGCAAAGCCGCAAAGTTGTTAAAAAAATATCTTTGCGGCTTTCCCTCTTTTCGATTTTGTGTTTAAAAAAAATTATTTTTATTTTTCAATTTAAAAATAAATTTCTAACTTTCCCCTATAAATTTTTCAGAAAATTTTTATGCGTTTGAGTGTAATTGAAAATTTTATGTTATCTTTGCACTTTAATTTTTAAATCATTGAATTTTTAAATCATTAAATTTAAAAAATGTTAAAAAAAACGCTTTCCCAAACGGGAAAATATATTGAGTTGATGCGGAAAATGTTTGCCAAACCTGATAATTGGCGGCTTTTTTTGCGGGAAATTCCCAAAGAAATGGAAAAACTCGGCATAAATACAGTCGGAATTATCGTGCTGGTATCGACTTTTATGGGTGTAATAATGACGATGCAAACCGTAATGAACACCGAAAATCCGCTTTTACCGCGTTACAGTACGGGGCTTGTGCTGCGCGATACACTGCTGCTGGAATTTTCCTCAACCATAATGTCGCTGCTTTTGGCAGGCAAAGTCGGCTCTAATATCGCCTCCGAACTCGGTACAATGCGCGTTACAGAACAGATTGACGCACTTGATATTATGGGCGTAAATTCGGCGAATTACCTTATTTTTCCAAAAATTATCGGATTAATGCTCTGTATGCCAATGTTGGTAACGATGAGCGTTTTTTGCGGACTTGCAGGTGGCTGCGGAGTAGCGGTTTTTACCGATATGATAACCGTTTCCGACTTTATTTACGGTATTCAATACGCATTTATTCCGTATTATTTTACATATTCGATAATAAAATCGTTCTTTTTCGGCTTTATAATCGCCTCTGTATCTGCTTTTTACGGTTATTATGCTTACGGCGGTGCGCTTGACGTAGGAAAAGCAAGCACAAACGCAGTAGTAAATTCGAGTATTTTATTATTGGCGGTGAATGTGATACTGACGCAATTATTATTAATCTAAAATAGATAAAATTTTAACAAATAAAAATATGTTATTTTGTCTATATAAACAATTCAGTAGTGGTGAAAAAATAGAAATAATGTCAGGTTACGAAAAGAAATCAGACCACAAAGATTTGTTTTCTATTGCAAGATTTTTGGCGGAAAAAGGCAAAAATGTCCAAATAACAACGCCAATACATTATAAAGATTTGTATTACAGTGTTGTTTTTGGAGAGTTGATTGGCACACGGTACGAGCGAAAATGCCCCGATTTGATTATTGACGGAACATTATATGAATATGAAAGTTATACATCGCCGTTTAGACGAGAAAAAATTTCAAATATGCTTTCAAAAGGGTTAAAACAATCCTCGCGGATTATTATAAACAACAACAAAGGCGCATCAGACCGATATATAAAACGAAATATACACGAGCGTTTGAGAAATTTTCGGCAGCATATTGACGAAGTGTGGTTATACGAAAAAGGGAAAGTAAGGTTGCTTATTAAAGAACAGTAGGGAGTAAAAAAACTCCCCCTGCTTGTGACCGAGCCGTAGCACTGTCAATCTTTCAACTGCAAAATTACAATATTTTTTTTTACTAACAAAATATTTTCTCAATAAAATAAATATTTAACTTTTTTTAATAAAAAATTGCTGTAAAAATTACAATTTTATTTTGAATTAACAAAAACTGTTTTTTACAGTGCAAAAACCATAATGTCGCTGCTTTTGGCAGGCAAAGTCGGCTCTAATATCGCCTCTGTATCTGCTTTTTACGATTATTATGCTTACGGCGGCGCGCTTGATGTAGGAAAAGCAAGCACAAACGCAGTAGTAAATTCGAGTATTTTATTATTGGCGGTGAATGTGATACTGACACAATTATTATTAATCTAAAAGGTTAAATATTGTTAAATATAAAAATAGTTTTGGATTTATTTTATACCTTTCCCCTATAAATTTTTCGGAAAAATTTTTATTTGTTTGTGTATAATTGAAAATTTTATGCTACCTTTGCAATGTTTTAAAATGATGTATTCTATGACTTTACATTATTCAAAAGATACTATTGATAAAATAGGCAATGCTATTGTTTATTTTGCTCAGCATATTAACAATTTGAGTAAAACAAAATTGTTGAAACTGCTTTATCTTGCCGAAGAGAAATCGGTAAAACAGTTTGCTATGCCGTTTTTTGGAATAAAATTTGATGTTTGGAAATTAGGACCTGTTGCAAAAGACGTTTTTATAGAATTGTCTGACGAACTTGTTTTGCTTAAAGAATTTATAAATACATCATCAAATAATGGAAATACTTTTATTGAGGCAAAAACCGAATTTTGCGATGATGAATTTTCAAACAATGATATTAAAATAATGAATGAGGTTATTGCTGAATATGGCAATTTGAATGCTGCACAGATTGTTGATGTTACACACGATAAAACTTCTGCGTGGTATAAAACCGCAAAAGATAATAATCTGCTTAAACTTTTTGATAATCAGTTGATAAATAATTCTGATGTAGAAGTAGATTTTTTATACTATCTTGATGGTTCGGCAAAAGAACATTATCTTGAAACAATGGAAGTAAAACAGGCATTTGACGCTTTAAAAAGACAGTATGCTTAACGCCGGAAATATTTTATATTGTACACCTTTCTATTTCCAAGATGGAAGTTGTAAAAACAAATATTTTATTGTTTTAGCAAAAAATTACGATGATATTGTTGTTGCAAACCTGCCTACAAGTAAAGACCACGTTCCAAATTTTATAACAAAACGACACGGCTGTTTGAATAACGATGATGCGTGTTTTAACTGTTATTATTTTGAAAAAAACAAAATAATATCTGAAAATAATTTTGCATTTCCCCGCGATACTTATTTATTTGTACGGCGAACAAACAAACATAATGAGCAAAAACGCATTCGAGAAAATTTACAGTATTGAAAAAAGCAATATTATTCAAGTAGGAAAATTAACAGAAACAGACTTTATTGCTCTTAAACAATGTCTTTTAAAATCAGGCAAAGTAACAAGAAAAATCAAAAAATATTTGTCATAAAAAAATACGCCACAGGGGGTTAAATTCATAGTTTCCACAGAAATTTTGCGAAATATTAAAATTATGGGCACTTCTAAAATTTAACTCTTTGATAATCAATGAATAAACTCGCATGGTTAAAATTGGTTAAAGATTAGTATTTATTTAAAAAAAAGAGATGTAACATTTTGATATTCAAAT
>JAISYF010000010.1 GCA_031270065.1 Prevotellaceae bacterium | reverse complement strand
TCGCCAATAAATTCTAATCCTCGCTGAATGCCGATTTGCGTTCCTATCGCAATCAACTCCTGAATTTCTTTGTCTGAAATTTGATAAAGCATTTTTTTTTTTATAAAAATAAAATTAGAATTAATTTCAAATTAAATGTGGGGGTTGAAATTAATCCTAATTCTACTAATTTGTTTATTTATTGCCCCACACAATAAAATTTTAATGAAAACATTGCAGGGAATAAAAATTTTGTGTATCTTTGTGCCTGATTTTCTGACTTATCGGAGCAAAACACAATTTTGCCCCCTGCTATGTTTTTGTGATTAAAATCACGGTGCAAAATTACAATTAAATTTGATACTATCAAAATAAATTGCAGTTAAAAAATGTTAAATCTTAAATTTATTTTTGTATTTATGGCTAACTTATTAAAAATCAGGGATTTGTGCAAACAAAAAAAAATTACGATTAGAGAATTATCTAATCGTATAGGAATTGGCGAAAGTGCATTACAGTCGCTTATAAAAAATGGCTCTACAAGCACTTTAACGTTGGAAAAAATTGCAAGGGAATTAGAAGTTTCTGCTGGGATTTTTTTTGATAAACCTATCGGTACGCATCTTGAAAATGTTGCAAATAATTCAAAAAATCCCATTGTAAATACTGGAAATGATGTAAATAATAGTTTCAACAGTAATCACTCAATAACAGATGAAGATATAAAAACAGCATCTTTGGGCTATCAACAAATAATTTTATCTTATCAAAATCAGATGGAACGTTTGATAAATATAATTGATAAATTTGACGAAAAATATGGAAAATGAACTGGAAATTTTAACAAAACAAAACGAGCAAGTCATTAAAAAAGTTGATGATTTAAGTAAATTTCTGACAAAAAAGGAAACTTTCCTATCAAAACTACAAAAATTAATTTCAAATTTTTGGGTGGTTTTTATTTTGATTTGCCTATTAGTAATTGATATTGCTTTTCATATCTCACATTCAGTGTTTGATAGTCAAAATTTGGTACTTGGTTTTGTCGGGATACTTGCTACTTTTATCGTTGTTAGTAATTATATGCAAGTGAAAGAAATCGAAAAAGTATTTGATAAAAAAAACATAGAATTGCAATCAAAGATTGACGAAAAAATTAGAATTATTGAATCGGAAACTCTAAAAATACAAAATGAAGTGTGGGCGAATTTAGTAGAATCGTTGCTGATACAAGCAATTAGTCAACCTAAAATGTTCTGCAATCCTAATGCTTATTTAGTAGGAATAGATGCTTTAATTATTGCAATGGAGCATCACACAATAAATTTAGAAAGTACTATTAAAGATTTTCTCGAAAAATTTAGCGATGGACGAAATATAGAAATAGACTCAGAGCGATTAACAGAATTAAATTTTTTAGTTACCAAAAATTATAACATTGATAAAAGAGTTTTTAATAAATTCAGAGACTTTGTCAAAAACAATCTTGTATTATACGATTTAAAAGAATAAACTACAATAAAATTACAGAAACATTGCTAAAACGCTGATTATCATCACATTTATAATTGTTTAGCGGACAGTAATATATAAAATTTAAACAGCCTTTAAATTAAAAAAAATCTTGGTAATCTTGTAAATCTTGTAAAAATCGTGTTTCAGAGATTTTTCATCAGCCATTCCACACATTTAATATATAGATGTTCGCGTGTTTTTGCGCCGAGAATGCTGTGATTTTTGTTCGTATATAGTTGCATATCAAACTGTTTGCCTGCCTCAACAAGTTTTTCTGCGAACAAAAACGTGTTTTGCGTATGCACGTTGTCGTCTGCTGTGCCGTGAATTAAAAGCAGGTTTCCCGACAGATTTTGCGCTTTGTCAAGCAGATTATTTTCGGCGTAACCGTTAAAATTTTCTTGCGGGCGGTTCATAAAACGCTCTGTGTAAGCGGTATTGTACAAAGTCCAGTCGGTTACAGGCGCAATGGCGATGCCCGTCGCGAAAGGATTATTTTCGCCCGTCATACACATCAGCGTTATAAATCCGCCGTAGGACCAGCCCCAAATTGCAATCCTGTTTTTGTCGATAAAACTCTGACTTCCAAAGTATTGCGCCGCTGCTATCTGGTCTTGTGCCTCTATAATTCCAAGTTTTCCGTAGGTGCAAGTGCGGAACTCACGTCCACGCCCGCCTGTTCCGCGCCCATCAACGCAGGCAACCACAAAGCCGTTTTCCGCAAGCGCATATTCCCAATCAATGTCCCAACGATTTAAAACTTCCTGCGAGTTATAACCGCCGTACTGCACCATCACAAGCGGGTATTTTTTGTTTTCGTCAAAATTTTTCGGTTTTAAAATCCAATAATTCAGTTCAATATTTTCAGAGGTTTTTATTATCTCAAACTCTTTTTTTGGTAAATTTTGATTATCAAATTTTTGCTTTAAATCTAAATTGTTTTCAATATTTCTAATAATTTTGCCAGAATTATTAATAATATTAATTGTTGGCGGATTTTCCAGATTTTCATAACTGCAAATTGCATATTTGAAATTTTTTGAAAAATTTGCTTTATAATTACCTTTAAAACTTGGAAAAGAAGTATTAAATTTTCCATTTCTTACAGAAAATATATTGCGGTCTATCGGGCTATTTGTTCCCTGAAAATACGCCGTTTTATTTTTTTCATCATAACCATAGAAAATGGTTACTTCCGCTTTATTATTTTTCGTAAGTTGCTGTTTTTCAATACCATTCGGCTCAAATAAATAAATTTGTCGCCAGCCGTCTTTTTCGCTTAAAAGTGTGAAAGAGTTGTCGGAATTAAACTGCACAACATCAAAATTTTCGTAATCCACGAACGTTGGCGAAGTTTCGGAATAGAGCCGCGTGGCGATGCCAGAGCGTGGGTTAAAACTCAGTAAATCAATCTGTTTTTGATTGCGCGAAAGTTTCACCGCTGCCAAAGCGTCGGAGGTAGCAGTCCATTTTATTGTCGGAATGTAAAAATCTTCGCCTTCGAGTTTCATTTGCGTTGTGGTGCGGTTTTCAATATCATACACCCAGAGCGAAACCTTTGAATTTTCTGTGCCTGCTTTGGGATATTTGTACTTTTCGGAAATGGGGTAAGTGTCTGTAATCCAATCGAATGAGTATTCCTTTACTTCGCTTTCGTCAAATTTCACAAATGCCAAAAGTTTGCTGTCTGGCGAAAAATCGAAGTAGCGGATTTTGCCGAATTCCTCCTCATAAACCCAGTCGGGCGTGCCGTTGATAACGCTGTTTTTTGCGCCGTCTTTGGTAATCTGGTTTTCCGTGCCAAAGTCTAACTTTTTGAGAAACAGGTTGTTATCTCGCGCAAAGGCAACGATTCTGCCATTTGGAGAAAAATGCGCCATCTGCGCCCTGCCGTTTTCAGAAAGCGGCTCAATTTTACCTCTTTTCACGTCAAAAACGTAGTAATCGGCGGTAAAACTTCGCCGATAAATCATTTTTTCATCGCTCGAAACAAGGATTTTTTCCTCATTTTGCGAAAATTTAAAGTCTGCAATCTGCTTAATCGGGCAATTTTTCTGGTTTTCCAAGTCAAGCAAAACCTCTGTTTTTGTGGTTGCGTAGTAGTTTGCGACAATTTTTTTGCCGTCATCAGAGAGCGTAGCAAACCGCTCGCCGTCATTCATCGGTACAATATTTGCGATAGTTTTCGCCTTAAATTCGCCGTTAGTGAGTTGCTGTAAAAAAGTTTTTTCTTGCGAAAAAATATTTAATGCGAAAAAAAGCGATAGAGAAAGTGATAAAAATTTTTTCATAATTAAATTTTTTGAGTGCAAAATTAGTAATTTTTTTGATAAAATGAAAAAATAAAAATAACTTTTTTAAACGCGAAGTTGCAAAGCAGGAAAGATGCAAAGATATTTTTTAATTTTAAATTTTGCGGCTTTTCAACTATATTCACGCTTTAAACGAAAAATATTTTTGCGAGAAAAAACTGAAAATTGTCGTAATCACTGTGTTGAGCATTTGCGAGGGAGTAGGGTAGATATGCAATACTTCAACGAATAGTTTTAGACCTGCGTAATTAATTAGAATACAGGCAATTACAATCATTAAATAACGTACGATTTGAATTCTGCCCCTGAGTTCGCTTTCCGAGAAACTGACGTATCTGTTTAGCCAAAAGCCTGTGCAAAACGTAATTGGAAGTTGCGTAAAAAAGGCTGCAATGTGTGGCGTAAAAGCGATAAAACCCAAGTCAAAAACCTGTTTGTCATAAATGAAATTGTACAAAAACCAATAGATTATCCAACTAAAAACGGTGTTCGCCGCGCCGCAAACGCTGTAACGGAAAAACTGCGCCGTACAAAATTTTTTGAACGGAAAATGAAAAAAATCAATAAATTTACCGACCGCCGCGCCTATTTTAAAGTTGAAAGAAGAGTGTTGCATTATCAATTACGAATTAAAAATTACGAATTACGAGAGTTGTTTGTTTAAAAAATTTTTACTACTTTTGCAGGCTTTAAAAAAATAAGGTGCAAAGGTATAAAAAATCAACAGAATTACAAAATTTGCTCTCAATAGTTAAGTTATCTGAATAACAAAAATGTAGATTTTGAAAATTCTGTAATTTTGTAAATAAAAATGCAAAAAGTACGTGCAAAGAAACATTTTGGACAGCATTTTTTAAAGGATTTGAAAATTGCTGAACGAATTGCCCAAATCATTCCAGAGAACACTAAAAATGTCCTTGAAATTGGTTCGGGTATGGGCGTACTTACTCAGTTTTTGCTTGAAAATCAGTCGATTAACTTCAAAGCAGTGGAAATTGACAGCGAGGCGACAATTTACCTCAATGAGCATTTTCCGCGCCTTGATGTGATTAACGGCAATTTTCTGAAAATGGATTTAGAGAAAATTTTTAACGGCGAAAAATTTGTGATTATTGGCAATTTTCCATATAATATTTCAAGTCAAATATTCTTTAAAGCGTTTAACAACAGGCATTTAGTAACTTTCGTTGGCGGAATGTTGCAAAAGGAAGTCGCTGAGCGGATTTGCGCGCCTGCTGGCAGCAAAACCTACGGCATTTTGAGCGTTCTTTTGCAGGCATACTACGATGCAAAGTACCTTTTCGGCGTGTCTGAACACGTTTTTGAACCTCCGCCCAAGGTCAAATCGGCTGTTGTTGCTCTGTCCCGCAACGCAACTCCCTCGTTGAACTGCGACGAGCGCGAATTTGCGGCAATAGTGAAAACAGCCTTCAATCAACGGCGCAAAACTCTGCGCAATTCCTTGAAAAAATATGCTGAAAATCAGTCGCTTACCGACAAAATTTTCGACTTGCGCCCAGAACAATTAACATTCTCGCAATTTGAATTTTTAACAAATCTGATTTTAGTTAAAAATTAAAAACTAAAAATTAAAAGTTAAGAAATCAAATTACAATAAACGGAATTGCAACTTTTAACTTTTAGTTTTAAACTTTTAATTTAAAATCATTATGTCAGAAATCAGATTTTTTTACCAAGAAGATAACAGAATAAAAATGTCGCGTTCGATGGACTCGCTAAAAACCACGCCGATTGACCAATTTCTTTGGATTGACCTCAACGATGTGGCGGTGGAAGTGGAAAGCGAACTCGAACAGTTCCTCAAAATATACATTCAGGAGGAGGAGGAAATGGAGGAAATCGAAATTTCATCTCGCTATATGGAAACAACCGACTCGATTGTAGTCAATTCCTCGTTTTTGCTTGATAATTTTGAAGACGAAACAATATCATTTATTATAAAAAATGGTATTTTAGTTTCGGTGCGGAAACAACATTTGCGTTCATTCAACGAAACCGTAAAAAAGATGTTCGCAAATCCGCGCAACTATCAAACAGGCTACAATATTCTCGTAGATTTATTCGCTACTCGGGTTGATTACGATGCCGATATGATTGAAGATATGGCGCGCGAAATCACCCTTCTCAGCAACCGTATTAAAACAGAAGACGATGCCGACGACGACGCTCTGATTGCCGTTAAAGAGTTGCAGGAAAAGACTATGATTATTCGCGAAAACATTGTTGACAAGCAGCGTGTTTGCTCGAATATGCTCAAAAGCGAACTGCTGCCCGTTGATGCCCGCAACAAACTCAGCATCATTATCAAGGACATAAATTCGCTTTTTGAACATACTCGTTTCGGCTTCGACCGTTTGGAATATTTGCAAGATGCAATTATCGGTCTTATCAATATTCAACAAAACAAAATTATAAAAATATTTACTATTGTTTCGGTAATTTTTATGCCTCCGACATTGGTCGCATCAATCTACGGAATGAATTTTAGAAAGATGCCCGAACTTGATTGGGATTTCGGCTACCCGCTCTCGATTTTACTAATGATAGCGTGTGTCGGTGCAATTTTGTTTATTTTTAAAAGAAAAAAATGGCTGTAAAAAAGGGCGGTAAAATTCCGCCCCGCACAAATTTTTTTTAAATTTTTTATTATCATTTTATTTTACAGATATAAACCCTGTTTCGCTAACCGTTTTTTGACCTTTTGCCGAAAGCACATAGTCAATAAATGGCTTTGCTGTTTTTTCTGTATTGGTTAAATAGTAGTAGTAGAGTGGGCGCACTATTGGGTATGAGCCGTTTTTGGCATTGGCGGCAGAGGGTGCGGTAAAGGTTTTTCCGCCGTCATACGAAACACGGATTGCTTTTGTGTTTTTATCGACATACGCCAAGCCTACATAGCCGATTGCGCCTGCGGTTTGACCGATTGCCTGCACAATCGCGCCAGTGGCGGGCATACTCATAATACCGCTTTTGTAGTTCTTGTTTTTTAGCACGCTCTCTTTGAAAAATTCGTAAGTCCCAGACGAAGTTTCGCGGCTGTATGGCACAATTTTCAAATCTGCGCCGCCGACTTCTTTCCAATTTGTAATTTTTCCTGTAAAAATTTTCTCCAACTGTTCGCGGGTGAGGTTAGTAACCTTGTTTTTGGGATTTACAATAACAGCCAAAGCATCGTAGGCGATTATTACCTCTTTAATTGATTTGCCGCCTGCTTGGATTTTTTGTTTTTCGTCAAATTTGATTTTTCTTGACGATTGTGCAATATCTGTTGTGCCTTCAATCAACGCCGCTATTCCCACGCCGCTGCCGCCGCCTGTTACCACTACGCTTTTTGATGGGTTTGCTTTCATAAAATCCTCCGCCTCTTGCTGCGACAACGGCAGGCAGGTGTCCGAACCTTTGATTTTTTGCGCCTGAACGGCTGTAAATGCGGCAACCATTGCGATTGCTAAAAATATTTTTTTCATAATAAACCGTTTTTTTGTAATTAATATTTCTTTTAATTTATTTTGCAAAATTATTTCAGAAATATCACAGCAATTCAACAATATTATGAAGAAAATATGAAAGTTTAGTTGGCAGACGCGGAAAACACAAATGACCAAGTCTGCACGACTAAAAGCGCAAAAGCCTTTCAAAAACTGTTGCGCTTTTTTGTGTAAATTTTTTACAAAAAATCAACAGAAGTATAATGTTAAAAAAAATTTTTTGTAAACTTTTTTGTGAAAAATAAAAATCAAAACCCTGATTAATAAAGGAATATGTAAAATTTAAGAAAATTTAACATAATGAATTTTGAAATATTGTTGTGTATAATAAAAATTATTTGTAAATTTGCAGCCGATTTTTTTACAGAAAAAAAGTCAATAATAACCGAATTATAAAACAAAAAAACTGATTTTGTCAAATGAAACAGAATGTTTACGATAACCAGGAAGTAAAAAAAGCCTCTTTTGACTATTTTGAGGGCGATGAACTTGCGGCGCAGGTTTGGTCAAATAAATATGCGCTGAAAGACTCATCGGGCAACCTTTACGAACTTTCACCAGCAGATATGCACCACCGATTAGCAGGCGAAATCGCGCGGGTTGAGGCGAAATACCCAAATCCGTTGTCAGAAAAGCAACTTTTCGATTTGTTCGACCATTTTCGATATATTGTTCCACAAGGCAGCCCTATGACAGGCATCGGCAACAATTTTCAGGTGTCGTCTTTGTCGAACTGCTTTGTAATCGGCGTCAACGGCGATGCAGACTCCTACGGTGCGATTATCAAACTTGACGAGGAGCAGGTGCAACTTATGAAACGGCGCGGCGGTGTAGGACACGACCTCTCGCAAATCCGTCCAGAAGGCTCGCCCGTAAAAAATTCCGCACTCACTTCAACAGGAATTGTGCCGTTTATGGAACGCTACTCAAACTCTACAAAAGAGGTTGCGCAGGGCGGAAGGCGCGGCGCATTGATGCTTTCAGTTTCCATCAAACACCCTGACAGCGAGAAGTTTATAGATGCAAAACTTACTCAGGGCAAAGTTACAGGCGCAAATATTTCAGTTAAAATTGACGATGAATTTATGAAAGCGGTGCAAAAAGACGCAATTTATCTCCGTCAATACCCGATTACCGCAAAAAATCCGAAATTTACAAATACCGTAAAGGCGCGCTATTTGTGGAAAAAAATCATTCACAATGCTTGGGCGTCGGCTGAGCCAGGAGTTTTGTTTTGGGACACAATTATAAGAGAGAGCGTTCCCGATTGTTATGCAGACCTGGGCTACAAGACGGTTTCGACAAATCCTTGTGGCGAAATTCCGCTCTGTCCCTACGATTCTTGTCGTTTGATTGCAATAAATCTCTATTCTTATGTAGAAAATCCATTTACAAAAGAGGCTAAATTTAATTTTGATTTATTCCGCGAGCACGTTCAATATGCGCAGCGGATTATGGACGATATTATTGATTTAGAAATGGAAAAAATTGATAATATTTTGGAAAAAATCAAATCTGACCCAGAGGACAACAGTATAAAACAGACAGAATATGAACTTTGGACAAAAATTAAAAACAAGACAGTTCAAGGCAGGCGCACAGGCGTAGGTATCACCGCCGAGGGCGATATGCTGGCGGCATTGGGCTTACGCTATGGGTCAGACAAGGCGATAGATTTTGCTGAGGAAGTGCATAAAACTATGGCGGTAGAGGCTTATCGCTCATCTGTGATTATGGCAAAAGAGCGAGGAGCATTTGACGTATTCGATGCAAAACGCGAGGAAAATAATCCGTTTATCTTGCGCCTCAAAGCCGTTGCGCCAGATATGTATGACGATATGATAAAATATGGTCGCAGGAATATCGCTTGCCTGACAATCGCGCCCACAGGCACTACCAGCATTATGACGCAGACCACTTCGGGCATTGAGCCAACTTTCGACTGCGTTTATATCCGCCGTAGAAAAGTTAATCCAAACGACAGCGGAGTTACTATTGACGAAACAGACGCAGATGGCAACGCTTGGGAAAAATACACCGTTTTCCATCACAAATTTGTAACTTGGATGCTTGCAAATGGCTACGATGTTACAAAAAAATATTCTGACGAGGAATTGAAAAATTTAGTGAAAAAATCGCCTTATTACGGCTCTACTTCAAGAGATATTGACTGGGTAAAAAAAGTAAAATTGCAGGGCAGAATACAAAAATGGGTAGATCACTCAATTTCGGTAACGGTAAATTTGCCCGAAACAGCCAGCGAAGAACTTGTTGACGAACTGTACCGCGAGGCGTGGCAGGCAGGATGCAAAGGCGTTACAATATATCGTGAAGGGTCGCGTATGGGAGTTTTGGAATCGGTGAAATCTGATGAAGAACCAAAAAAGGAACAAGCCGAAAAAGTTAAATTTGACGATATTGATTGTTATTGTTTTCCAAAAGAAGTTCAATCGCGCCCCAAAGAGTTGGATTGCGAGGTTATGACTTTTCAAAATAAAAAAGACAAATGGATTGCATTTATAGGAATGTACAACAACCTCCCTTACGAGATTTTTACTGGTGTGGCTGACGATGAATATGGAATTATGCTGCCGAAATGGGTTGAAAAAGGAAAAATAGTAAAAGAGGAGTTGCCAGACGGCACAAAGCGTTACGACTTCCAATTCCAAAACCGCTACGGCTACAAAACCACAATAGAGGGACTTTCGCACAAATTCGACAAAGAATATTGGAACTACGCAAAACTGATTTCGGGCGTGCTGCGCTACGGAATGCCCATTGCGCAGGTTACAAAACTTATAGGCGGACTGCAACTCGACGACAATATCAATGCATGGAAAGCGGGCGTAATCCGCGCTTTGAAAAAATATATACCAGACGGCACCGAAATAAAAGGGCAGGCTTGTCCCCAATGCAGTCAAAAAGGGTACTTAATTTCCGAAACAGGCTGTATCCGCTGCACCTCTTGCGGTTGGACAAAATGCGGAAATATTTAGGCTCTCATACAACAGATTTAAACAGACAAACACGCATTATTTTTTATAAAATTCCTGCTTGTTCTATTTGTGCAAATCTATAAAATATGTGTTACCTGTGTGCTTAAAATAATTTTTTTTAAAAAAAATAATAAAAAAAATCAATTCTGTTGCAACATTTTGTATTTTTTTTACGTCTTATATACAGTATTGCAAAAATTTTATTAACTTTCGCAGTCTAATTATTAACTAAAAAAAATATTACAATGAAAAAATTCAGTTTTGTTTTAGGATTAATTCTTTGTGCGACAATTAGTTACGCACAAGAAACATTGAAGCCGCAACTGCCAAAGAACGAAATCACCCTCTCTGTCGGTGATAATATGTTCGATACGCAGATTGTCGGAAATTCCGACAGGGGCATCGGCTCGTATTCACTTTCTTATTACAATCGTTTAGCAAATTGGTTTTGGTACGGAGCATCTTTTAACGTCTATCCGACCATAAATTATTATTATGATTTCGACGAAAATAGAGGTCAGTACGTTAGGGAAGGAGATCCGATGTACGATTTGCGGTTTTCGCTTGCGCCCTCTGTGCGGTTTTCGTATTTAAACAAGCCCAACGTAACGCTCTATTCGGGGCTTTCTGTTGGTTGGGGGCTTGTGCGTGAACAGTCCTATTTGCAGCAAACACACGAATATCGTCTTGGAATATTTTTTCAAGCGACTGCATTCGGTTTTTCTGTCGGTAAAAAATTCTTTTTCGGCGGTGAAATAGGTATCGGCTACAAAGGCTTGTACAGTTTAAATGTGGGGTATAGATTTTAAATAACTAATTCGTAGATTACACAGATTAATACAGAAAAAAATAATTTGTGCAAATCTGTAATCTACGGACAAAAAAAATTAATATGAAAAAATTATATTTAATTTTAGCGTTAATTATTTGTGTATCAACCATTAACGCACAGGTAGTATTTGATACGGTTTTTGAACCGCAGCAACCAGAGTATGTTTTGCCCGTAAATGATATTCAAATTTCGTTTGGAGATGGCATAATTTTCAATGGTTTTGACATCTATGATGCCTTAGGCTCATATACGCTTTCGTACCATTATAATCTAAAAAAATGGATTGCGTTAGGCGGTTTTGTAAGTTATTCGCCGTCAAAGGAAACTCGTTATTATGATGAATATAGTAATTATGGCATTTATTATAATTATAAGAGTATTTTAAACAATGTTTCGCTTGCGTTTTCGGTGCGCTTTACCTACCTCAACCGCCCGAATGCGAAACTATATTCAGGCTGTTCGCTTGGCTTGATGCACATTTTTGAAAAAGGACAACGAATGCAAATGTCGATGTCTGGACAAATGACTTTTTTGGGGTTTCAGTTCGGCAGAAAATTCTACATCGGCGGCGAAATCGGTATCGGCGCAAAAGGCTTTTTTACAACAAATTTAGGATATAAATTTTAGAACGCAGATTTAATCATAATTTGCTGATTTTATGGGCTTTACCACAAAGAGCGAAAAATGTTGATAATTTCGTTAAATGTTGTTTATTCCCTGTCATTGCGGGCTTTGACCCGCAATCTCATTTTTATAATATTGAGATTGCGGGTCAAAGCCTGCAATGACAAGGCACAACATCGAAAGTCAGGCATAACAATTAATAGTTAATAGTTAATTTAACACTTTTCTTTCTTTAAATTGCTCAAATTTTCAAATTGAATTTTTGTATTTTCAAATTGCATTCTCACAAGTTTGTGTATAATTGAAAATTTTATGCTATCTTTGCAAATTGATTTTTTTTATAGAAAATTATTTGAACGAAAAAAAATATCTGTATAAATGATAATTTAGGTGGTCAGAAAAAGAGGTCAGATTGCTTGAATTACTTGCCGACAAACCAAGTATTACGAGAAAAGAATTATCGGAAACACTGCAAATCAATCCTTCCGCTATTCAAAAATATATAGAAAAATTGAAAAATGAGGGTGTAATTATTCGCGAAAGTTCTGATAAAAAAGGATTTTGGAAAATTATAAATAATGGTTAGAGGCTGTTTAAATTTTTGTAAAATTAATTTTTATAACTAAAAATGTAGCACCTCTGTAATTGCTGCAATTTTTTCATACAGTACAAAAATAATAAAATAATGAATTCAATACAAAACTTAAATCGTGCCGCCGACAATATCAGGATTTTGGCGGCATCAATGGTAGAAAAGGCAAAGTCGGGACATCCGGGCGGCGCAATGGGCGGCGCGGACTTTGTTAATGTACTTTTTTCGGAATTTTTGGAATACGACCCAAAAAATCCGCATTGGGCGGGTCGCGACCGTTTTTTCCTTGACCCTGGACACATGTCGCCAATGCTTTATTCGGTGCTTGCTTGCGCAGGTAAATTTTCGCTTAACGAACTCAAAGAGTTTCGGCAGTGGGGTAGCCCAACGCCAGGACACCCCGAAGTTGATGTTGAACGCGGCATCGAAAACACTTCGGGACCGCTTGGACAGGGGCATACTTATGCCGTTGGGGCGGCTATCGCGGCAAAATTTTTCAAAGCGCGTTTCGGCGATGTTATGAACCAAACCATTTACGCTTTCATTTCTGACGGCGGCATTCAAGAGGAGATTTCGCAGGGTGCAGGCAGAATTGCAGGGCATCTCGGCTTGGACAACCTGATTATGTTCTACGACAGCAACGATATTCAGTTATCGACTGAAACACAGGCGGTTACGAGCGAAAATGTAGCGCAAAAATATGAGGCGTGGGGCTGGCACGTGTTGGAAATCAACGGAAACAACGCTGCAGAAATTCGCAAGGCGTTAAAAATTGCTAAATCTGAAACCGAGTGCCCGACTTTGATTATCGGCAAAACCATTATGGGCAAAGGTGCGGTAAAGGCAGACGGCGAAAGTTTTGAACACAAAGTTTCTACGCACGGGCAACCGCTCGGCGATGCAGGCGCAAATTTGACGAAAACTATCGAAAATCTTGGCGGAAATCCCGAAAATCCGTTTGATTTTTTTGCAGAAACAAAAGAAATTTATGCAAAAAGGGTGTTAGAATTAGAAAAAATTGTTGCAGAAAAAGAACTTTTAAAAGAACGCTGGGCAAAAGAAAATCCTGAAAAAGCGGCGAAATTGACGGAATTTTTCAGCGGAAAACCGCCAAAAGTAGATTGGACAAAAATCGTTCAAAAACCCAACCAATCTACCCGCGCAGCATCGGCGGCAGTGCTTGCTGAATTAGCGCAACAAGTTGAAAATATGATAGTTAGCAGTGCAGACTTGTCAAATTCAGACAAAACTGACGGCTTTCTGAAACAAACAAAAGCGTTCAAAAAAGGCGACTTTTCGGGCGCGTTTTTGCAGGCAGGCGTAGCGGAACTCACAATGAGTTGCCTCTGCATCGGAATGGCGTTGCACAGTGGCGTAATTCCAGCGTGCGCCACATTTTTCGTCTTTTCCGACTATATGAAACCCGCGCTGCGAATGGCGGCGTTAATGGAATTGCCTGTGAAATTCATTTTTTCGCACGATGCTTTCCGCGTTGGCGAGGACGGACCAACGCACGAGCCTGTTGAGCAAGAGGCGCAAATGCGGTTAATGGAAAAATTGCAAAATCATTCGGGCAAAAATTCGATGCTCGTACTTCGCCCTGCTGACGTTGAGGAAACGACAATCGCGTGGCGTTTGGCTTTGGAAAATACAAAAACGCCCACAACGCTTATTCTTTCCCGTCAAAATATTGCCGATTTGCCAACCGACAAACGCGAAGTAGAGCGCGGCGCGTATATTGTTTATTCTGACGAAAACCCTGATATTGTGCTGCTTGCAAGCGGTTCTGAAGTTTCTACGTTGCACGAGGGCGCGGAACTTTTGAAAAAAGACGGCGTAAAAGTCCGCCTCGTTTCTGTGCCTTCGGAAGGCCTTTTTCGCTCTCAAAGTGCTGATTATCAGGAATTTGTTTTGCCTAAAAACATAAAACGTTTCGGTTTGACGGCGGGCTTGCCTGTAAATCTCGAAGGTTTGGTCGGTGAAAATGGCAAAGTGTTCGGCTTAAATTCATTCGGTTTTTCCGCGCCTTATAAAGTGCTTGACGAAAAATTGGGCTTTACCGCACAAAATATGTATGAGCAGATAAAAGCAATTTTGTAGATTTTTTTAAATGGATACCTGTATATTCATAAAAATTATTGTATTATTATACAAAGACAATAATTTTCAGGCAAATATATGAGCATTTATAAAAATTATTGCTGTCCGCTAAACAATTCAATTTGAAAATTTGAAAATTTGAAGATTTGAAAATGCAAAAATACAATTTGAGGATTTGAAGATTTGAGCAATTTAAAGAAAGAAAAGCGTTAAATTAATTATTAATGCGAATCACGGGTTAAAATAAAAAAGACATAAAAGCGATAGCAAGTTTTCCGAATGCATGCAGCCATAAACCGTTTGTAGAACGGACTTTTGAAGCATTTTGAATAT
>JAISYF010000233.1 GCA_031270065.1 Prevotellaceae bacterium | reverse complement strand
GGCACAAGCGGCGTTCCGCCTGTGAAAACATTTGCCAAAATATGCTCTGTTTCTGCAAAGTAGTGCTTGATAAGTCCGTTTCTGCTAATGGTCATAAGATTGCCTGCTGGCGCGAGTTTGACACTCGTGCCTTATTTTGTTGATTATCAGTTAGTTGCGTGGCACGGATTGCAAATCCGCGCCAGTAGGCTGTAAACGAGCATAAAACAGCAAAAAATGAGAGAGAAAACAGAGCCAAAGACCGACCGAAAAGGCAAAAAAATTGCCTCAAAATTCTTGTTAGCGGCAAGCCGCTAACCCCCGAAAAACAGAAGTTCCGCGAACTACGGGGCTTCTGTTTTTTACAGCCACAAGTTAGTAAGATGACAATCAGACTGGTTAGTTATTCTCATTACATATCTCTTCTAATGTTTCATCCCTTATGACATAATACCAAGTTGGCGTGTTAGTTGTCATAATCGTATATTCATATCGCGGTATAATATACCTTGATTTGCTTTTATGAAAATAATCATCTATCGGTTGTCCTGAATAATTATGAACAAACAACCGAAAACCATCTATTAGCAGCGTACCGATTAAATACTTGACATCTTCACAATCTGGTATATTACCTGTTATTCGTATATAATCAAAGTGACTGTTAGATTGAAAACTAATTGTTATATTTTTAAAACTATCTCTCACCTTAAATATTGTTTTAAAGTAAGCAATTTTATCTCTAATAATACTGTCCAATACATAATTATTTATACTCAATACAAACGTTGAATCGGGTATGCTGTCTGTTTGCACAGATTCCAAATCTTTTTTGTCAAGAATTGGGTTAAGCTTGGATAATGTGATTTTGGAAAAACCAGCAACTGAACATAACGAAAAAAGCATACATATTATAATCTTTTTCATAATTTATCCTCCTATTAGTGGTATTGTATCTCTTTTTTATAAACAGACATCAAGACATCTTCATCTTGCATTTCGGGTGTAATTATGATTTTTTTATCTAATAACACAGAACAGTCAATAATGTATTTGATAAACTCATTATGCTTTTGTTCATTAATTACTTCTTGTGGATAAAAATCTTGTTCTAAAATATTTACACAGTTAAAATAAGTACGAACAGATATATTATGTATGCTTATTACAGCATAATAAGATTTTGTTTTATCAAAACATTCTTTAATTAAATTTATATCTATGTAATTTAAATTAATATTATTAGAGAAATCTTTGAATTGCAATGAGTATTTAGAATTAACGTACTGAATCCATTTTTCCCAAAGGATCCAAGTCATATCTTCAATAATAATATCTCTCAATGTACCATCAACAAAATACAATTTTTCTTTTAATAAATTCCATTCCATAGTTTTACTCATTAGTTGGTGTTTTTTAATCTCTAAAACCGTTAAATGTCCCATTTCGAGAAACATTCACTCCGCGTCCTGTTGTTTTATCAAAAATGTTTTTTGTTTCATTTTCTAAATATTGAATTGTTTTGTTTTTTGAATTTAAAATTGAATTTAAAACGCACGGATTGCAAAGCCGCGTCGGCGGGAGAAATTTACCTTATTTTAATCGGTTTGCCTTGATAATTTCCAAATTTGATATTGTTATTTTTTAATTGCAATAAAATATCTTTATCTAAAACATACCAATTATTTTTGTAAAACAAAGCATAATTTTGATAGAAAACAAGTTGATTACTTACCTTTTTAATGAAAACAATACTTTCAAATTCGTAAGGATTAACATATATATTTTCCAAACTATCAACCATTATTCTTGGAAATCTAAAAGTAAGGTATTCATTCATTTTACTTTCTATTTCTTGTTGCGTCAAATAATTGTTCTTTAAACTATCATATTCAATAATATTATTTTCTTTTACATACACATAAAACAAACTATTGTTTCCTGATGAATTGCCTAATAAATACAGATTTTGCTTTTTGTGTCGTCTAAATATTATTGTATTGTTTAATTTGTGAGTATCAATGCAATCAATAATTTTAAAAATACTATCAACCGAAATATCTCTATAATTTTCTATTGTCTTGGTACTTTTTTTGCACCCAAAAATAGAAAGTAAGCAAAAAAATAAAATAATTTTTTTCATAATTTTTTAACGTCTTAAACTTCTATAATTATTTTGTTTTGCAGATTCTACTCCTCTGCTTATAGAAAATTGGTCGTCTGCCGAGTCCCATTCTCCCTCTTTTTTTCTTGTAAAAATGTGTGCAGCCCCCCTTAATTGCCACTCAGCAAAACCTAATGTATAACCTGCTGCCCCCCACATAAAATTACCAAAATTATAATCATTGTGAGCATAGGCATCTCCTTCCGATATATATAATACCCCCATTCCTTTTATTAATCCCTTATAAGCAAGTACATCTGGCACAATTTCATACATAAAATCTAACTTTCCTCTGTCTGGACTTTCCCTTAACATATAATCAATATTAGCGTTTTTATTTTCAAATCCACCTCCTTTTTCTAACATTTTTTTCATGTCGCCTTTATTTACCATAACGACTTGGGTAATAATTCCATTTTCAATATCTGCCTTGTCGTTTTTTTGGTCGGCAAGCGTGTAGTAATTTGTGGTAATCTTTCCGTCTTTACCTTTTACATCTACCGCTGCTCTGTGTGGGTCAGTTACTTTACCAGAAGTTATAATTTTACCATTTTTGTCAAGTTTAGCGTTGCCGTTTTCGTCAAAATGATAATCCGTCATACCGCTAGGGTCGCGCCTGTTTATTGGGTCATTAGAGCAAAAATGATAGGGCGTTTTGTCAGGGCTTTTCCACCACAATGGGTCGGTAGAAATAAATTTTTCGCCGTCAGAGTACCGCATTTCAAAGTAATGTAATCCACTTTCTTCATCTTTTATTTTTCCACCAAACCTGTACGGCTCGTCATAAATATCACTATAATGCTTTATATCAACAAGTTGGCCGCCGTATGGCGTGTATGCCAATGTTTGATACGTTTGCCCGTTTCCGTCCGTTATCAAAGAACCGCTTCCCAGATGGTTTGCATTAAAGAAAAACAATTTATCGCTTCTGTTTATGCTTATTGTCCTATCATAAATTATATGCAACGGCGGCAAATTTCGCATTTCCGCAGGGTATCTTATTCCATTCTCCATACAACCATAATAATTCGCATTTTTAGCAAAATATTCGGCTGCAAAATTAGTAAATTTTTTTGATATTTCATGCGTATCTCCGCCATTTATTTTATTAACAGGTTTTAACATTGTGTCAGTCTGCACAAGCGGGTGTCCGCTTGTGAAAACATTTGCCAAAATACGCTCTGTTTCTGCAAAATAGTGCTTGATAACGCTATTTGCAAATTTAACTCTCTACAACCAAATGTGTTGCAGGAGTAAATTCTACTCCAGTTAAGCCGTTTCCCTCTATTGCGTTTTTTAAACGTTCGCTCACATAAGCCCCGTTATTATCTGCGATTAGTATTTCAAAAAAATCAAGTTGCATATTACTAAATTCTTTATTCATAACAATACTTTTTCCTGTAACAGAATAAATAATTTTTCCATATTTTTGCTTAACTTCTTCTTTTCTAATAAATAATTCCTCTTTTGAATTTACTTCTACATTTTCTCCTGTTCCATTTAATAAAAAATCTTCTACAAAAGTAGATTTTTTATAATCTACAAAATCAGAAAAATTAGAAAGGTAATGAAACATAAAATAGTTTTGTGGCTCTTTTTTATATAAAATAGTCATATTATAAAATCGATGAGGACATAAATTAAATTGCTCAAAAACGAATTTCACTTTTGGGCTTATTGTCAAACTATTACTAATCTGTCCGCCGCTTAAAAAATCAGTTAATTTTGCGCCTCTAACCAATTTAAAGCCACTTAAATCTGGCGTAAAATCAGGAAATTTTGTTGCAAAATTACCAAAATCTTCGCATAAACGAAAAAGTCCAATTCCACTATCTGGATTATATTCTTTTCCATACGATACTTGCGGATAGTAATGTCCCAC
>JAISYF010000231.1 GCA_031270065.1 Prevotellaceae bacterium | reverse complement strand
AGGATTGCAAAGGTAATGCTTTATTATTTTACTGCAAAATTTTTTAAACTTTTTTTTCTAAAATATTTACTAATACCTAATAGACTGATTGATAAGGTGTAACAAAGATGTTTTTATGCCTCTAAATTTTATTTTTTCTAAAAAAAATCTGCAAAACAGATTGCTTTAATGAATTTTAACACTTATATAAAGCGTTCTTTCAGAAAAAATGATAAAAAAATCATTTCAAATATTTTCTTTCATAATATATCAAGCACTTCAAAGTAAGCATTAAAAATTATAGTGTCGTTTTTCACAATATTATAGTTACTTTATTATTCATTGTGCTGTCGGTATAAAATTTCAATTCCGAAAGTTTGGCAGGAGTTGAAATTTCGCCAATCCAAGTGCCACTATATGTCCTCTGCCAAACTTCTACGCTTACAATTTTAATTAAAAACAGAGATAATAAAAACAATAAAACAGGCAAAATTATTTTAATAAATATTACTGTCCGCTAAACATTTCCTGACTTCGCCAGAGGGACACCCTACAAAGAACACAAAGATTTTTATACCCGACTTTCGATGTTATTCCCTGTCATTGCGGGCTTCTACCCGCAATCTAATTTTTGTAATATTGAGATTGCGAAAGATTTCAGGGCGTACAACATTGACGATATTGGCACTACGTATGTTTGGAAAACAGGCATAAAAATGTGCGCGCACTGCGGTTCTACATTACGTGGCGTTGCCTGACAATAGAGACGCAGACAGAAAGAGAACGTAAAATAAAATATAGATGCCCATATAAATGCCTTTTTTATTTTGCAAAAAAAATTGTACTTTTGCTCCCAAAAATTTTCTTTGTACAATTTATACGCAAAAAAATGAACTTATTTATTAAAAAACAAATTTCGTTGTCTTTCAGAAATTCTGCTGAAATCACTGATTATTACCGCAAAATTGGCGTTGATTATCCTAAATTTTTCAAAATGGACAATCTTTCAAAAATGGGATTTTTGGCGGCAGAAAAAATTTTTGAACAATGTAAAGATGCAGCACTCCGCCTCTCTGCGCCCCGCGAAGACATTGCGGTAATCTGTTTCAACCGCAGCAGTTCGTTAGATGTTGATACTCAATATCAAAGCACAATAGCGGATAATGAAAATTATTTCCCCTCGCCCTCACTTTTCGTCTATACGCTGCCTAATATCGTTACGGGTGAAATTGCAATACGTAACAAATTTTTGGGTGAAACCTCGTTTTATGTCAGCGAAAATTTTGATGCAGAGCAGATTGTCAGAACTACGCATAACGCATTCACGCACAATAATTTAACCGCTGCGTTGGCGGCTTGGATTGAAAGTTTTGAGGTAAAAATGTTTCTTATTACAAAAGATAACGGAAATTTAGAATTTACAGCCGAAAATTTATCTAAAAGTTAGAGTTTGCAAACATTGTTTATACCCTGTCAAGTTAAAGTATTGATAATCAACATTATCTCTTTTCTGCCAATTCCTCTAAAATATGCTCCACTTGCGGAATTAGCGCGTAATTTTTATCATTGAAAATGGCAAAATCAACTTTTTTGAGCAGTTTTTTTGAGGGAAATTGTTGCAACATACGCTTTTTAATATCGTCTTTACTGAGGTTGGAACGGCTCATAACTCGTTGAATGCGAGTGCTTTTGTTGGCAAAAACGCCGATTGTGAAATCAAAATTTTGCTCTAATCCGCTCTCAAAAATCACTGCCGATTCCATTGCCATAAGTCGCAACTGCTGTTTTTCAGTCCATTTTTTAAAATCGTCAATAAGAACAGGATGGACTATTTTGTTTAATTTTTTAAGATTTTCAGCCGAAGTAAAAACTTTTTTCGCTAAAAAATCCCTATTTAGTTCATTATTTATAAAAACCTCTTTGCCAAAATCAAAAATCAGCATACGCCTCACAGCCTTATCGGTCTGCATAATCATTTTGGCGCGCTCGTCTGAGTTATAGACGGGTATTCCATAGTTTTCGAGCATCCTCGCCACAACGCTTTTTCCGCTGCCGATGCCACCTGTAAGTCCTATGATAATTTTCTGTTTCATTTTTTTTCTAATGAAAATTCTACCTGTTCGGGCTCAATTCTCAAATTTTCGATGTTAAACGGTTGATTTACAATACTTAACGGCACGCCGAAATCTGATGTTTTTTGCAAAAAATTCGCCTCTATTGTAAAATCTTTCGCCAAAATTTGATTAAACCTGCTCATTGCAACCACAAATTTTACCGTAACCTCAGACGGAAAGCTGCGCATATAAAATCCGCTCGGAAAATTGGCGCACTGCACAGGCACAGCAATAATTTTTTCGGTCGCCCTGTCAACAGGAATTGTGATTTTCACTTTTCTATTGCTCAATGCAACTCCCTCTGGCTCAATGAGTTGGCGTGAAATTTTCTGCGTTTTGCCAAGTGAGTCCAACGACAGTGGCTCAACAAAAATTTTCGTCAAGTCTTTCAACTCGTTTTCCGAGCCAAACACCTCAACGCTTTCAGGTTCAATCCTAATTTTGTCAGTCAAAATATAGTGCTGCATCAGCAAAACGCTGTCCTGAATAAATATCGGTAAAGTCTTGTGTTTCAGTGTAATATATTCCGCCACAATCACTTTCGGCTCATAATGCAAGATTTTCACATCGCTTTCAAACTGCATTGCAACAAGGTACGAAAGCGAGTCAAGCGTAAAAACTTTTGTGCCGTTTTTTACATCGCTGTTTATGCCGTCAAAACTCAACCTGAGCGTGTCCGCCTGCGCCACTATCAAATGGCGCAACACCGACAAACCCTCTTCTTTTACCAACACCGAAATATGTGCAGGCAACGTGTTTCGGATTTTGACGTTTTGCGGTATATCTTCGTACTTAACAGGCACATTTACAGTGAGTTCATTTTGAGTTCCTACGCTGTGCATACACCAAAAAAATACCGCCAACAAGAGAAAATGCAAAAAAATCACTGTTTCTCTTGTAAAAAGAACCGAAACAATTTTTTTGAGAAATTTTAATATAAATTCTAATTTTATCAATTTTTTTAATAATAAAAATTTATATTTTTTTAACACAAAAACATAAAGACACGATTTAATTATTCTGGCAAAAAATATAATTCCCTGTTATTGCAGGCATTGACCTGCACTCTACAATACAACTGAGATTGCGGGTCAATGCTCGCAATGACGGGAGTTGCAACGAAAACAGGGAATAAACACCATTCGTGCTTAAAGCAGAAATTACTTCTGCGGTTGTTGTGGTTCAGATGCATCAAAGACCATATTTTTTGCAATCTTAATGCGCACATTATCAGCAATTTCCACAATCAAGAAGTTTTCTTGCACTTCTTTGATTTTTCCGTAAATTCCGCCTTGCGTTACAACCGGTTTGCCGGGTTCGAGGCTCTCTTGAAATTTGCGAATTTCTTTTTGACGTTTGCTTTGCGGGCGAATCATAAAGAAATAAAACACCACAATCAGCAAGAGCATCATAACGATAAAACTTACATTGCTGCCGCCTTGACCTGCTGCGCCGCCATTTGCGGGAGCCATCAACAAAATGTTTAATAAATTTGTCATTTTTAATTTTTTTTTAAATTATTAATTAATATTATTATTATTATTTGACTGAAATTTCGTTAATTTTATTTAAAATTCCTTGCACGCGCATATATTTTACAATTTTATCAAGAATACCGTTGATAAAAACTTGGCTGTTTTTTGTGCCATAATATTTTGCAATTTCAATATACTCGTTCATCGTAATGCTGACGGGAATTTCAAAAAAAAGTTCTATTTCTGCAATCGCCATTTTCAGCAGCACAATATCAATTTGCGCAAGCCGTTTCAACTCCCAATCTCTGAGGAACGGCAAAATCATTTTGTCGTATTCTTTACTTCTTTCAAAGGCTCTTTGCGCGATTTTTTTGATAAAAATCCTGTCGTCATCGTCTTTGTAGAGCGGAAAAATATTTTTACTGTCGTCAAGCGCATATTGCTTGTAAAAATCAACCGTTTTATCAACAAAACTGCGCACAATTTCCAAATCATCAACCCAATAAACGCTCAAATCTTCCAAAAATTCCTCGAAAGTTTTGTCAAAAATCCAATTTGATTGAAAAAAACACCGCCAAAATTTTTTATCATTTTTAAACGAATTTTCACTTGACATGGCATATTCTGCCAAAAAATCCGTTTTTTTCAGCGTAGAAAAAATATCCTGCAACTGCTCCACGTATGGCAGCCACGACAATTTTCTGCGTTCAACATATTCTATAAATACCTGATTTTCAGACAGTTTTTGCGAAAACTTATTTTCAACAAGTTTCGCAAGAGCGTTGATGTTATCTTTATCCTTTGGCTTCAGCATTTTTTTTTCTGCAATCAGCACCGATTTTTGCGCAATTTTGGTAATTTCAATCGGCAAAAGTAGCAGAAAAAAATACAGGTCGTATGTTTTTTGCAAACTAAATTCAAGTTCGTTTTGCATTGCCACCGCACTGTTATCCGCCTGAAAATTAGCGTATAACACCTGCGCGGCTTTCGTTCTCAATAAGGCTCTTGTCAGCATAATTTTTCTTAAAAATTCGACTGCAAAGGTAACATAAAATTTTCAATTACACACAAACTTATAAAAATTTCCCAAAAAATTTATAGGGGAAAGATACAAATTTTGAAAGTAAATCACTACAAACAGCAATGTTGTTTTGATATCATCGGTAATGACTAATTAAAAAAACACGTTCTTTGACATATTGAATTTTTTACCGAACAAAAAAAATGTTTTTGTATTTTGGAAAATATTTTGTTCTTTTGAGGTCTAAATATTAATGCAAAAAATATGAAATATACTGCAATTATTGAAAAAATTTCTGATGACTGTTATATTGCAAGTTGTGCAGAAATAAAGGGGGCTAACACGCAGGGGGCTACCATTAAGGAGGCAATGGCGAACCTTTCGGAAGCAATACAGTTGGTCATGAGTACGGAAAAAATTATTGCTGTTCTGTGCTGGTTCGTTATTCAAAATAGAATTTATCATCCCGCCATTTTTCAGGGTTATGAATGATATAATCGGAAATATTTTTGTACGACCGTTCGTTTCGGATGATGTGTTCGTAATAATTACGTTGCCAAAATTTACCCATATATTCATCCCGTAATTTATATATTTCCAAACATTTATTTATTACCAATGATTTGTATGCCCCAATAATATT
>JAISYF010000225.1 GCA_031270065.1 Prevotellaceae bacterium | reverse complement strand
TCAAAAAGATTACAAACCATTGAACAGGTTTCGATAAGTTTAAGTTGCATTTCGTTTGACATATTGGTAATTATTAAGTGATTTAACCGTGCTAAATTACTAATAATCAGCGATATATGTAACTTTTTTAAGAAAAATTAACAGAAAAAATAATATAGAAAAATGGGCTTTTCAACCCGTGATTCGCATTAATACCTGCTGTTTCGCAGAAGTAAATTATTAATTTGAAAATTTGAAAATTTGAGGATTTGAAAATGCAAAAATGCAAAAATACAAAAATGCAAAAATACAATTTGAAAATTTGAGAATTTGAAGATTTGAAATTAAAATCCCAAAATATTCAAATCCTCAAATTTTCAAATTAAATTTTCAAATTGAATTTTTGAATTAATAATTAATTTGTGAAAACACTGTTTATTCCCTGTCATTGCGGGTCAAAGCCCGCAATGACAGGGAATAACATCGAAAGTCGGGTATAAAAATTTGTGTGTTCTTTTTTTTTACCAATTTTTTGGGGAAAATCCGTAGGGTGTCCCTGTGGCGAAGGAAAGAAATATTTAGCGGACAGTAATAAAAAAAAACAGGCAAATGAAAAAAACTCAAATTTGAATTTTATGCACCCAACTTTGTAAAATTTCATTTTTTTAAGCAATGGAATGTTTTTTTGCTAAAAATTCAAAAAAATCATAATGCCTCAAAAAAAGACTTAATCAGAACATAAGAAACTTGCATATTTGCACAATATTTTGTAATTTCGCACGTTTTTAGTATTATTACAATGAAAAAATTTCTATTTATCATATTATTTACCTGCTGTGTGAATGTCGTTTTTGCACAATTTGCATTTGGCATAAGCGGAAGTTATAATACATCACTCGGCTTTGACGAAAATTGGAAAATCAACTCAAAAAATCTGCTCTACGGCAGCAAACAGGGACACGGTTTCGCTCTCGGATTGTTTATGCGGGGCGGAAATTGGGTTTTCGTGCAGCCAGAAGTTACCTATAACTTAATGATTTCCAATGCAATAGTAGGAGATGAGGGCAAATATTATAAAATAATCCACAACACCCTCAATGTACCGATTTTGCTTGGCGTAAAAGCAGTAAATACAAAAAAATTCAATATGCGCTTTATGGTTGGACCTCGTTTTAACTTTGCGCTTGGCACAAAAACGCCCGATTTTTTTGAGGATTATGCCATTGATGCCGTTCCGCGCAAATGGTTGCTCGGTTTAGAGGCAGGACTTGGCTTTGATATTGGGCGCGTTACAATTGATTTTCGGTATAATCTGTCGCAAGATATTTTTAATTATGTAGCGAAAAACGAGCAAATCAAACTCAACCGCAGTCCTGTAAATGCTTTTTCTGTTGGGCTTGGATACAAATTTGTTGATAAAAGACGGCGATGATTTTCCAATATAAATTAGAAAATATTAGCGAAATTGCCGAAAATTTTATTGAAAATATTGGAGAAAACTGCGTTTTTGCGTTCAACGGCGCAATGGGTGCAGGCAAAACTACTTTTATCAAGGCAATTTGTGAAAAACTTGGCGTAAAAGAGCCTGTCAATAGTCCGACGTTTTCAATTATTAACGAATATTTGGCAGCAGATGGAAACGTTATCTATCACTTTGACTGTTACCGCATTAACGATGTAAAAGACATCGTTAATCTCGGCGCAGAGGATTATCTTCACAGCGGAAACCTCTGCTTGCTCGAATGGGCGGAAAACATCGCTGCAATTCTGCCCGAAAATACAGTAAATATTGATATTGAGGCGGTTGATAATTTCACAAGAAAAATCAAATTTTCAAATTAAATCCTCAAATTTTCAAATTAAATTTTTGTATTTTTGTATTTTCAAATTTTCAAATCCTCAAATTTTCAAATTGAATTATAAATCGCTTTGCGGATTATCATATTTTATTTTATCAAATTCGCATACAAATATCTTTTTATGCTTTTCTTTGGAGTTTTTTCAAATTCATTCGGATAAACCTGAATATCAACGACATTTTCGTAGGCAGCAACCATTTTGTTGAGGTTTTTCTTGTTGTTGTCCATCACTATTTTGAGTTCGTCATCTGAAATCCTCGCCTCGTCAATAGCGTCGTAGTCAGGATAAACCAGCGCAACGAGTTTGTTTTGCGCATTTTCGATTACCAAACTTTCGCACACAAAAGGCATATTATTGAGTTTTGCCTCAATTTCTTCAGGGTAGATATTTTGTCCGCTGCTGCTAAGTAGCATTGTTTTGTTTCTTCCGCGAATAAAAATATTATGATTTTCGTCAATCGTTCCCATATCTCCTGTTTTCAGCCAGCCGTCTTCGGTGAAAGCAGCAGCAGTAGCCTCTTCATTTTTGTAGTAGCCAAGCATAACGTGTTCGCCGCGTACCTGAATTTCACCAATTTCCTTATATGGATTGTTGGAATCAATGCGCACTTCCATTTTTGGCAAAATTTTTCCAACGGAAAACGGCACAAACTCGTTCCAATGCGCATAGGAAATCAACGGAGCGCACTCTGTCATTCCGTAGCCGACAGTAAAATGAAATCCGATTTTCTTAAAAAATTCTTCAACTTCGGGGTTAAACGGTGCGCCGCCGATAACTATCTCTGTAAAATTATCTCCGAAAGCGGCATTGATTTTTTTGCAAATAGTAGAGTAAATTCTGTCGTCAATAACAGGAATACTCAATGCCCATCGCATAGAACGGCTGTTGAGCATCGGCTGAATTTGTTTTTTGTAAATTTTTTCGATGATAAGAGGCACTGTAAATACAGCATTCGGTTTTACTTCCGCAAACGCTTGCAGAAGAATTTTAGGAGAAGGAGTCTTGCCCAAGAAAGTGGTGTGCGAGCCTGCGCAAAACGCCGTCAAAAAGTCAAACGCGCAACCGTAGGCGTGCGCTAATGGCAAGAAAGCCAAACTCTTATAACCGCGCATAAACAATTTTGTAGTAAAACCAAAAACCACATTTCCTGCGAGCGCGTTGTGCGGTATCATAACTCCCTTGCTGAAACCTGTCGTGCCAGAGGTGTAACTAATGCAGGCGAGTTCCGAGTTTGGAATTGTGGGGTAAAGCACGTCGGCAGCAGTGTAGCCGTTAGGGTAACGCTCTGCGAACACCTGCGGAAGTTCCTTGTTGGCTTTTTGTATCGCTTCGCCGTCTTTTTGGTGCAGACAACGGAAATCGTTGAGCGAAAAAACGGCTCTCAAATCCGACATTTTTTCCTCTTCGAGCGTTTCCCAAATATTGTCCGACACAAAAAGCAAATGCGAATCTGAATGATTTACAATGTGTTGCACGTCATTCGGATTAAAATCCTGCAAAATTGGCACAATCACCGCGCCGTATGTAACCGCAGCCACATACACGCTACACCAATGCGTGCCGTTTTTGCCAATCAACGCTACTTTCGCACCGTTTTCGAGTTTAATTGTTTTAAAAAGCAGGTGTAAACGAGCAATTTGCTCGCCAACATCGCCAAAAGTCATCGTTTTTTGTTCGCTATAATCTGTCCAAGCGGGTAATTCCCAATGGTTTTTAATTGTACTCTCAAACAGACGAACAAGATTTTCTGTAATCATTTTTTTATAAAAATTAAATTTGATGATTTGAAAATTTGAGAAATATTGAATTTTCAAACCATCAAATTCTCAAATTCTCAAATTGTTAAAAATTTTCGGGCTGCAAAATTACACATTTTTTCTGAAAGTGCGCAACTTTTTTGCACAAAATTTTAAAAAATGTGCATTTTTTTTCTTTATATATTTTTTTAGAAAATATTTTTTTAGAGATAAGATATTGATTTATAGAGATTTAGATTTAAAAATGAGTTAAATTGATTTTTTTTTAAAAAAAAACTTCAAAAAAATTTTGTCAGTATAAAAAAATGTATTACCTTTGCGTTGCATTTGCATAAAAAGGAAATGGGCGTTTAGCTCAGCTGGTTCAGAGCATCTGCCTTACAAGCAGAGGGTCGGCGGTTCGAATCCGTCAACGCCCACAAAGGAAAGTCAATCAAAAAATGGTTGGCTTTTTTTTCGGAGGGGGGAGGGGATATGTTTGCAAAAGATAAACGTAAATAATGCGGAGATAACAAACTCTGCGTTTTTTTCGTGAAATTTTCTATCCTCTGCGTGCAAAAAATCCTACAAAAACTCCTTTGGCACACCTGCGTCAAACGACATTTTTTGTCTTGTGACAGGGTGAAAAAAGGAGAGAGTGCGGGCGTGCAGGCAAATTCTTTTCAGCGGATTACTTTGCGCGCCGTATTTTTTGTCGCCAGCAATAGGATGCAAGATTGAGGCGAGTTGCACGCGGATTTGATTTTTTCTGCCTGTTTCAAGTTCGAGTTCGAGCAACGAAAATTTTTCCCCGCGCTGAATAGTTTTGTAGTGAGTAACAGCCTTTTGTCCGCCGTTGTCAGTCGATGACGAGTTCATTTTAAACGACTTGCGGTTTTCCGTCAGCCAACTGACAATCTGCCCGCTGTCTTGCTCAACTTTGCCTTCCACTACTGCGGCATATTTTCGTGAAATAACATTTTCGTTCCAATTTGTCTGTAAAATTTCTTGTGCGCGGGCATTTTTTGCAAACATCAGCAAGCCCGAAGTTTCGCGGTCGAGCCGATGCACAATGAAAATACGGTTATCCTTGCCGCGCCGCCTAACGTGTTCTGTCATAAGCGAATATGCGGTAGTTTCGCCGTCTTGCCCTGTACTCATAGACAGTACGCCGTATTTTTTATTTACTATCAAAATATCGGCGTCTTCATACACGATGCTGCATTTGTGGTTAGGGTTGGGTTTTTCTTCGCCGACAGAACTAAACCGCACAGCATCACCTTTCTGCAATGCAAAATCAAATGCGGTGCAGCACTTGCCATTCACAGCAATTTGCCTGTGTGCCAGATACGATTTCACTTCGCTACGGCTCTTTCCCTGAAACGCAACCGACAGATATTCAAGCAGTTGCATTGGTTTTTCGGCAATAAAATCTTTGGTGTAAAAAGTTTTTTTTGATTTAATCATATTTTTTTTTTGATTTTATAGTTATTTATAGTTATTTATAGTTATTTGTTGTTATTGATAGTTATTGATAGTTATTTGTTGTTGTTTTTCAAAACAATAAATAACAACGAATAACTATAAATAACAACAAATAACTATAAATAACAACAAATAACTATAAATAACAACAAATAACTATAAATAACAACAAATAACTATAAATAACAACAAATAACAACAAATAACAACAAATAACAACAAACAACTATAAAATTTCATTCGTCAAATAAAAAAACATCTTCATTTTCCTCTTTCATATTAAAACTGTCGCGGGCATATTGTTCAAGATATGTCTTATTATTGCGCAACAATTCCGCTTGATTTTGGTTTTGTTCAACCGTTTTTTTAAGTTTATTAATTTCAGTTCTTTTATCTGAATTTTCGCCTGACAATTTCCATTTATCCAAAAAATTATTTTTATCAAAAAATGTAAGATAAACAAGAAAAATAATTAATATTGTTAAATAACCGTAGTAACTTATAAAAAAATATTTCACATAAGTAAAGTATTTCGTTAAATTTTTCATATTAAAAATTGGGTTTTTGGATTAAAAAAATTTAATCACAAAGGTAACATAAAATTTTCAAATTATACACAAACTTATAAAAATTTTTCCGAAAAATTTATAGGGGAAAGTTAGCATAAAATTTTCAAAATTACACACAAACGAATAAAAATTTTTTGAAAAATTATCTGTATCATTTTGGCGTAACAATATATGGTGATTGTTTCTGCCATCAAATACGAAGGTTTGCGCGATTTTTGGTCAAAAATGTACAGCAAACAAAACAAAATACTGTGGTTATTTGTGGTTATTTGTTGTTATTAATAGTTATTTATGGTTATTTATAGTTATTGATAGTTATTGATAGTTATTTTTCAGAACAATAAATAACAACGAAAAAAATCGTTTTGTAATTTGTAATTTTTATTGTAATTTTGTGCCGAATTTTTCTAAGAAAAAAACATGAATTTTATTTGAAAAAACTATGAAAAAAGCAACAGAATTAAAAGATATTTATAACAATTTTGGACTAACCGCATTGGTAGGCGAAGAATTGGATCCCGAAACAGGTATTTATGTTGATACCATTGAGGCAAGAACAAATGACAGATATAACTCGCCTCTTAGAAAATTATATGATGCTTGCACCGGCGAAAGTAGTGATTTTATTCAGATTTTGCTGGGACATCGCGGTTGCGGGAAAAGCACAGAAATTAACAAACTTGAACAGGAGTTCCTTTCCAAGGATTACATTGTAAAGAAAATTAATTGCGCTGTCGAAACCAATTTATCTACAATCGAAGTGTTTGATATTATTTATATCATTCTTCAATCGTTGATAAACATTGTTGAAGAGCATAAAATAAAAGGTATTGACGTAAATAATAAGATTATTGTCAGAGCATTAAACTATTTTGATGATACCGAAATTATCACAAGAGTAACAGAAAATAAGGTAGAATCTGTTGAGGCAGGAATGGGATTGGACCTGAATGCAATTGTCAATATATTTGCAAAAGGCAAAATGGGAATTCAGTATAACACAGAAACCATTGCCGAAATTAAGAGTAGAATTAAAAAAAATAATGAAGATTGGTTTAATTGCATTGATTTTTTGTGTGAAAAAATTTATGAGCAAAAAAAGAAACGACCCATTATTATTTTTGAAAATTTTGATAAAATAATTGACATTTCAAAAGTATTAGACATTTTTAAAAGCGGCTATATTTCTTCCGAAAAAATAAGAACATATTGCATTTTTACTTTCCCTATCGGTTTGACTTACAATCCTTTAATGGGACAAATACAACATTATTTCGAGCAATTTACATTTCCAATGATTGAGGTAAAAAAACGGAATGGAGAAACAAACGAAACAGGCGTTGATGCTATAAAAAAAATTATCGAAAAGCGAGCGGATTTGAATTTGTTTGAAGAAGGCTGTTTAGATTTGTTGATTGAAAAAACAGGAGGCTCGTTGAGGGAACTTTTCTCTTGTATCAGATTTGCTGCCAAAAGAGCGGAATATCGAGCAGAACAACAGCGCGAAGTAAAAACTGTGAGTAGAGAGGATATTGAAAAATCGCTTACGAAAGTTTATGACAATCAGGGCGACTATCCTAAAGCATTGGAATATTGCCAAAAAGCATTAAAAATCTGCGAAAAAGTGCTTGGCGCGGAACACCCTAATACAAAATTTGTAAGAAAAAATTATGAAAGATTATTGTTTTTACATCAATTCTGAACAAAGCCGACACAGTAAAAATCTCAATTCCCAATTGGTATATTCTTGAAACAAAATTGTAACCAAAAAAACTTTTGTTGACATACGGAAGTTTCAAAACTGAAATTAGTGAACAAATCGAACTCGCACAAAGCGGGAAAATTGCACTTAAAATTAATGATAATTAATTATAAATCAATATGTTATAAAAAAATGAATAGAAATAACGCACTTGTAGTTTTTAGCGGCGGACAGGACTCAACAACTTGTCTTTTTTGGACGAAACAGAATTTTGAAAAGGTTTTTGCAATCTGTTTCGATTACGGACAAAAGCACGTTGCGGAAATTGAGGCTGCAAAAAATATAGCGGAAAAGGCGGAAATTCCGCTGCGTATCATGCAAATTCCATTTGTCAATCAACTGACGCACAACGCTTTAACTGACTTTTCCGTAAAAATGGACAGTGAAAAGCCCGAAAATGGTTTGCCGAATACTTTTGTGCCTGGCAGAAACTTGTTTTTTCTAAGCATTGCCGCCGTTTATGCTCGCGAAATTGATGTAAAGAACATTGTTACAGGCGTTTCGCAAACCGATTTCAGCGGCTACCCCGATTGCCGCGACAGTTTTATCCGCTCGCTCAATGTTACGCTCAATCTTGCAATGGAGGAGGAGTTTGTAATACACACGCCGCTTATGTGGCTCGACAAAACGCAGACTTGGCAACTTGCCGACACGCTCGGAGTTTTGGAACTCGTTAGAAATCAGACTCTTACCTGCTATAACGGCATTCTCGGCGACGGCTGCGGACATTGTCCTTCGTGCAAACTCCGCAGGGCAGGATTGGAAAAATATTTGGAAACAAAAAAAGCAAATGTCTAAATTTTAGACATTTGCTTTTTTTCTGGTGGAGATTAAGCAAATCTTTTATAACAAATATTACGAAATTAAACACCTGCCAGAACAAGGCGATTTTCCAAATATTGAAAAATTTTTAAAACATATTTTCATCGGAAATTCGGAAAATCAATATGAAGCCGGGCTTGATTATATACAGCTTTTATATCAGAAACCGATGCAACTGTTGCCTATTTTGTGTCTTTTATCGAAAGAACGTGAAACAGGTAAGGACACTTTCGGACACCTTTTAACCGCGATTTTTGAAAATAATGTAATAGTCGTTGGCAACGAGCAAATGCAATCAAATTTTAATATGCTTGTTAGCGGGAAATTGTCAAAAATCTTGTTACTTTTGTTACCGCCTAATTTTTAGTAACTTAACTTATTGAATATCAATTAATTAACTAATAAAAAATTGGTAACAAATTTGTTACTTTTTATTACTTTTTGTTACCGATTTGTTACTATTTGTTACCGATTTGTTACCTCTTAACTAACTGATTATCAATAATTTAAAGTGTCGGTAACAATGGTAACAAAGGTAACAAAAAAAACGACACCTCTTTTTTTTACCTCAAAATAGCCATTTTTTGCCTGTTTTCAAAAAAAAATTACAAAATATAAAATATTAACTTTTTTAGAACTTTAAATTAAAATCATAATATTGTGTTCATCTATAATATTATAACTTTATTTAATATTATTAAGTAATTTAATATTATAGATACTAATATTTTCATAAAAACACTTTTTTTATGAAAAATTATTTGTAATTTTGCAAACCTTTTTTTTAGTAGTGTTTTTCGGAGTGAAGACGATTTTATTTTTGTTT
>JAISYF010000196.1 GCA_031270065.1 Prevotellaceae bacterium | reverse complement strand
TTTTTACACCTATTTTCAAATACCATTCAAAAATAAGTGTAAAAAAGTTTTTTATCTAATTGATAATCAGTATTTTAGCGAATTAATTTTGTGTCGTTTCTGTGTCGTTTTTTTTAGTTCCCCCCCCCTAAAAACGTCCCTAATTCATTGATTATAAATATTTTGCGGAAAAAGAGGGATTCGAACCCCCGATACAGTTACCCGTATACCGCATTTCGAGTGCGGCTCATTCGACCACTCTGACATTTTTCCGTACTCACAATGAAAAACGGCTACAAAGGTACAACTTTTTTTTAAATTATGAATTATAAATTATGAATTATTTTTGAAAAAAATTTTTTTATCAAAAAAAACTTAAATTTCGCAATAAATTCGTATCTTTGCAATTTTGTTTCGGTAATGGAAAAAGTTAACCATTAACCACTAAACAATTAATCATTATTCAAAATATGAAAAAATTTAGATTATTTGAAACTATTACAGGGTGGGCAGTATTTGCTGTTGCCGCTGTTGTATATTTGATGACTATTGAGCCGAGTGCAAGTTTTTGGGATTGCGGCGAATTTATTGCATCGGCGGACAAACTCGAAGTAGGACATCCGCCAGGCGCGCCGCTTTTTATACTTATCGGCAGAGTTTTTGCCTCATTTGCACAGCCAGATATGGTAGCGAAAATGGTAAATTCGTTCTCTGCATTGTGCAGCGCATTTACAATTTTGTTCCTTTTTTGGACAATTACGCACCTTGCGCGGAAAATTGTTTTGCATAACGAAAAAGAATTTTCTGTTGGCAATATTATCGCGATTTTGAGCGCAGGAACAATCGGCGCGTTAGCCTACACCTTTTCCGATACCTTTTGGTTTTCGGCGGTCGAAGGTGAGGTTTATGCCTTTTCGTCGTTATTTACGGCGGTAGTTTTCTGGTGCATTCTGCGTTGGGAAGATGCTGGCTCTACTTCGCTCACCAACCATTCGGCTACGCACACTAACCAAAGCGCGAGCCGTTGGCTGATTTTGATTGCCTATTTGATGGGCTTGTCAATCGGCGTGCATTTGCTGAACTTGCTGGCAATTCCTGCTATTGTGCTGGTTTATTATTTCAAAAAACAGGAAAAAATCACTGCAAAAGGCGTAATAATCGCGTTATCAGCATCGTTTGCAATATTAATAGCAGTGCTTTACGGTTTAATACCCGGTTTTACCAAAGTGGCAGGACAATTTGAACTGCTTTTTGTAAATCATTTAAAAATGCCGTTCAACAGCGGATTGCTTATTTACCTTATAGCCGCAGCGTTAATCAGCATTTGGGCAATTTATGAAACGCATGTTAAGAAAAGTGAAACGAAAATTAAACTGTCATTTTTGCTTTTTTTTATAATTTTCGGAGTACCATTTTTGAGCGACAGTATTTTGCTCGGTATTTTATTAATTCTCGGCGGCACAATATTATTATTTGCAAGAAAAAAATGGAATTATCAGTGGTTCAATACAATATTAATGTGTATGACGGTAATAATTATCGGTTATTCGTCTTATGCAATGATAATGATACGCTCCGCAGCCAATCCGCCAATGGATCAAAACTCACCCGAAGACGTGTTTGCTCTGCAATCGTACCTCAACCGCGAGCAATATGGCGATAGACCACTTTTTTACGGCGCGCATTATTCCGCTCCGCCGAAATATATTGTTGATGGCAGATATTGCAGAACAAATATTAAATACGGCAGCCGAAATTATATTCAAAAAAACAAAGAAAATCCGAATGAAAAAGACAGTTACGTTGTGGTTGGCAGAACTACCAAAGGCGCGGAAATGGACAGCCGTTTTGAAACGATTTTTCCACGAATGTACTCCACACAGAGCCACCACATTACCGCTTATCAGCAGTGGGGCGATGTGAAAGGAACTCGTTTGCCTGTGTATGAATGTGGAGGCTCGGTAAAAACAGACGAGGAAGGCAAGCCTGTTACTGCAATTTGCCCTACTTTTGGCGAAAATCTTACATTTTTCTTTAAATATCAAGTCAGTTTTATGTATTGGCGTTATTTTATGTGGAATTTTGTCGGCAGGCAAAACGATATTCAGTGCCAAAACGGCGAACTTGACCACGGAAATTGGATTTCGGGAATTCCGTTTATAGATAATTTGTTCTATGGCGACCAAAGCAAACTGCCTGATATACTGAAAGATAACAAAGGATATAACCGTTATTTCTTTTTGCCGTTTATTCTCGGCTTGCTCGGAATTGTTTGGCAACTTTCAAATTCAAAAAAAGGGAAACAAAATTTTTGGGTAACATTCACGCTGTTTTTTATGACAGGCATTGCCATTGTGCTGTATCTTAATCAAACGCCATATCAGCCGCGCGAAAGGGACTACGCCTACGCTGGCTCGTTCTACGCTTTCTGTATCTGGATTGGCTTGGGAGTGATGGCGATTGTGCAATTTTTGAATAAAAAAGTAAAATTGCCGTATGTTGTCAGCGCGATTTTGGCGTTGCTTGTTTCGGCTGTTGTGCCTGCGTTGATGGCACATCAGAACTGGAACGACCACGACCGCTCAAACCGCTACGTTTGCCGCGACATTGGCTACGATTACCTCAATACTTGCAAACAAAATGCGGTGCTTTTCTGTAATGGCGACAACGACACCTTCCCGCTTTGGTACAATCAGGAGGTTGAAGGCGTGCGCACCGATATTCGCTCGTGCAATCTGTCGTATGTGTCTGCACCTTGGTATATTGACCAAATGAAACGCGGTTATTACGAATCCGAGCCTTTGCAAATAGATTGGCAAGCCTCTGAATATCAGAAAAATATGCTTGATGCCGCATTTTTCGACACCGATTTTTTGCGCGAACACCCCGAATTTTATAAGGATAAAATTGATTTAAAACTCGCTTTTGATTTAATGAGAAATAAAAGCCTCATTCGTTCTGACGGTTACGGCAGATTGTTTTCGCAAACTTTCGCAATTCCTGTTGATAAGCAGAAAGTTATTGAAAATAAGGTAGTTGACGAGAAAGATTATGATAATATTGTTGATACAATTTACATAAAACTCAAAAAAAATGCGCTCTACAAAAACGATATGATGGTGCTTGAAATGATAAAAAACAACGATTGGACACGACCGATGTACTTCTGCACCACAATCGGCTCGGAATACTACCCTAGCATCACAGATTATTTGCAGGCTGAGGGAATGGCTTACCGCTTTGTGCCTGTTAAAAAACGCCGCAACCCGAATACCGAAAAAATGTACGAAAATTTGATGGAAAAATATCGTTACGGCAATATTTCCGACCCAAAAGTGTATCTTGACGAAACTAACCGCCGTATGTGCAGCACTTTGAGGCAAGTTTTTTCTGAACTTGTGCGCGGCTTAGTGGCTGAAAATCAATACGAAAAGGCAAAACTTGCAATAGAAAAATGCTTGACGGAAATACCTTTTACTTCGTTGCCTGTCGATTATTCGCTGTTTGGTTTTGTCGATGCTTATTACAAAATAGGCGAAAAAGACAAGGCTGATGAACTTTTGAAGGAACTCGTTAAAAACAGCGACCAAAACCTGAAATATGTTCTGTCGCTGCCAAGCAAAAAACAAAATTTTGTATCGCAAGATATGTCGCTTCGCCAAAATCTCGGGATGCTGCAAAACGCTGCAATGCTCGCCCGCGACAACGCCAGCCCGCTTGCAGAGGAGTACGGCAAAACGTTTGAGTTTTATTATTCAATGCTGGCAAGCAGATTGTAAAGGTAATGCTGTTTTTAGCTAATTTTTGTATGCCGAAGGATTGCTTTTGGGCAGTTCTTCGGTATACAAAATTGGCAAGTTTTATGCCTTAAAAAAAACTTATTTTACGCAATTTAAGATACCGTTGTGATTTAAAATTTTATGTTACCTTTGCATTTTAACAAACAACCAGTTTTATGCTTAATTTTCAAGATTTTACGACAGAGTTTAGACAGAAATTTCAAAAATATACCTCAAATTGTGAATACCGCAGTTGCGATTTGGCGTTTGCAAATCTTTTTGTGTGGAAATTTTATTATTCCACACAAATGGCAGAAAATGAGGGCTTTATCTTTATAAAATATTGTTTTCGCGACAAACTTTATTTTATGCTGCCGATAGGAAACGGTGATTTGAAAAAGGCTGTGGAATTGATTATGGAAAATGCCGAACAGGAGGCGAAACCATTTCGTTTACAGGGACTTAGCCCAAAAATGCACGAAAATGTTGAAAAACTCTTTCCCTGCAAATTTGAATATTTCTCCAACCGCGACTATTTCGATTATATTTACTTGCGCGAGGAATTGGCAACGCTTGCAGGCAAAAAATTTCAGCCAAAACGCAATCACATCAACCAGTTTCTCAGAAATTTTCCAAACCATGAATTTTTAGAAATTTCGCCCGAAATTATACCGCAATGCCTCGCTCTCGAATGGTTGTTGCTGTCGAAAAACGACAATCCGCAAGAGGCTGTTGCATTAGAGGCGGAGTGCAGAGCGATTACAACCGCCTTTGATAATTTTCAACAACTTGATTTACAGGGACTTGCGCTAAAAGTGAATGACAAAATCGTTGCTTTTACCTACGGCTCTCCGATTAGCGGTTGCGTTTTTGACGTTGCTGTCGAAAAAGCCGACACGTCAATTATTGGCGCGTATGCGGCGATAAACAATGAATTTGCAAAGCGTATTCCGCAAAATTTTCTCTACATAAACCGCGAAGAAGATTTAGGTTTAGAAGGCTTGCGCAAGGCAAAACTTTCGTATCAGCCTGTGGAAATTTTGGAAAAATTTACTGCAAAATTGGTTTAAAATTATTACTGTCCGCTAAATATTTTGAAAATTTGAAAATACAAAAATTCAATTTGAAAATTTGAAAATTTGAGGATTTGAAAATGCAAAAATACAAAAATTCAATTTGAATATTTGAATATTTTGGGATTTTAATTTCAAATTCTCAAATTTTCAAATTTTCAAATTGAATTGTCACAAGTTTGTGTATAATTGAAAATTTTATGCTACCTTTGCACTTTGTTTAATTAAAGATTAAAAAATTTAAAAAAATATCTTAATTTTTAATTCATAATTCATAATTTATAATTAAAATAATGTTAAGAACTCACACAAACGGCGAATTGCGGCTCGCTGATGTTGGAAAATTGGTTACGCTCACAGGGTGGGTGCAGAAAAACCGCAAAATGGGCGGAATGACTTTTATTGACCTGCGCGACCGCTACGGCGTTACGCAACTTGTTTTTAATCAGGAAATTAACCCAGAACTTTGCGAAAAAGCCAACCGTCTTGGCAGGGAATTTGTGCTGCAAATTACAGGCAAAGTTGCCGAACGCAGCAACAAAAACAGGAATATTTCCACAGGTGAAATAGAAATTATTGTGTCCGTACTCAAAGTGCTGAACGAGGCGCAAACTCCGCCTTTCACTATCGAAGACGAAACTGACGGCGGAGATGATATTCGTATGCAATACCGCTACCTTGATTTGCGCAGAAATTGTGTGCGCAAAAACCTCGAACTGCGGCATAAAATGGCGTTTGAAACGCGCCGATACCTTGACCAACAGGGCTTTTTGGAAGTGGAAACGCCTGTGTTAATCAAATCTACGCCCGAAGGTGCGCGGGATTTTGTTGTGCCTTCGAGAATGAATCAAGGACAGTTTTACGCGCTGCCGCAAAGTCCGCAGACTTTCAAGCAACTGCTTATGGTATCGGGTTTTGACAGGTATTTTCAGATTGTAAAATGTTTCAGAGATGAGGATTTGCGAGCCGACCGACAGCCCGAATTTACACAAATTGACTGCGAAATGTCGTTTATTGAGCAGGAAGATATTTTGCAAATGTTTGAGGGAATGAGCAAGCACCTTTTTAAAGCGATAAAAGGTGTGGAACTGTCTGATTTTCCGCGAATTACCTTTGCCGATGCAATGAAATTTTACGGCAACGACAAACCCGATACGCGCTTTGAAATGAAGTTTGTTGAGTTGATGGACACGCTTAAAGGATACGGATTTTCGGTGTTTGACGAGGCGGAATATATCGGCGGAATTTGTGCGAAAGGTGCGGCTGCATATACCCGCAAGCAGATTGACGCGCTGACTGATTTTATAAAACGTCCGCAAATTGGCGCGAAAGGGTTGGTTTATGCAAGAGTTGAGGCTGACGGCAATGTAAAATCAAGTGTTGATAAATTTTATTCACAAGAAATTTTGCAAAAATTAAAAGAAAAAATGAATGCCGAAAACGGCGATTTAATTTTAATAATCAGCGGAGAAAAAACCTCGAAAGCGCAAAAACAACTTTCTGAACTGCGTTTGGAAATGGGCAATCAACTCGGTTTGCGTAGCAAAAACGTATTTTCGTGCCTTTGGGTTGTGGATTTTCCGTTGCTTGAATGGGACGACGAAACGCAGCGGTTTTACGCGATGCACCACCCATTTACCTCGCCCAAACCCGAAGACATCGCGCTTTTGGACACCAATCCTGCGGCTGTGCGCGCCAACGCCTACGATATGGTTATCAACGGTGTGGAGGTTGGCGGCGGCTCAATCCGTATTCACAACAGTGGTTTGCAGAAAAAAATGTTTGAAATTCTCGGTTTCACGCCCGAAGATGCGGAATACAAGTTCGGATTTCTGATGAACGCCTTTAAATACGGCGCACCTCCTCACGGTGGTTTGGCGTATGGTTTAGACAGATTAGTATCGCTTTTTGCAGGGCTTGACAGCATTCGCGACTGCATCGCCTTTCCAAAAAACAATCAAGGGCGAGACGTAATGATAGACGCGCCGAGTTTGATAGACAATGTGCAGTTGGAAGAATTGGCACTTTCTGTGAAAAAATAGCGCAAATTTTTTACAATTACGAATTAAAAATTACGAATTACGTTTTTCTTGCGTAATTCGTAATTTCTATTGTATTTTCATCAATCTTTTCCTAAATTCCTCTGGACAATAGAGTGATTGTGCTTTGATTTTCGACTTGTATGTGTAGATTGTATTTACGGAATAACACATAAATTGCGCGATTTTTTCATTGTTTCTAACGCCGAGCCGCATAAGCGCATAAATTCGTAAATCGGAATTGAGCAACTCATCTTCTTCAAGCGTAATTCTGCTTTCGGGTTGCAGTAGCGCATTAAATTCACTCACAAAATTGGGGAATAATTGTATAAAAATTGCGTCAAATTTTTTGAAAAGTTTGTTGCGTTCCTCTTTTGCGTCAAGTTTTGCGGGAATTGTTTGCAAATCCTGATAACGCTTCTCCTTAATTTTCCTCTTAACCCAACGCTGAAATGCCTCTAACTTTGAAATATATTCAGAATCAAGACTAAAAAAATAGCCTATATATTCCTCTTTAATTTTATTTGCTTCAGATAATTTTTTATTGATAATGAGTACTTCGTCATTATTTTTCTGAATAATTTTGTTTGCCTTGGCTAATTTTATTTTATTAATTACGAAAAAACAGCAAACTGCAATCGTCAATAAAGTCAGAACCGAAACAATTATCAAAAAAATTGTAATTTTATTTTTCTGTTCCACAATCAAATTCACTCGTTCTTCCTCAATAATTGGCAAAATATGACCGATTTCCACCTGCCGATGTCGCGCATTGTAAAAAACCGCATCTGCAAAAGCCTTTCTCACATACTGCGCTGCGTGGAAAATATCGCCTTCGTTATAAAGTTGTTGCGCAAGATTTCTGAGTGCGACCGTCTCTCTTGTCGAGGATTTTATGTCGGCAATCGCGGCTTTGATTAAAAATTCTTTTGATACCGCTAAATCTCCCTGCAACTTATAAATATACGCAAGGCTCGAAGTGGCAATTGCAATGTCGTGTTCTGAGCAGTCTTTTGAGGAAATAAGTTTGTTGAAATTCAGAATAGCCTCATTGTAATTGCCTTCTTTCATTGCTTTTAATCCAAGAGACGAATAATATTGATTGGTATTTTTGGGCATCATTTCCAACGCAAGATTAAGTATTTGGTTGCCCAGGTCGTTGTATTTTTTGTCGTTTTCATCATTGTTGTAGTCGGCAATATCGTAATACAAACGCGCTTTTATAAGCAAATATTGGATTCTCAGATTTTCCTCATCGCAACTATTTTGTTCCAATTTTTTCATTTCTCCAAAAGCCTCCGAAAACAAGCCCGAAGAGAGGTAACAAAAGCAAAGTTTTGTACGCACTTCAAAAGTTTTGCAATTATCGTCCATTTTTTGCGCAAGCATTATTAAATTTTCTACGCAATAAAATGCAGAATCATAAACGTAGGACTTGTATTGTTCGTAAAGGTCGTTGTAAAGCAAATAAAGTTTTGCGTCATTTGACTGATTTTCCGAGATTTGAATTTTAATATTTTTAATATTATTTTCTTTTTCGGCAGTAAATTTTTTTTCTTTTGAGATATAACAATCCAAAGTATCAAGGTTTTGCACTTTGTTTTTTTGTGCATTGCAAAGCCCTGAAATCAATAAAAAACACAATATAAATATCTTTTTTATCATAAAAATTCTATGTATAACAACCTTTGCAAAGGTACATATTTTTTAAATATAAAAGCCTTATTTTTTATAATTTTTTATGTTGATAAAATTTTCTATAAAAAACTTTGCAGTTCTAAAAATAAATATTATATTTGCCGAAAAATAAAAATGCAATGATTGAACGACAAATTATAACGCCTTTTTCGATTTTAAGGCTTGAAGAGGTTGAGCCTCAAATACAAAACTTAATAGAAAAAGCCAAAGAACAGACCGAAAAATCGTATTCGCCCTACTCAAAATTTGCAGTTGGGGCGGCAGTTCTGCTTGATAACGGCGAAATTTTTGCGGGCAGCAATCAAGAAAACGCCGCTTACCCGTCTGGTTTGTGCGCTGAGCGCGTAACAATGTTCTACGCCAACGCTCAACGACCTGATAATAAGCCTGTTGCGATAGCGATAGCGGCAAAAAATGCTGATAGTTTTTTGACAAATCCGATTACGCCATGCGGAGCGTGCCGTCAGGCTTTGCTCGAAACAGAATTGCGTTATGGTGCAAAAATTACGGTTTATCTTGTTGGAACAGAGGAAATTTATTGTTTAAAATCTATAATTTCGCTGCTGCCGTTGGCATTTACGCAGGGCAGTTTGTAAAAATAATTAACAAAATTGTAATTCAAAATTCAATTTGAAAATTTGAAAATGCAAAATACGAAATATAATTAACAATTAATAATTTTTTTAAAATTGAATTTTCAAATCCTCAAATCTTCAAATATTCAAATTGAATTTTCAAATTTTCAAATTCTCAAATTTTTATTGTAACTTTGCAAATTATGTAATTCTGTGCAAAAATTTATTTACTATGGAAAAACAACTTTATCAAAGCGAGTATGTACTTAAAGGAAATTCCCTGCCGAACATTTGGACAAGCATTAGTACGCAGGGTGGTTTAAGAAGATGGTTTGCCGATGATGTGCAAAAACTTGATGACAACCATTTTCGTTTTATATGGAACAAACAAGAAAAAGACGCTGTAATTCAAGCGTTTGTGCCTAATGACACGATACGTTTTCATTGGCTTGACGAGGAGGAAGGCACGTTTTTTGAGTTCAAAATCCTCAACGATGAGGTTACGGGCACTGTGTCGCTTTCCATTTCCGACTTCGCTCTGCCAGACGAAATAGATGACGAATTGTTGCTTTGGACTTATAATATTGAAAATTTGAAAAGAAATATTGGCGTTTAAATTTACAAAAAGCAATCATATAGATTATAAATGATATTTTGTTAATAAATTTTGTTGTTTATTTCTCTAAATTGTTGTAATTTTGCGCAAAATTATACAAATGGCTAATACTGTTTTACATAATTTGCTCTATGACTTGAATATAAATGATACAAATACTGTATTTTTTAGAAATAAAGAAAATGTATTTGTTAATGATTTGTTGTGTAAAACTCCACAAAAATTAAATTTACATTTTAACACTCAAAAAAAATTAGATATAATCCAACCTGATGCAATTTATGTGTTTAATAATCAACCTTTTATATTGTTTTTTGATTTGACAGATGTAACCGAAGAAAAAGAAAACGATATACATAAAAAAGTTTGGTCGTTTGACAGTTCCCCTGTTATTTTTGTGATAAAAAATAAGGATATTTACATTTATAATGCGCTGAATTATATCAAAAAAGAAAATTGTTTGCAAGAAATACATTTTGATACAGAAGAGGAACGCAACAAACAATTTTCATTTTGGAATTTACAAAGCGGCGACACTTGGAAATGGTTTCAAGAGCAATATATTGAAATTCACAGGAATTCACGCAATAAAAAAAGAGTAAATGAAAAACTTTTTCAAAATATAAAAGAGGTAAGAAAATGTTTAATGGGTAGTGGATTGTCGGAACATTTTGCTAATTCATTGATATTAAAATTAATTTTTATTAGATATTTGATTGATAGAAAAGTAGAAATAAATCAAAAATTTATTGCAGGCAACATAGAAAATATAAACGACAGGCGAGCGGATTTTTGCAGATTGATAGAACAACCCGAAAGATTAAATCAACTTTTTGAATATCTGAATGAGCGGTTTAACGGCGTATTATTCAAAGAATTAGATACTGTTATCAATAAAGAACAAGCGGAATTTTTGGCAGGCGTTTTTAGTGGTGAATTGCAATATCAAGATTCTTTTTTTGAGGGTTCTTTTTTTGAAATTTTTGATTTTTCAATAATTCCTGTTGAGTTGATTTCAGGCATTTATGAATCATTGATTGATGAAAATACAAAAAAACTGAATTCGGCTGTTTATACACCGCCATTTTTAGTTGATTATATTTTGAATAATACAATTTATAAATATTTAGAGAACTCGCAAACATCTGATTGTAAGATATTTGAAGTGGCTGTAGGGTCGGGCATTTTTCTTGTTCAATCTTTGCGTAGAATGATTGAAAAAGAGATAGAATTAAATGGAAATAAGGACAAAAAGAAATTCAGTGAAAAAATCAGAAAAATTGCAGAAAACAACCTGTTCGGCATTGATATAAATTCCGAAGCATTGAAAGTAACGTGTTTCTCTATTTATATTGCGTTGTTGGATTATCAAGAGCCAAGAGATATTGGTGTTTATTTGTTTCCAACCTTGATAGATAAAAATTTATTCAATGCTAATTTCTTTGATACAGAACACATTTTTAACAAAAAAATAGAAGCAGAAAAACTAAATTTCATTTTGGGAAATCCTCCTTGGAAAAGTAAAAAAGACGACAAAATACATACAAAATGGCTGAAAGAAAACAAAAAAACGGTTGGCGGCTATGAAATTGCACAATCTTTTTTGTTGAGAGTAAAAGATTTTATGAAACTCAACACGCAAACTGCTCTAATTATAACAAGCACCATATTTTACAATGTATCTCAAACTACAAAGAAATTTAAAAATGAGTTTTTAACTACTTATTGTTTAGATAATTTCTTTGACTTGTCGCTTGTTCGTCGATTGATTTTTGAAGAAAAAGGCAGCCCTGCAAGTATTGTTACTTTCCGTTTGTCCAACGGCGAAGAGCATTTGAAAAATGTAGTGAAACACCATTCTGTAAAAATCAATCATTTTTTGAAATACTTTAAAATGCTGGTCATTGAAAAATTTGACCAAAAAGATATTTTACAAAAATATTTTATTGAAAATGATTGGTTGTTTAAAGTTGCTTTGTATGGAAATACATTGGATTTTGTGTTGTTGAAACGATTGTGTTCTAACACGAAAAACATTGAGAGATTTATAGATAATAAAAATGTGTTTGGAGGTGCAGGAATTTTAAAAGGAACACCTAAAAGACGTTTTATCTTTTTAGAAGGATTACCTTTAAATGAAAATTCTCAAATAAAGCAATATTTTACTCAAAATAGTTCTCATATTTTAAGTTATGAAGAAACATATTTAGAAGCAGGTCGTAGTAAAAAAATATTTGACGGTTATAAAATCTTATTCAAGGAACAAGCGGAAAATGAAACCGATATTATCGTTTCATATAATCCCAATCCGTCTATCTATAAAAAAGGCGTGTTTGGCATTTGCAGTTCTAATGATATGATTATTCGTGAATTGTATTCATACTTGATTTCAAATATTTATTCATATTATATATTTTTCAATGCGGGTTCTTGGGCAACTTCAACAAGACCTCAAATTCGTTGGAAAGAAGAATATTTATCGTTTCCCATTATTGAACCAAGCAAAACAAACAAATCGCAACTGATTAGTTTAGTAAATCAATTTTTGAAACCATTTGAAAAACATTATAGTAAATTTAGTTTAGGCGAACCGAAAAAAAACGAAACTGTTTTGTCAAAAATCAACAAAATTATTAACGATTTATATGGAATAAAAGGTTATGAAAAAGATTTGATAGATTATGTTTTAAATGTTTCGAGATACCAATTTCAAGAAAGCAAACAGCATTTGTTAAATTTTACAACAAAGGAAAATCATTACAGAAATCAAAAATATGTTCTTGAAAAATATGCAGAAGTATTTTTGCAAGAATTTCAAAAAATCTATTATGACGAATTTATACAGGTAGAAATTTATCCGTTAAAGCATTTTATTGCGATGAATTTTAAATTTTTGGGAACAAAACCCGATAAGCAATTTGTATGGAAATACAACGAATCTGAAACACAGGTTTTTGAAACATTGGCAGACGTAAGTATTTCGCAAATAACCAATACAGAAGATCCAACCAAAAACTTGTTTATACAAAAAGATATAAAAGGTTTTGAGAAAAATGCGTTTTATATTATCAAACCCAACGAATACAAATGTTGGCATAGGGCAATGGCTTGGTATGACGTAGCAGAATTTATAGAAAATGTAGAAGATGCAGAATTAGAACATTTAAACAAAATTGAAGAATGAAAGAAGACTCCGTATCTATAATACCAAATCGTTCTGTTTTTATATCAAAGAGAAAACATATCTTCTCCAAAGAGAGAATAGAAAACATACTTTGGTATGTAATTGAATGTTATTTACTTATACTAAACAATCAAGCAAAATATTCCAAAACTTGGGTAACAAATAATACCTCTATTAAATTTGAAAATTATTTAAGAAACAGGTTAGTAGAAGATTACTTAATTCAAAACAAAAAATTGTTAGAACAAAAAATGCCAACCTTAAATGAAATCAATTTTTCTTACGAAACAGAAAAAGAATATACTGATTTGCAGGACAATAAAATAAAATCAGACAAAATAGATATTTACATTAACAAGTTGAAATTAAAGAAAATCTGGAAAGAAAATGATGAAAATGTTTATTTCGCAATAGAATGTAAAAGAATTGAACAAATGAATGACACGAATATTAATCTGTATATTGATGATATTGTAAAATGCACTAATCGCGAGCATAGAAAGTTGAGATTACCTTTTGAAGGGCAACTCGCTTTTATTGAAAATCAAGATATTACCCACATTGCACTTTCTAACAGGATAAATGAAAAGTTAAAATCGAAAACTGCTATTGTTACAGATGCTTTTTTAGATTATCTCCTTGTCAATCAAAATTATCAGGGAACATATTTGTCTAAACACAAGCGAAATAATCAAAAACTTTTTTCAATTTATCATTTATTTTTGGATTATTCGGAGATTGTTGTGAAATAAAATATTTAAATGAATGAATAAAATTATTAAAAAAACAGAATTTTCGTCTGTTGTAACCGAACTTGTAGTGGAGGCGGCAATGATTGCAAAAGCGGCTCGCGCAGGGCATTTTGTGATTGTGCGCGCTGACGAAAAAGGCGAGCGCATTCCACTCACAATCGCAAATGCGGACAAGGAGAAAGGCACAATTTCGCTTGTAATTCAAAAAATCGGCAATTCTACACAAAAACTTTGCGCTCTCAACGAGGGAGATTTTATACACGACATCGCGGGACCGCTGGGCAAAGCCACTGAAATTGAAAATTTAGGCACTGTGGTTTGTGCTTGCGGCGGTGTTGGCGCGGCTCCGATGCTGCCTGTCGCAACGGCTCTTAAAGCGGCAGGCAACCGCATAATTGCAGTGCTGGCAGCGCGTTCCAAAGATTTGATTATTCTCGAAGAGCAGTTCAAAGCCGTTGCCGACAAAGTTCTGATTTACACCGACGACGGCAGTTATGGTTGTAAAGGGCTGGTAACCAACGGAGTAGAAAAAATTATTTTGTCCGAAAAAGTTAATCGTTGTGAGGCGATTGGTCCTGCAATAATGATGAAATTTGTTTGTCTTTTAACAAAAAAATATGAAATTCCGACCGAAGTTTCGTTGAATACAATAATGGTTGATGGTACTGGAATGTGCGGTGCGTGCCGTATTACAGTAGGAGGTGAAACAAAATTTGTCTGTGTCGATGGTCCCGAATTCGACGGACATAAAGTAGATTTTGATGAAATGATAATGCGGTTAAAATCATATAATTAAAATTAGACAAAAATTAAAGGTTAAAAATTAAATTTAAAAAAAAATTAAAAAACACATTCCAAAAAAAATATAATTATGATTGAAATTAAAGAAGTAAAAAACCGATGCGAACTCAAAAAATTTATAAAGTTCGGCACCGATTTATATGAGGGCAATCCATATTTTTGTCCGCCGTTGGTTTTTGACGAACTAAACACGTTTAATCTGAAAAAAAATCCTGCGCACGAGGTTTGCGACCACGTTGTTTATTTGGCGTACAAAGATGGCAAAATTGTCGGTAGAATTGCAGGAATAATCAACTACCGCGCCAACGAGCATTGGCAAAACAAGCGCGTAAGGTTCGGCTGGTTCGATTTTATTGACGACCTTGAAGTGTCGAAAACGCTTTTGGACACAGTAAAAACTTGGGGCAAAGAGCGAGGAATGAACGAAATGAACGGTCCCGTGGGCTTTACCGATTTCGACCATCAGGGCTTGCTTATTCGCGGTTTTGAATACAATGCGCCGATGGCAAGCCTCTACAATTACGAATATTATCTCAAACATTTTGAGGCTTACGGAATGGTAAAAGATGCCGATTGGATTGAGTACCGAGTGTTTATTCCCCAAAAAGTGCCTGATAAAATGGAGCGCGTTGCAAAAATTGTGATGGAAAAATATAAGTTGAAAGTGATAAAAGTGAAATCTGCCCGCGAACTTGTAAAACATTACGGCTACACTTTTCTTGACGTGATTGATACCGCTTATCAACCGCTCTACAACTATCAACCGCTCACTGACAAGCAGAAAAAATACTACTGCGATATGTATTTTCCGCTGCTGAATTACGATTTTGCGACTATTGTTGTCAATGAAAATGACGAAATTGTCGGTGCGGGCTGCGGAATGCCGAATATTTCGGCTGCGTTGCGCAAATGTAAGGGAAAACTTTTCCCATTCGGATGGTACGGAATTTTGAAAGGATTAAAAACTAAAAAGATTGACTTTTTCGACCTGCTTTTGATTGCCGTACGCCCCGATTATCAAAATAAAGGCGTTAATGCGCTCTTTTTCTATGACCAAACGAAATATTTTATTAAGTACGGCGTACAATATTCCGAAACGACCTCAATTCTCGAAACAAACTCGAAAAATCAGGCAAATTGGGAATATTTTGATAATTTGCAGCACAAGCGACGCAGAGCATTTGTTATAAAAATATAATTTATGTTAGATAAATATAAAAATATTATTTCCTCCTGTTATGTGATTGAAGAGGCGTTGCTTCGGAAAAATCTTGTATTAATAAAATCGGTTGCAGAGCGGGCTGACGTGGAAATAATTCTCGCTTTTAAGGCGTTTTCTCAGTGGAAAACGTTTTCGATTGTGCGGGAATATATCAAGAAATCTACTGCAAGTTCGCTCTATGAGGCTCGCCTTGCTTTTGAGGAAATGGGCAGCAAGGCGCATACTTATGCACCTGTGTATCAAGCAAATGAGTTTGAAAAAATTGCGTCAATGAGCAGCCATGTCACGTTCAATTCGCTTGCTCATTTTGAAAAATATTTTCCGCAAACAGAAAAATACGGAATTTCTTGCGGATTGCGGATTAATCCAGAAATTTCGGTGGTGGAAACAGATTTGTACAATCCTGCAAAGGCGGGTTCGCGTTTGGGCATTGTTGCCGAAAACCTGCCCAAAACTCTGCCGAAAGGCATTGAAGGGCTGCATTTTCACGTTCTTTGCGAAAATTCGTCTTATGATTTGGAAAAGGTTTTGGAAGTTGTTGAGCAAAAATTTAATGCGCAACTTCGGCAGGTAAAATGGCTGAATATGGGTGGCGGACACCTGATTACAAGAGAGGATTATGATGTGGAACATCTAATTTCACTGCTAAAAAAATTTAAAGAGAAATACCCGAATTTACATATAATTCTTGAACCGGGCGCGGCATTTGCGTGGCGCACAGGCGTGTTGATTGCCGAAGTGCAGGACATTGTTGAAAATCAAGGAATAAAAACGGCGATGCTCAACATTTCATTTGCCTGCCATCTGCCCGACTGCCTCGAAATGCCCTACAAGCCTGTTGTAGTCGGCGAAATTCCGCCTCAAAAAGACGTTTTTAAATATCGTTTTGGCGGAAACAGTTGCCTGAGCGGCGATTTTTTGGGCGATTTTTATTTCCACAAAAAATTAAAAATCGGGCAGCGCATTATTTTTGAAGATATGATTCACTACACAACGGTCAAAACCACAATGTTCAACGGCGTTTCACACCCGTCAATCGGCATTTTGCGCAAAAACGGCGATTTTGAACTGCTCAAAAAATTTTCTTACGAGGATTATAAAAATAGAATGTGTTGAATAATGCTTTTATTTTTTTTAAAAGAATAAAAAATATTTTGCTAATTCATTTTAATTATATAATTTTGCAAGTTATTTAATCTGAAAAATCTTAAATCAAGCATTTTTGCAAAATGGAACTCATAAATAAGGATTTTAAAAGCAATCAATCGGTAAAATGGTGTCCGGGCTGCGGCGACCACGCGCTTATTGCTACACTTCAAAAATCAATGGCGGAAATTGGAATTGCGCCGCATAATGTTGCCGTTGTGTCGGGTATCGGTTGTAGTTCGCGATTGCCGTATTACCTCAGCACATACGGTTTTCACTCTATTCACGGGCGCGGCGCGGCGATTGCATCTGGCGTAAAAACAGCCAATCCAAACATCAGTGTTTGGCAGGCAACAGGAGATGGCGACTGCCTTGCTATTGGCGGAAACCACTTTATTCACAGCGTTCGGCGCAATATCAATATCAATGTTTTGCTCTTTAATAACCGCATTTACGGTTTGACCAAAGGGCAATATTCGCCCACTTCGCCGAAAGGGTTTGTATCTAAATCATCTCCCTACGGCACAGTAGAAAAGGCGTTTGTGCCTGCGGAACTGACTTTTGGCGCGGGCGGAACATTCTTTGCCAGAACTCTTGATGTTGATGCCGAAACTGCGAGAATGGTGCTGCTTGCTGCGCACCGCCACAAAGGAACTTCGGTGGTGGAATGTTTGGTTAATTGCGTAATTTTCAACCACGGCACGCACGCCGAAATTTCGTCAAAAGAGGCGAGGGCAGAAAAAACCGTTGTTCTTGAACACGGAAAGCCTATGATTTTCGGCGCAGAACGCAACAAAGGGCTTGTGCTTGACGGCTGGAACTTGAAAGTTGTTACCATCGGCGAAAACGGTATTACAGAGAGCGATATTCTTATTCACGACGCAAAGGAGCAGGATTACGCTCTGCATCTGAAACTTGCACAAATGAAATCGCCCGAAATGCCCGTAGCAATGGGTGTTATTCGTGATGTTGCCGAAGACACTTACGAAACCGAACTCGAAAAACAAATCGAAACAGTGAAATCAACCTCAAAAGTGAAAAATTTTGACGAGTTGCTGGGAACGCTGGAACAATGGGAAATATAATTTTTTTTGAAAAAGATGAAAATTGTATTTTTTTACCAAAAATTTAATATTTAACCTTTTTTTATCCTTGCTATAATTTCTTTCACAGGCACATCTTTTTTTATCACAAGCACTAAAAATGGCACTAAAAGCGCACTCCGCCAAAGGATTGTGAGCCATAAATTTGGCATTTTTACAAGCAGCATCAGCGCAGCGAGAGAAATGGCAAAGGCAAAATAGGCACCGATTTTTTTGAGATTATATTTTATTGGAAAATATTTTTGTCCAAGAAGATAACTTACCGACATCATCACAAAAAAACTGAACAGCGAGCCGAAAACGCACGCCCAATAACTGTAAATCGGAATAAAAATCCTGTAACTGACCAGCGTCAGCACAAAACCAATCAGCGAAATCCACGTTCCCCAATGCGTACGGTCGGAAAGTTTGTACCAAATCGACAGATTAAAATATATGCCTTGAAAAAGGTAAGTAATTAATACAAAGGGAATTATCATTATTGCACTGCGAAAACTTTCTTTAAGCAGCAGAGCAAGAACGTCTAAATACGCCGTCAAAACGAGAAAAATTATCAACGAGGAAATAACGTAAAATTTCATTGAAAGCGAGTAGAGCATCTTGTTGTCGCCTTTGTTTTTTTGCGAAAAAACAAACGGCTCATAAGCGAATTTGAATGCGTAACTGAACATCATCATCACCATCGCAATTTTGAAACAGGCTTGATAAACGCCTAATTCACTGCGCATTGCGAGTTGCGAGCCGTTGAAAAGATAGGGGAAAAGCAGTTTGTCGAGCGTTTGGTTCATTATGCCGACTACGCCAAGCAAAAGCAACGGCAGCGAGTAACGCAACATTTTTTTTAGCAACGAAAAATCAAATTCCCATTTTTTTACAAAAATATAAGGCAAAAGTGCTAAAAGTCCTGATAATGAGCCAAGTAAGTTTGCAATTACAATATAAAGGACTTTGTTGTCGGGCTTAAAAAACCAGGAAATCAGGTCAGGATTTTTTGCGTAAATTTTAGGACAGAGCCAAAGGAAAAACAGAACGAAAAATATATTTGAAAAAATAGTTAAAAGTTTGATTATCATAAATTTAACAGGCTTATTTGTAAATCTAAGATAACCGAAAGGAATTGTGGAAAATGCGTCAATAGCCACCGTTACTCCCATTATCATAACCAACGGCGTAAAGTCCGAAAGCCGCATCACAAAAGCGATTTGAGGATTGAACATTGAGAATAAAATCACAAAAACGACTGATGTGCAGAGAATGCTCGTAAGGGTGGTGGTATAAACTTTATTAGCGTTCCATTTTCCGCTGTTGTCCGATGCAAAACGGAAGTAGCCCGTTTCCATTCCGTAGGTCAAAATCACGATTATTAGCGCAATCCACGCATAAAGTTGCTGCGAAATACCAAACTCCGCCTGTGTAATCACACGCGAATAAAAAGGCACAAGCAACCAATTAAAAAATTTCCCGACAATGCTCGAAACGCCGTAAATAGCGGTGTCTTTCGCAAGCGATTTGATGCCCGACTGGTTTGACATTTTTTGATTTTTTTGAGGTGCAAAGGTAGCATAAAATTTTCAAATCCTCAAATTTTCAAATTGAATTATAGGTCGCTTTGCGGATTATCATAAATTTATGGGGAGAAAGAATAGAATTCACGTTAATTAAAACGGCAACTCTACCTGCCAAAAATAGAGGGTTTATTTTTATGCAAAAAAAATCGCAAAAGCCTTTCAAAACTGTTGCGATTTTTTTGTGTTTGCGTGAAAAATCAATAATTTTCCGCTTTAATCTGAAAATATGCTTTCGGGTGCGAGCAAACGGGACACATTTCGGGGGCTTTTTTGCCGATAACAATATGTCCACAGTTTGAACATTGCCAAATCATATCGCCGTCTCGCGAGAAAACAAGTTCGTTTTCTACATTCGCCAACAATTTACGGTAACGTTCCTCGTGTTCTTTTTCGATTTTTGCAACGCCGTCAAACAGGAATGCGATGCGCGTAAAACCTTCCTCGCGCGCATCCTCTGCAAAGCGGGCGTACATATCAGTCCATTCGTAGTTTTCGCCATCTACGCCGTCTTGAAGGTTGGTTGCGGTATCTGGCATTTCGCCGCCGTGCAGCAGTTTAAACCAGACTTCGGCGTGTTCTTTTTCGTTTCCCGCCGTTTCCTCAAACAAATTAGCAATTTGTACATAACCCTCTTTGCGCGCTTTTGACGCATAAAAAGTGTATTTGTTTCTTGCCATTGATTCGCCTGCAAAAGCCTCTTGCAGATTTTTTTCGGTTTTTGTTCCTTTTAATTCTTTCATAATAATTGAAATGTTACTTAGTTATTTTTAAATTTTTAGTGCTGCAAAATTACATTTTATTTACTGAAAATCAATAATTTGTTTAATGTTTTTTATCAATAATAAATTTGATAAAATCTATTAGGACAAACAACTTATAGATGTTACATTCCTGCTGAATGTGTGTTGATGTTATTTTTTTTTTCTACCAAACTATTTTTCCTAATGGAAAAAATGTATTCTGTATTCGTTTCGGCAGTATCAGCAAACTTGCTTCAACAAGTTCAGCAACCGTCAATTATCCTACACTTCCCTCCAAACTTACCGACAATAATTTTTGCGCCTCAACAGCAAATTCCATTGGCAATTTGTTTAGCACTTCCTTTGCGTAGCCATTGACTATCAGCGCAATAGCGTCTTCGGTACTGATGCCGCGCTGATTACAGTAGAAAAGTTGTTCCTCGTTGATTTTTGAGGTGGTCGCCTCGTGTTCGATAATGGCAGAGGGATTTTTTGCATTCATATACGGAAAGGTATGTGCGCCACATTTGTTGCCCAAAAGCAGCGAATCGCACTGCGAAAAATTACGCGCGTTGTCGGCATTTTCGCCGATTTGCACAAGTCCGCGATAGGAATTTTGACTTTTTCCTGCCGAAATTCCCTTTGAAACGATACGGCTTTTCGTATTTTTGCCGATATGAATCATTTTTGTGCCTGTGTCCGCTTGCTGAAAATTATTCGTAACGGCGACAGAGTAAAATTCGCCGATAGAATTGTCGCCGCGCAGAATGCAAGACGGGTATTTCCAAGTAATAGCCGACCCTGTTTCGACTTGTGTCCAACTGATTTTCGATTTGTAGCCCTTGCACAAAGCGCGTTTGGTAACGAAATTATAAATTCCGCCCTTGCCGTTTTTGTCGCCCGGATACCAATTTTGAACGGTGGAATATTTCACCTCCGCATTGTCCATCACCACAATTTCCACAATTGCTGCGTGCAACTGATTTGTGTCGCGTATCGGCGCAGTGCAGCCTTCCAAATAACTGACGTAACTTCCTTCCTCTGCCACTATCAAAGTGCGCTCGAATTGCCCTGTATTAATGGCGTTTATGCGGAAATATGTGGAAAGTTCCATCGGGCAGCGCACATCTTTTGGAATAAAAACGAATGAGCCGTCAGAAAAAACCGCCGAGTTGAGTGCCGCAAAATAGTTGTCCATTGCGGGAACAACGCTGCCGAGATATTTTTGCACTAAATCGGGGTGATTTTCTACCGCCTCGCTTATCGAGCAAAAAATTATACCCTTTTCCGCAAGTTCTTTTTTGTAAGTTGTCTTAACCGAAACGCTGTCCATAACCGCATCAACAGCCATTCCCGAAAGCATTTTTCTTTCATTAAGAGGAATGCCGAGTTTGTCGAAAGTTTTTACAAGTTCCTCATCAATTTCGCCGCTTTTTTCACCCTCTTTTCGCGGCGCGGCAAAATAGGAAATTGCCTGATAATCAATTTTTGGAATATTTAAGTGCGCCCAAGTCGGCATTTTCGATTTTTCCCAATAGCGAAATGCTTTGAGGCGATAATCCAAAAGCCACTTCGGTTCATTTTTCTTTTTAGAAATCAACCGCACCACCTCCTCGTTCAAGCCGACGGGTATAATTTCGGTTTCAATATCAGTGGAAAAGCCGTATTTATATTCGTTTTCAGTAATTTCAGAAATAATTTTGTCCTGTTCTTTCATTGTTTTAATCCACAAATTACACAGATTTTTACAAAATTTAGCCGCAAATTACATTAAAATTTATTTGTTAAAATAGGTGTAATTTGTGGTTTTTTTTTGAATTTGCAAAGGTAACATAAAATTTTCAATTACACACAAACTTGTGACAATTCAATTTGAAAATTTGAAGATGCAAAAATACAAAAATTCAATTTGAAAATTTGAGAATTTGAAATTAAAATCCCAAAATATTCAAATTGAATCCTCAAATTGAATTATAGGTCGCTTTGCGTATTATCATAAATTTATAGGGGAAAGGCTGTCTTTTTTTTTACCACTAACCACACGAACTACACGAACATTTTTTTTTAACCATAATACAAAAAAAGCGTCCAATGTTTTTCTTTAAGCATTGGGCGCATTTTTTTGTTTAATAAATCTTTCGATTATTTTCTTGTGTTTATCACTTTTACCGCTTCGCCGCGAATGTTGCCTTTGTAGTACGGCACTGCAATAAACAACCCCTCTTGCGGCTCTGCATTAAGGCGTATTCCCTGCAAATTGTAATACTCAATTCTTTCAATTTTTTGCGGATTTGCAAAAACATCTTCGATGCCAGAGATGATACAATCTACTTTCGTAGCAGCGGAAGCAGTCAGTTCGTAACAGGCTGTTTCGGTTGTTACTTCGTCGGCGTTAAATTGGACTTCCTCGCCTTGCTCGTGTGTTTTACCGTCATTAAAAATAACGTGTCCGATAGTTTGTCCCGCTGCAACAGCAACAGTTACGGAATACCATCCATCTGCATCTTTTGCAGGCGTTGTTCCTGGCCACCCGCCAAAAGTTTCGATACCGTTAGCGGTTGTGCCGCCCCAGGCAAAAATGCCGACATTTTCCCATTCGTTATTCGGCTGTTTAAACTTAATAACAATGTCCTCTGTTGGAACTGCCTGTCCATAAGTAGAAACAGTGAAAAACTGTTTGTCGTTGTCGCCTGGATTCCAAATTGTCTGGATCATTGTCCAATAATTGCCTTCGGCGTAACTGAACGGCATATAGCCTGTTTTGTTCCAACCCCAATCATCGCTGCCTGCCACATCAGGGTCGGTCGGGGCTAAACGCAGAAAGCGAATTTGGTCATACTCAACGCTTGCCAAATCGGCACTATACACGTTGGTTGCACCATCAACGGGCGCAAGATACAAAATTACAGGCGCGTCGTCGCCAGATTTCAGACACGCATTGAATTTTGCGCCTGCTTCTGTCCAATCTCCTCCATTTGATGTTTGTGGAGAAAAATACAGTTTATTCTGTGCGCTAACAGATACCGCGCACAATAAACCCAAAATTAAAGTAGAAATGTTTTTCATACTGATAAAAATTTTTTTTGTTAATAATATGTGTTAATAAAATATAAATTATTGTTGTTTTCAGGTAAAGTCCGCAAAGAATAATCTTTGCGTAAAATTATTTTTTTTTATTTTTTTATAAATTTTTCTGTATAATTTCCAATTTTTACAAAATAAATGCCTGCGGGCAAATAATTTATGTCAATAATTGACTGTTGTAAAGTGGCAATTATTTTGCCTGTTACATCAAAAATCTGCACTGCGCTGTTTATTAATTGTTTGCTGTTAATTATTAATTGACTGTTATCAACATATATTACAGTTTTATTTTCGTCTGCCGCGCTGATTCCTGTTACAGTGCAGGACATTAGCACAGGTGTTTGACCTGTATTTGTGCCGTCCCAGCAACTGTTTTCCGCTATCTGCAAAATATTACTACGCAGTATACTCATATCTTCCGTTTGTGCTCCGCTGCCGTTGTTGAAAATCAAATTCGCATTGCTAATATTGTAAATATCAACAGTATAAACGAAAAACTCGCCTTCTTTTGTCAAAACTTGTCCGGGCCAAGACAAATTGCTAAAAATTGGCTGGTCTGCCCACCAAAGATGAGCGTAGCAGTTTGTCCACTCTTCTGGTACTTTTATTTTTATTGTAAGAATATTAACGGGCGGCGGCGGCGTGCTTTCGCAATTACTGTTATTTTCATTATAAACAAATGAAGACGATTCTTTATAAAGTTGATTGTTGCAACTTGTAAACGTGTTGCACTGCGCCGTCATTGCGCCGTTACATTCAGGCATAATGTGGATTGCATTGGTAGAAATTGTGTGAAAAACATTATTTTTTACCAAAATATCAGGCAGACTCGCCGCACCTTTCACAAAAATTCCCTGACTGCGCGGAGTGTAAATATCGTTTCCTTCGATAGAAATATCTGCGCCGATGCCATCTGGAACGCAAATCCACACTGCGCCGATATGTGCCCCATAATCGCCAATACTTCCGCAATGCAAAAGCGTGTTATTCAGCACTTTAATATAACCGTTGCAGGAAATGGGCTGGTGGTCTGTGCCAACATTAACGCCCGCGCCCTGAAACACAATATCTGTTATAAGATTGTTTGAAATTTCATTGTTGTAGCCGCCGTAAATGGCGATTCCATTGGCGAGCGAGGGCAACGAAACCGTATTGTAACGGATTTTGTTGTTTCCGTTGGCACTGAGTTTAGACCAAAGCGCAATTCCGTCATCTCCTGTGTTTCTGATGTGGTTATGCTCTATAATTGCGTTTGTGTTGCCGTTGTTAAGGTTTATTCCATCGGCAAAAACGTTGCGTATGCGGCAATTTTTGATGTTCAGGTTGTTGCAGTTCCTTATCCAAAAACCGACTTTACAGTGTTCCACCCAAATGTTATCAATCGTAACGTTTGAGTAAGAGTAGCCTTGTTCCGATTCTATCGCAGTTTGCCCGCCGTTATCAATTCTGCATGTTTCCACGCCGCGAATGGTAAAGTCCTTAAAAGTAATATTTGCTACTGAATTTTTTATGACAAACTGTGCGCCCTTACCTGAAATAATGCTTCGCCACGCACCCGCGCCTTGAATTGTGAGCGACCCCCAAACAAATGCTTTATCTGTTGTTGTCGGAAAATTTTTCTCGCCTTCGGGAATGTACAAACTTTTCCCCTGATGTATTGCATCATCAACCGCAGTTTGCAAAGAGGTGTAACTGCTTACTGAAATAGAATTGGCAGGCTGCGCTGTTGCGGCGGGTATTTGCTCTGATTCTATTAAGTCAATGCAATACCACGAGGCGTTGCAGTTTGAGTTTTTTTGAAACTTCAATGTTGTTCCCGCAGTGTAAGTTTGCGGTAGAATAATGCGTTTTTCTTCCCAAAATTTATGCGCATTGCCGTCGTTGGCATTGTCAGTGTACGGATAGTTGCCATACACCCACGAATGTTTGCTGTCAACTGTTAAATCGCTTTGCTGACTGCCGTTGATGTAAAAAGCAAGCGGATAAGTTGCGTTGTTGTTGTCGGGTATTGCGTAGCGCAACACAAGCGCGTTTGCAGATGCGGTGAGTGTAAATTGCACATAGTCGGCTGTGTTTTGCAGTTTTACAGCCCTTCTGCCCGATGCCTCGCTCTGAATATCGTTTTTGTAGACTGTGGAAGACGGCAAAATAGTTGCGTTTGTACTTGCGTTCTCCGCTTCTATCACGCTAAAAGGCATTGATGCTCCTCTGCCAGACAGCGTTTGCCCATTGAGTTTTGATAGCATTGCAAATGTCAATAAAAACACTAAATTAAAAAGAAACGCTTTTTTCATTGTTGTAATTTTTGTTTATTTTTAATGAATTTTAAAAAAATCATTTCACAAAAATCTGATACCCATTGCCTGCGAGCATAATTGATTTTTCGAGAGAAAATTCTGTTTTGCCGCTTTCGAGCCAGTTTGCAAATTCGCCGCTCGGAGCGGTTTCGGCAAATGCAATTTCAACCGCTGTATTATTAAAATTCAGCACAACCAGCACCTCATTACCGTTTTTTTTGCGCGAATAAACCAGCACGTTTGCATTGTTTGTAGCGTAAAAAGTCAGTTCGCCGCGTCCTTTACCGTTTTCCAAAGCGGGCTGAGAGTGTTTAAGGTCAATAAGTTTTTTTATCAGGCTCTTTATTTTTGAATTTACGGGCTGCCACACAACTTTTTCTACGTCAAACAATCCCATTGATTTGTTTGCGCCAATTTCCTGACCGTTGTAGAGCAGTGGCATATCGTAAATGGTAAAAAACAGAGCCGTCATCGGCAGCGTGTTCCCGCCAAAACGGGTAAATTCTGTGCCGTGATATGCGTTCAAATCGTGGTTTGTGATATACACCATTCTGCTCAAATCGGCATAATCCGAGTTGTTGAACAGAGCGGTACAGGCATTTTTGAGAGCCGCAACATTTTGATTTTCAGCAAATTCGAGCAATCTGTTTGAAAATCCCCACGCATAATCGCAGTCAAAATATTTTGAACGGTTAATATCATCTCCTTCGGAAAGGAAAAAACATTTTTTTACAGCATTCACTTCGGTTATCGCCTCCTGCCAAAAATTGGCTGGCACGCCATAGGTATAGTCGCAGCGGTAGCCGTCAATATCAAATTCCTGCACCCAATATTTCATCGCCTCAATCATTGTTGAGCGGAGTTCGGGGTTGCTGTAATCGAGTTTCACCACGTCAGTCCAGTCCTGTTCGGCTGGCGCGGGACGCTGTCCGTTGATAACTGCGTAAAAATCAATATGTTCCGAAACCCAAACATTGTCCCACGCGGTATGGTTTGCCACCCAGTCGATGATAATTTTCATACCGTTTTTGTGCGCTGCGGCAACAAGATTTTTCAAATCGGTTGCCGTACCGTAATCGGGATTGATTTCGAGATAATTTTTGACGGAATAGGGGCTGCCTTTCACGCCTTTTCGGTTTTCCACGCCTATTGGGTGTATCGGCATAAGCCACAGAATATCAACGCCCAACTCTTTAAGGCGCGCAATGTCGGAGGTAACGCCCGCAAAATTTCCCGCAGGCGAATAGTTGCGCACATTGAGTTCGTAAATAATTTCGTGATTGGGAAGAACTGTTACCTCCTCACCATCGCCGCCGCCGTTTGGTTTCGGCTCATTGCAACTGCACGCTGCAAAAATTGCCATAAAACCTGCTAAAATTAAACTTTTATTTTTCATCTGAATTATTTTTTTTGATTTTCAGAATTTGCATAATTTACAAATATGTTAATTCTAAAAATTATGTTAAATTGTGTTAATTATTCCTCGCAATCTACTTCCGTAAATGTTGAGTTTGTTATTTCATAACAGCCGTTTTCTGTTGGATTATACAGAAAATCGAATTGATTGTCTTCGCCGCCTGTGCCTTTGTTTAGAATTAAATTTACAGGGCGAATGCCGGGCAGTACAAAATAGAGCCATCCACTCTCTTGCCCCTCTTGCAATTCTTCTGCAATCAACATTTGTCCGGGCCAGCCGCCGTAAATTTCCTCTGCGCCCCACGCATAAACGTAAATATTTTCCCAAGCGCATTCCGCCGCTTTTCTGATTTTTACAGTAATTTCAGGAATTTCTGGCGTTACTGCAATTTCATCTTCGGGCTTTACATTATCAACTTTCAATGCCAGAGAGTTGGAAAAAATCGGTTCGGATAACTTTTCTGCAATAATTTTTACGCGAAACGAAATATATTTTGTTGTGTCAATTTCGCCGCCGTACCAATTAACAATTTTTTCGTGCAGAAATCCCGAAAACAAATCGGCAAACAGTTTTTCTGTGGTTGCTAAAACCACAGGCGAGGAAAAATCGGCTGTATCCATCTCCAAGATGTACTGCACTGCACCTGCTTCGGCAGGCACGCCGTTTTCACAGGTAAAACGCGCTTCCGTCCAATTTATGCGCATCAGAAATTTATTTACAAAAACTTCATTTACAGAGTCTTTCAACCAAACGCTGTTTTGTGCAATTTTCAGCACAGAGGCGGTTGGCACAATATTGCCTTGCGGCTTGCGCTCATAATTTTCACAGGCAAAAAATGTTATTGCCAAAATTATTAATCCAAAATGTTTTAAATTTTTCACTGTAATATTTTTTATTTGATTTACATAATTTACAAATATATTAATTTTGAAAATTACGTTATAATTTTTTATTCGATTTTTTTTACAAAATAATGCCCTGTTAAATCGTTAAATCTGACTTCATATTTACCAATACCTTGCGCTGCAATGTCAATATTTGGGTCAGAAGTTGGGTTATGTTCTGCCAAGCCGTATGGATTTTCTGTTGATTTTACAGGACACCAGCGGTCGCCCCATCCGTGATTTGCACGAAATTTTACACCGTAGTCAATATTATCCAACTGTATTTCCAAATACCAGTTATGCGTGTCAATAATATTTGCGCCGCTGTTGGTTTTTACTGTAAAATTTTGCATTTCGGGGTCTGCACCGCCTTCTCCCCAGCCGCAGAATGCGCCGACAAACCCCATCACTGCATATTCTGCTGCACTCTCAACATCATACATATCAATGCTGTACGTCATTTCTTTGTCATTGATAGTGAGCGTGTAGTAGCCTTCTGTTTCCAGCACAAAGTCTGCGCCGCCGATAACAAGTTTGTTATTTTCGCCCTTACCAAACATTTTTTCCTCATCACCCAACGCAATTTCGGAACAGAATTTAAAATGCGTGTTTGCACCGAATTTGCCTGTGTAGGTATGAACGTGGTTGGTAACTTTGTTGTCATCACGATACATAAGAAACTCCCTGCCGTTCAAGTTCCAAGCGTTCATGTCGCCAATAAGACAGGCGGGAATTAATTCGTTTTCGGGTCGGAAAGCCGTAAATTTTACAGCAAGCGGTGTGATAGAATAAATAAAATTAACATTGCTGTTGTCGCCGTAAATTGTTTTCAGCCGCAGTTCTAAATTCAGATTTTGCCCTGCCATCGCTTTGAAATCATTTAGCAGAACCGAATTTATATCATTGACAAAAAGATTTGCAGCAAGCGGATTGCTGTCGTCTGATGCGGCGAAAGTTACAGCATTTGCAAAATTGTTGCCTGCAATATCCGCCTCTACAAGATATTTCACATTGCCAACAGGCTGTTCTTTGGAGTCAAGGTAAAACTTTGTTTTTGTCCAAGTGAGCGTAACAATTAACGGATTGCCGCTCGCTGGCTCTGCAAGTGCAAATTCGCTCACAGGCAGCGCGTCAAATTCGCCCGAAACAACGTCTGTGAGTTGCGGCGCATTGTCATTTTTGCAACTGCTTAAAATTAAAGCGGTTACAATTATTAAGAATGATATAAATTTTATATTTTTCATAAAAAATTCTTTTAATTTTTAATTCCTAATTTTCAATTTCTAATTAATATCCTGTGTTTTGTTTTAAATTTTTATTTGCTGCAAGTTCCTGCACAGGCAGTGGAAAAATTTTGCAGTAGTCGTTGATGTTGGCAGTACCGACAAAAACGCCGTTTTTCCAATTCCATTTATAGTCTTTTGTGAATTTGCCGAAACGGATTAAGTCTGTGCGGCGATGTCCTTCCCAATAAAGTTCTCGGCAACGCTCGTCAAGCAAAAAGTCGAGCGTGAGTTTTGCGTTGCTAATTGGCGCAAGTCCGCGTTTGTCCTGAATATCATTGACATAATCGAGAGCCGTAGCCAAATCTCCGCCCGCGCCACCGCGCAAAACCGCCTCCGCATACATCAAATAGACGTCAGTCAAACGGAACATCGGAAAGTCGGTGTCGGGGAAAATGACGTGCGAGCCGTTGTCGCCATTGTTTTTCAGGTTGGTATATTTCACCACAGAATAGCCTGAATTAAAATCAGACCACGAATAAGTTTCTTTTGTCCGTTTTTCTTTCCAAAACAATGCCCGCGCATCATTTGCAGAAAATTTATCAACCAGATTTTCCAAAGCGCGAATACCCGACCAACCCTCGTCAATACCGAACTGTGGTGCCATATCGTTGTCGTAAGCGGCTGATATTAAATATTTTGTGCCGCCGTAGCAGGTTGAGTTCATTCCGTCAAAAATCACAGGAAAAATCATTTCGGTCGAAAGGTTGTTGTCCGCGCCAAAAATCTCCGTATAAATCGGCGTTAATTCATATTTGCCGCTGTCAATAATTTTTTTCAAATAATCAATCGCATCTGTGTACTTATTTTGGTTGATATAAACTTCGGCATTCAAATAAAGTTTCGCTAAAACGGTATAAACCACATAGTTATTCACTCTGCCGTAGTTGATTTCGCTTTTTTCGGGCAACAGATTTTCTACCGATTTCAGTTGATTTTCTATGTATGAAAACATAAATTCGCGGTTTTTCTGTTCGGGCAAATCGCCGATTTTCATATTTTCGTCAATCAGCGGAATATTTGCGTACAAATCCATTAAATAATAGTAATTCAACGCCCGCAACGCTGTAACTTCGGCTCGGTATTGAGGAATGTTTTCCAAAATATCGCTGCCAACATCGCGTTTTGACAGTTTTTCGTCAGTGGTATTTCGCAGATATTCATTGCAATAGGCGACAGTCATATACATTCGGTTGTATGCGAACTGCACAAAACGGTTTGATGATGTCCAAGTGTTGAAATTCAGTTCTGCAATGCCGTTGTTTGCCCACGCGCACAACGCCTCGTCAGTGGTAAGTTCCTGCAAATTCCACCAAGAACGGATAAACGAGGTTTCGCCCTCATCGCCGATACCGACAATATCTGGCATACTGCTCGGTCCCACGTTGCCTGATAGCGAAAAACCAGCATAGATTTTCGCCAGCATTTGATGGTAAATTTCGGGTTTTTGCCACGCTTTTTCCGCTGTAAGCGAAGTGCCGCCCTCCAATGGTTCGGTGTTCAAATCATTGAGGCACGAGGTAAAGGTTGCACTCAATAAAATGCTTATTATCAATATTTTAACTGTATTTTTCATGTCTGTATTTTTCATTTATGTTAATCTGTATTTTTTTAAAAAGTCAAATTCACTCCTGCCAACATCGTTATTGGTCTTGGATAAAAATTTGCATCTACGCCGCCGAAAATTTCGGGGTCTAATCCGCTGTATTTTGTAAAACAAAATGGATTTTGCACGCTAAGCGAAAGCCGTCCGTCAAACGGAAATTTCTTTGTTTTTGTAAAAGACCACCCCAAAGTTATATTGTCGATTCTGTAAAACGATGCGTTTTGAATGTAATAATCCGACAACTCCTGCATCAAAGTAAAATTTGTATAAAGTGCTGATTGATATACGTTTGACAGATATTGATTGTGGTAAATCTCGCTAATAGGCGCGTGGCTGGCGTTCATTCCGTTATAGTTGAAGTTGCCGAGTGAGCCATGCGATGCAATTCTCAAATCCCAACTTTTATAGCGCAAAGAGGTTGATAATCCGAGCGTTACAGCGGGCGCGGCATTGTGATAGATATACAAATCCTGCTCGTTGATTTGCCCGTCATTATTCCTGTCGACATACAGTCCTTCGACAGGTTTTCCACTTTCGTCATACACCTGCTCGTAAACGTAGAACATTCCTGCGGCATTGCCAACTTTGTGGATTTTCAGCGGAGTGCCACCCGCAGCGTTGGTAGTGCTGCCAATGCGGTTATAGGCATTGGGACTGTTTTCGCCCGAAAGGTTGATAATTTCGTTGCGGTTGCAGGCAACATTAAAATCAAGCGTCCATTCCCATTTTTTTGTAACAACAGGCACAGTGTTTAATGTAAATTCTACACCGTCATTTTTCAGCGAGCCGATATTTTGCGGTATAAATTCAGCAAAATTTGTACCTGCCGCAACTCTAACTTCGGCGTTAATCAAATCTTTGGTTACACGATGATAAAAATCCAAACTGCCCGAAATTCTGTTTTTTATAAAACCAAAATCAATGCCAGCATTGCAGGTCGCGGTTTTTTCCCAAGTAAGATTTGCGTTGTATGCCGATGGGCGAATTACGTCAATCCATTCGCCGTCGAGATAATATTTCGCGGCGTAACCCTGCGCCTCCTGATAGAGAGCGAGCGAAGGATAATCGCCGTATCCGATGTCCTGCTGACCTGTTATTCCCCAGCCCAAACGAAGTTTCAAATTGGTTACAGGTTTAATATTTTTCAAAAATTTTTCTTCACTAATTCTCCAAGCAAAAGCGGCGGCGGGGAAAATTCCCCAACGATTTTCTTGTGCAAATCTTGACGAGCCGTCTGTTCGGAGTGTTGCTGTAAAAAGATATTTGCCTGAAAATGAATAGTTTGCGCGTCCAAAAAAGGAAATTAGTACAAGTTTTGACGGACTGTCGGTTTCTACCATTACAGGCGTGCCGTCTTCCAAAAATTCGCCGATATGCTGCTCTATTGCTGGGTTTTTGTGATAAAACGATTGATAGGAATAGCCCGCCGTAACATCAAAATTGTGTTTGCCAATCTCTTTTTTATACATTGCATAAAAATCGAAAAGCGGGTTGCTGCGAGTTTGTTGCCAGTCGCGCTGAATTTCGTATTTCACAGCCGCTTGCATCGGGCTTTCTATCGGGCTGACATACTGCCCATTGCTCTGCGAATAGTCCAAACCGAGATTCAAATTCAGGTGTAAATCGGGCAAAAAATGCACTTTGTAGTCAAACTGCGCGTTGCCGATAATTTGCCAAACATTTGAGCGGTCTTGCACCATATTAAGCATTGCCACAGGGTTTATTGTGCCTTGCGAGTTGATTTCGCCCATATTATTTACCCAAGTCCAATAGCCGCCGAAAGGGCTGTTTTCATCTCTGTCTTCCTGATACACAGGTTTTGTCGGGTCCATTACGGTTGCCGTACCGATTGCGCCGCGATTTGCAAAACGATTTTTGATATACATTCCTTTTGCATTAAAATTTATGCTCAAATGTCTGTTGAACAGAGTAGGCGACAGCGCAACGCTCGCCGTATAGCGTTCCAAATGCTCCGTCAGCAAAATTCCGTTAAGATTTGTGTAGCCGACAGAGGCTCTGTACGGCATAATATCTTTTACCGAGCCATAAACGCTAAGGTTGTGTTCAGTGTTGATGCCTGTACGAAAAATTTCGCCCTGCCAGTCGGTATTTGCTTTGCCGAGTGCGGTAATAGCCTCTGCGGCATTGGGTTTGCCTGCATAACTTTCCGTTACAAAATTGCGAAACTCATCGCCTGTCAATACATCAATTTGTCTTTTGCGGTTGCTCACTGAAATATTGCCGTCATAAGCAATTTTCACCTTACCTTTTGCGCCTTTTTTTGTGGTAATAATAATAACGCCGTTTGATGCGCGCGAGCCGTAAATTGCCGTAGCGGAGGCATCTTTCAGCACTGTAAATGTTTCAATATCGGCAGGATTTATCGAACTCAACGGATTGCCAACGCCGCCCGGTCCGCTGCCAAGCGGAATGCCGTCAACTACTATCAGCGGGTCGTTGGAGGCGGAGAGCGAACTGCCGCCACGAATGCGGATTGTTGAGCCGTCTGTGGGCGAACCGCCGTTTTGCGTTACGCTCACGCCTGCAATTTTGCCAATCATCATATCTTGCGGATTGGGAGCAAGACCGCGCCCTTTCAAATCGGCGTTAATGGATGTAACAGAGCCTGTTGCATCGTCTTTTTTTACTGTGCCGTAACCGATTGCGACCACCTCTTCAAGCACTTTTGTATCTTTGTTCAGAGTGATTTTTAGAAAACTTTTGCCTGCAACGCTTACTTCCTGCGTTTCGTAACCGATATTGGACACAACCAAAACTGCGTTTTCTGCAACGTTCGCAATAGAAAAATTGCCGTCAATATCGGTAATTGTGCCTGTGGAAACGCCTTTTACAAGCACTGTTGCGCCAATAATTTCTTCGTCGTTGCTGTCGGACACATTGCCTGAAACAGTTTTGACATTCTGCGCAAAAACACTCGCGCCCGTTGCAAAAATTAAGGAAAACGTAAAATATCGCATAAGTATGTTTTTCTGTTCTTTCATTAGATTTTGTTTTTTTTGTTTGCCACAAATACGCGATTTTTTTAATATTAGCGCATTCGCGTTTTTTATTTACTGCAAAATTACAAGCAAATTAAATACAACCAACACACTCAAAGAAAAAACAAAAGAACATTTTTCTTAAAATGCTGACAATCAATATTTTAAAAGTTATTTCAAAAAGAAAAATCTAAAAATTGCAAATAAAAATCTAAAAAATTGAGGACATATCACATAAGCACATTAGGAAAGTATGTACAAAAAAATAATGCAAAAGAACACATATAACACAGATTTAACGGATTTTTACAGATGTAAGGGGGTTGTTTCAAAAGTGTTTTTATCTCACGCAAAGTTTGCAAAGAGTTTTACGCAGAGAACGCCAAGCATTTATAATCAATGTCAAAAACTTTGCGCTCTTTGCGATTTCTTTGTGTTTTTGCGTGAAAATGGACTTTTGAGACAGCCCTTTTTTGCAGGGCGTTTTTAACCTTTGCACTATGTTTTATTTCGCACTGTCCCCTTTATGAAAGGGATAATTCGGGTGCCTGATTGAAAAATTATTTTAGATTTTGTATTTCGGAAATAGATAACCCTGTACTTTCTGCAATCTTTTCTATCGAAATACCGAGTTTTAACAAGTTGCGGGCAACTTTC
>JAISYF010000127.1 GCA_031270065.1 Prevotellaceae bacterium | reverse complement strand
AAAATGCAATTTGAAGATTTGAGCAATTTAAAGAAAGAAAAGTGTCAAATTCAGCGAAAATCAGTAAATTTTTCCTAATAGTTTCGTAATTATTACTGTCCGCTAAATATTTTTTTGAGCAAAAAAATGTTTAGCGGACAGCAATATTTTTTTTATAAAAAAAATTTGTACCTGACTGTAAATTCTGACTTCGCAAGAGAAAGATACAATATTTTTTTGTAATTTTGCAAACTTTTTTAAATTCTAAATTCTAAATTCTAATTTTATTAAGGTGAAAAATATCCGAAATTTTTGCATAATTGCGCACATTGACCACGGAAAAAGTACGCTGGCAGACAGGTTGCTCGAAGTTACAAACACCATTTCTGCAAAGGATTTGCAGGCGCAGGTGCTTGATGATATGGAACTTGAACGCGAACGTGGAATTACTATCAAAAGCCACGCAATTCAAATGAATTTTAAGCACAACAACGAAAATTTTGTGCTTAATTTGATTGACACGCCCGGACACGTTGATTTTTCCTACGAAGTTTCGCGCTCGATTGCCGCCTGCGAAGGCGCGTTGCTGATTGTCGATGCAACGCAAGGCATTCAGGCACAGACAATTAGCAATCTTTATATGGCTCTCGAACACGATTTGGAAATTATTCCAATTATCAACAAAATTGATATGGACAACGCAATGCCAGACGAGGTTGAAGACCAAATTGTGGAACTTTTGGGCATTGACAGAAGTTTGATTCTTCGCGCAAGCGGCAAAACAGGCGAAGGCGTTAATGATATTCTGAACTCAATAGTAGAGCGTGTTCCTGCACCGCAAGGCGACCCTGATGCGCTGTTGCAGTGCTTGATTTTTGATTCTGTTTTTAACTCTTTTAGAGGAATTATCGCATATTTTAAGATTATAAACGGCACAATAAAAAAGGGCGATTGGGTGAAATTTGTCGCCACCGAAAAAGAATACGAGGCAGACGAAATTGGCATTCTAAAACTTGATATGGTTGCCCAAAAAGAACTTTCGGCTGGTAATGTGGGTTATATTATTTCGGGCATAAAAACATCAAAGGAAGTTAAAGTTGGCGACACCATTACGCACGTTAAAAATCCGTGCCAAAAGGCGATTGCAGGTTTTGAGGAAGTTAAGCCGATGCTTTTTGCAGGCGTGTATCCCGTTGATACGGAAGATTTTGAGGATTTGCGCAATTCTATTGAAAAATTGCAGTTGAACGATGCCTCACTCACCTACGAACCCGAAAGTTCGGTGGCGTTGGGTTTTGGTTTCCGTTGCGGATTTCTTGGTTTGCTGCACATGGAAATTATACAGGAACGGCTCGACAGAGAATTTGATATGAGCGTAATCACCACTGTGCCGAATGTTTCATACAAAGTTTTTACCAAAAAAGGTGAGGAAATTGAGATGCACAACCCTTCGGGAATGCCCGATGCGATGCTGATTGACAGGATTGAGGAGCCCTATATTCGCGCCTCCATTATCACGCGGGCGGACTATATCGGCGGAATTATGACGCTTTGCCTCGGAAAACGCGGCGAACTGGTTAAGCAAAATTACATTTCAGGCGACCGCCACGAGTTGATTTACGATATTCCACTGGGCGAAATTGTGTTTGATTTTTACGATAAATTAAAGTCAATTTCAAAAGGTTATGCCTCGTTCGACTATCAACCACACGGCTACCGCGAGAGCAAACTGATAAAACTTGATATTCTGCTCAACGGCGAACCCGTAGATGCGCTGTCATCGCTCACGCACATTGACAATGCGCAGACATTGGGTCGGCGAATGTGCGAAAAATTAAAAGAATTAATCCCGCGCCAGCAGTTTGACATTGCCGTTCAGGCGGCAATCGGCGCGAAAATCATTGCCCGCGAAACCATAAAAGCAGTGCGAAAAGACGTTACCGCAAAGTGCTACGGCGGCGACATTACACGCAAACGCAAACTGCTCGAAAAACAGAAAAAAGGTAAAAAACGTATGAAACAAATCGGCTCGGTAGAAGTACCGCAAAAAGCATTTTTGGCAGTGCTGAAATTGGATTAAGAAAATAATCTAATAACAAAAAATACGCACGAATTGAAAATTAATTAAGGAGTTAAAGGAGTTATAAGATGAAAACGGCAATGATTTTTGCGGCGGGGCTTGGAACAAGGCTGCGCCCATTAACAGACAAAACGCCGAAAGCGTTAGTAGAAATTGGAGGAAAAACGCTCTTGCAGATTGCAATAGAAAGATTGCAAGATGCTGGTTTTCAGAGGATTGTGATAAATGCGCACCATTTTGCAGAGCAAATTTTTGAGTTTGTACAAAATCATTATTTTGATGTGGAAATAATTATTTCGCACGAAAAAGATTTGTTGCTCGACACCGGCAGTGGAATTTTTTTTGCCAAAGAAAAAATCGGCACAAAAAAGCCCTTTCTCCTGCATAATGTTGATATAATTTCAAATGCAGATTTGCAGAAATTATATGATTTTCACAATCCCGAAACCCTTGCAACGCTACTTGTAAGCAGCAGAAACACAAGCCGTTACCTGCTTTTTAACGAGGAAAATATTTTAGTTGGCTGGACAAACGTAAAAACGGGCGAAATAAAAACGCCGTTCAAAAAACTTGATTTAGAAAAATGTAAAATGCTGTCTTTTAATGGAATACACGTTATTTCGCCGAAAATTTTTGAATTGATGCAAAATTTTGAACAACCTTTTTCGATAATTGATTTTTATTTGTCAGTTTGCAGAAAAGAAAAAATCCTCGCTTGCCAACAACCTGATTTAGAGGTAATTGACGTTGGAACAGTAGAAAAACTCGAAAACGCAAAAAATTGGGGCTGCCTCAAAAGTCCATTTTCACGCAAAAACACAAAGTTTCACGCAAAGAACGCAGATTATTGATATTCAATATCAGTAACCACGAACCACACAAACCTCACTAACAGAAAAAAGTTCGTGTGGTTCGTGGTTATAATAATTTTTCGTGGTTTAAAAGTTTTTCCAAGTTTTCAGCACTGCGTAACCGCCGAAAAGTTGCAGCAGCATTCCCAAAATTCCATACCGAAAATCAACAGCCGCAGCAGCAAGGTTAAAGTCTTTCAAAATTAGTTCTACGCCTGTGCCGATAATTTGATACGAAATAATCGCTAAGAAAATTGCCAAGAGCGAAACTTTACCGAATTTTCGTGCGAAAAACGAGGCTGCAACAGCCAAGAGCACAGACTTTGTCAGTATTGCAGGCAGCGATTCCATCATCGGCATTCCGAAAATCAGGCTATTTAGTATTGGCGACAAAACTGCCGTCAGCAAGCCGACTTGCAAACCAAATTTATACGCCGCAATTAACGTAAAAAAGTAAATTGGTAACCATACCAAACCGTTATTTACGCCTGCAAACATCGGTGGAATATGATGAATTACAAAGGGCAAAAGCAAATTTCCCGCTGTAAAAACCACCGCAAAAACGTATGTTTTAACCTGTTTTAAACTTAAAGAATACAACATTTTTTTAGTTATAAATTATAATGATTAGAGTCTGCAAAGGTATGAATTTATTTTTAAACAACAAAAAATAAATTTTATTTGTAGTTATAAATTACAGTTTGCTTTAAATTTGGGTGCAGGCTTTGTGCAACAGGGCACTCTTTCGCGCTTTTTTCGAGAATTTTGCGCTCTTTTTCAGAGTAATTATTGTGCGGAAAAGTTATTTCTACAATAATTTCGCCAATTCTGCGCGGATTTTGCGCCATAATTTTAGTAGT
>JAISYF010000120.1 GCA_031270065.1 Prevotellaceae bacterium | reverse complement strand
CAGGTTTTTATTTTGTTCTTCCTGTAAATCCTGTAATCCTGTTGATTTTAAAGGTTTTGTTTGTTTTACAGGATTGCAGGGTTAACAGGATTAACAGGATTAACAGGTTTTTATTTAGTTCTTCCTGTAAATCCTGTAATCCTTTGATTTTAAAGGTTTTGTTTGTTTTACAGGATTGCAGGATTTTTCAGGATTAACAGGTTTTATATTTTGTTCTTCCTGTAAATCCTGTAATCCTGTTGATTTTAAAGGTTTTGCTTGTTTTACAGGATTGCAGGATTTTCAGGATTAACAGGTTTTTATTTTGTTCTTCCTGTAAATCCTGTAATCTTGTTGATTTTAAAGGTTTGGTTTGTTTTACAGGATTGCAGAATTTTCAGGATTAACAGGTTTTTATTTTGTTCTTCTTGTAAATCCTGTAATCCTGTCGATTTTAAAGGTTTTGTTTGTTTTACAGGATTGCAGGATTTGCAGGATTAACAGGTTTTTATTTTGTTCTTCCCGTAAATCCTGTAATCTTGTTGATTTTAAAGGTTTTGTTTATTTTACAGGATTGCAGGATTTTCAGGATTAACAGGTTTTATATTTTGTTCTTCCTGTAAATCCTGTAATCCTGTTGATTTTATCTGTTGAAGAACCTCCTACAACAATGGAATATATCGAATAATTAACCGCAATGAAAAATTTAATTAGCAATTAATAATTTTTCATTATTCATTTTTAATTTTAATGATTACCCGTATATATGCCCAAATTCATTTTTGATAATAATTTTTCCTTTTGGGGTTCATTTTAGCCCAGCCTTTGCGTACACGCTCTTCCTGCTCAATAACTTCGTATATAGACCAGAAGCATGAAAAAGCCACTACGCTCAGCAGTGTGGAAATAGGAAAGTTGCGTACAAGTAAGGCTGCTGCGGCAAATACAATGCCAATTACGAGGAACAAAATCCACGATTTTTTGCTTAAATAATACTCTGCCCTCACTACCAAAACGTGGAACAGCCCGATTACTAAAAACATGCAAAATCCTATAAATAAGCCAATTAAATTGTTTTGTTCTAAAAATTCCATTTTTTTTAAAAAGTTTTATAAGTTATGATTATTTAAAACAAATAAAAGTCAAAAAAAGTTTTTATGCTTACCACAAACTTACAAAAATACCGATAATACCTATTAAAATAATTACTATTCCTGTAATCATATTAATAATTTTCAGTTCTCTGAGCCTGCACTTGTGCCTGAAACGGCTCACAACAACAGTCAGCACAGCCCACCACGCAGTTGCGCCGCCCAAGATAGCCAGCAAGCCGGCTACAATCTGCAAGGGATGTACTTGGTCGGACAGGAAGTTGAAGCGGGCAAAAAGGGCTATTAACACGAAGAGTATCAGAGGGTTGGATAATGTCAGCGCCAATGAAGAGGCATAATCTTTCAGCAGCGAACTGTTGGGCTTTTCGCTGGGCTTGGGTTGCACCGAAGGGTTGTTGCGAAAAATGAACACTCCGAAAGCGCAAACGAGCAAACTGCCTGCAAACTGTATTACAAATTGATTCTTATTTACAAAATCAATAACAAACGAAAGGAAAAACAGCGAAATTATGATGTAGAACAAATCCGAAGTGGAGGCGCCCAAACCCGTAACCAATCCGTGGGAGCGTCCACGATGCAAAGTTCGCTGCACACAAAGCATTCCGACAGGCCCGAGCGGCACGGAAATACACAATCCAATTAAAATTCCTTTTAATATTATTGACAAAAAAACGTCCATCTTTATCTGCAAAAGTACGCTTTTTTACTTACTTTGCAAAATGCGGAGTTTTTATTTTGCCTGAAACCTTATTCTCATTCCTGCGCAGAAATTAAATCGTGGCATTGTCAGCCCGCCAAAATCAGCGTATTCTGTATTTGTTATGTTGTTGAAATCTGCAAAGATATTGACTGCGTCAATTTCCCACTGCAACCGCGCATCAAGCAGGAAAAACGGCTTGTATTCCTCCGATTTGTTATCTTTTGTGTAGTTGCCGTTGCGGTCTTGCCAGGAGGCAGTCCAGTGGAGCCCCAAATTTTTATAAATTTTATGATTTAAGTTCAAAACAGTTTTATGTTTCAAATAATCAAGTGCATACTTTGAGTCGTAGCCGTCAATTCTTTTTTTATCCTGCGTTAAATAAGAGTACGACCACTGCATTTTTCTTATAAAAAATTTATCTTTAAAAATATAGATTACCGAGATGTCGCCACCCATAGCGTTAATGTTTCCGTGCGTGCTTTTCCATTTTTCCGTTGTTTGAAACGGGCGTATCCAGTCGATAATGTCTGTTCCTGCGCGGAGAAACAGGTTTGCAGCGACTTTCAAGCCGCTTTTTGCATACTTTGCGCCTACTTCAATGCTTGTTGCTTTTTCGGGTTTCAGGTTAGGGTCGGAGGTGTGGCTCTCGTCTGTTGTGTAGTATAAATCGGTATATGTTGGAAAGCGGAAGGTGCGGTTGGCGGCAACATACATTTTTATATTCGGGAAATTATATGTGGCGTCCGCACCACCGCTAAAGTTTGTCCCATAATCGTTGCTTTGATTGATTCCTATTCCGCCTGTGAGGGTCAATTTGTTGAGATAAAGCGCCTCGTCTGCGAACACAGTCGCTTGCAAACGATTTTTCCCGTATGTAAAATGGATATTATCGGGCGCAAAGGGCACAGGGCGCGTGTCGGCAAGCGGATTGCCAAGTTTATTGCTTAATATATGCTCGTTGCGCAAGTCAATGCCAATGGCGGTTCTGTCTTTTGCTGAGAAACGTTCCATTTTCATTTGCCCGCCCGCAATATCGGTTTTATGATAATTGTGTGCTGTGTATGTTTCGGGGGCGGTCTTAAAATCGCGGTAGGTTTCAAACCTGTTGTGCAACTGTCGCCAGTAGGCTTGTGCAGAGATGTTTGCGCTTTTTGAAAACTGTTTTTTCCAACTTAATGCGGCAAAAAACGTGCGTTGCCAGTCGTATTGTACGCCTCCAAAATAGTAAAAATCGTTTGCGCCTGCGCCCTTCTCCTGAAGACCTGCCTGCAATTGTATTTTCCCTGCTTTTACATTATTATATGTTGATTGCAAATAAATATTTGTAATGTCAAAATCGGTATTTTCTGTGTAGCCGTCGCTTTTTTGGCGCGAAAACGACATTGTGGCGGCAGTTGCTTTTGTGGCAAGCGCGAGGTTGGCGTTTTGATATATGTATCTGTCTGCGCCTGCTGCAATGCCTGCACTTGCGCCACTGTTGGCTGGCGTCGCGGTGATGATGTTAATCGCGCCGCCAAAAGCCGTTGTCCCCAGCAGGCGCGAGTCGCTGCCCTGCAATACTTCAATCCGCTCCACAGCCGACAAATCCAGCGGAATGTTCAGGTTGTAATGCCCTGTATGCGCATCTGTAATGTTGATGCCGTTAAGCAGCGCTACAATCTGGTCAGAGGAAGAGCCGCGAATGCTTATATCTGCTTGCACTCCGCTTTTGCCGCGCTGACGCATGTCGATGCCCGCAATATAGTCGAGCAATTCATCGACCGACTGCACAGGGAGTAGCGCAATTTCCGGCGCACTGATAATTTGCAAATTAACGCCGGACCGGTTGAGAATACTGCTCTGCTTTCCGGCAATCTCTACGTTTTTCAATTGCTGTACAGAAATGGAATCTGTTTGCGCAAACAACTGAATATTTGCCGCTAAAATCAATGATAATGTAAAAACTTTTTTTTGAAACATTTTTTTGAAATTTAAGAGATATAAAAAAGGCGACTAAAATGATTTTTCCTCATTCCAATCGCCTGTATACTAAAGCAATAAAACGGTTTTGCAATTGTTTTGCCGCTGTTACACACAGTAGCGGCACGCAATATTTCCATTTGAAAAATATTTTGAGAAATAAAATTATTTTCGGCTTTCAATTTCTCAAAAATATCTTCCAGTTTACTTCCAACAAGTAAATCAACAGTCTCAATAATTCGGTTGTTGAGTTTGAGTATTGCTTTGTCGGCAAGCGCAACCGCCAACTGCCCGATTGTTACCACACGGTTTATTGAGCAGAACACGCTGTATCCCGCCCGCCCCCAACGGCGGAAGCGAAGCGTTGTACAAATATGTAAAGTCCCTGTTTTCATTATTTCTCAGGCACAAAGTTACATGAAAAGTCCAATATTTCCAAACGCTCCGACAAACAGGTTTCAGTTAGTTAGCAGTTAGTAGAGTTTAGAGTTTAGTGAAGTGCAATTAAAAAAAGTTTTCAGAAATTAAGAATTATTTTTACATTAATACACAACGACAATTTAATTTTTGTTCTTTTGGACTAGACCAAGAATATCTATGATAAAAAAACCAAATGCCACGCCTTTTCATAATTTTCGGCGGTGCGGCTCGTCTTTGAACTGAATGTTTGTAAAAATTACATATCATTCATTGATAATGCTTTAAGCGTTACTGTGTATTTTGCTAACTGTTTTTGCAAAGAATTTGCCTTTATGGTTAATGCCTGTAAATCAATCTTTTCAAATTGTTTTTGCGGAAAAATTTGATATGGATAAATTTCGCCGTTGGTATGACAATTACACAGACCTATTGAACGCAACAGCGGAGTTTAACTTCGTTGATTTTCGGCTGCGCTCGGCATAGCCCGAACAAGTTCGGTTCTGTTCTCGCTTGCACGAAAAGTGGCGGCGATAGCGGCAAGGGCGGCAAAAAAAATACTACCTGCAAGGTGGAGATTTTTTTTGCCGCTTGTCTTGCCCTTGTCCGCTATGTTTTTTTCCGAATAAGCGAAAGAGGGCGGAAGATCGCTTTACCTACCGCTTCCGAAAAAAATAATTATTGACTGTAACGCAGTGAAAGGCAATGTTTATTTTTTTCTCTTTGGGTGGTGGGCGGGTTTAGAAAAATAAATTTATACCACTATTTTTTAGTAATTTTGCAGCG
>JAISYF010000068.1 GCA_031270065.1 Prevotellaceae bacterium | reverse complement strand
CATATTAGCGTGGCAAAATTACAAAACATTTCGTAATAAAAAATATTTTTGGAAAAAAAAAGTAAAAAAAATCCGAAAAAATGGATTTTTGGCGCGAAGGCTCGAAAAAAATCTCTGTGATCCTCTGTGTGTTCTCTGTGCCTCTCTGTGAAAAATAAATTTCACAGAGGGACACGGCGGTTTCACAGAGAGGCACAGAGAAAAAATTTTGCCTGCAGATTTTAAGGAACTTTTGTAAATAAGGGTTTTATTGGGCTAATTATTTTTGTCCACGAATTACACGAATATTTTTTTGCTCATTTAGCCCGTTATTTGCATTAGAGAACTCCTGAAAATTGCTTATTTGCTGTTGGACTTCGTTTTAAAAATGCTTATTTACATCATAAAACTCCGTTTTTGAAAACTTGTCCACCTGAAATAATCTGATTTTTAGAAGTTCCCCTAATGTAACTCCTAAATTTTATCCAACTCGTCCAATATTTTTTCATCAACATTCGTGTCGAATTTGCGGGCAAAAAGCCACTGCTGTGGCAATGATTTTAACTGTTCCAAATTATTTATTGTCAGCAATTCGGGCGAGGCAGCGCTCTCACCTGCTTTTTTCCAATCAACAAAAGTAAACGAAGGTTCTATTTTTATGCTATTGTCTTGATTTTGAACGGCTTTTATCACTGTAGCAAAAAAAGTTTCGTCAGGGCAAAGCGTATAGGCGAAAAAATCAACAAGCATTTTTTCGTTTTGTTTGTAATAGTCGAAAAATTTTTGCATCGTATCCGTATTCATTGCCCACCATGCCGAACCGCCATATTGTTTCAAAGGCAAATACCTTTTTTTGAGCAATATAATTAAATTTCCAAAAGTGATTTCGCCTTTGAAAAATGATTTTAGCGATGATTTGCTTATCTTGTTGAAGGTCCGCACATTGCCGCGTCCTTTGGAAACATTGAACTTGTAACTTTCGGTACGAATTTTATAGTTTTTCCAAATGTTTTCCACCGGAATGCAATCAACAAAGTTTGTATCAGCGTGATTTTCAATGTATTTATTGATATAATCGTTGCTTTTCACGGGGTAGTCCTGCCCTGTGAGTTGAATGACAAAACCGCCTTGTTTATCGTTCAAAACCGCCTCTATCAAATTAAGCGTGGCGCGAATCTGGCTGAAATCGCCCCAAAGACAATCAATTCTGTTTTCGATAAACTTAATGTTTTCGCCTTTGATAATATCGGTAAATTGCCGAATGTCCGACTTTTTGTCAATATGAATGTAGAACGCCGTGTTTTTGCTGTCCAGCCGCTCAATAAGCCGTTTGAGTTGCGAGGCATTTGTATGAGCGAGAATTATGCAGTTTTTTTGTATCATAATTTTGAGTATTTTTTTCGTTTTTATTTGCCAAAAGCGCTGATTTTTCACCATATTTGGCAAGTTGTTTTTTTACTAATTACCGTATTTCCACATTTTTAATATGTGTCCAACAATATTTTTTCGGCGGAATGGTTTGCCAATGCCTCGATGTTTTTTGATGATCATCTTTTATCACGCAAATATCAAGGTCATCGTTCCCAAAGAATGAAATCTCCGTGCCGTGTAAAATCAACGCTGCGTACCGCCGTGTTTGGAAACGGCAATAATATTGCGAAGCATTGGTTACAAATTCGTTGCGAAGAGATATATCATTGCTATCTATCATAAACCCCCTTTTTTCTAAATTTCTGCTTTCAACGCCTGCTCTGTAATTTTGTCCATATCGTAATATTTGTATTCGGCAAGGCGACCGCCGAAAATTACGTTTTGCTCTTGCTTGGCAAGTTGCTGATATTTAGCATATAATGCGTTGTTTTTATCGTCGTTTACAGGGTAAAACGGTTCGCTGCCTGCAGTCCATTCCGAAGAATATTCGCGCGAAATGATGGTTTTGGGTTGCGTGCCAAACTCAAAATGTTTGTGCTCGATAATGCGTGTGTAAGGAACTTCACGCTCGGTGTAATTTACAACGGCATTTCCCTGAAAGTTCTCACAATCAAGCGTTTGCGTTTCAAAGCGGATGGTGCGGTACTCCAATTTTCCAAAACGGAAACCGTAAAACTCGTCAATGGCGCCTGTGAAAATGATTTTTTCAGCCAAAGTTTCAAAAAATGTTCTATTTTCAAAAAAATTGGTGTCGGTTTTGGTTTCAATTCCTGCTAAAAGTTTATTAATCAATATATTATAACCGCCAATAGGAATGCCCTGATACATGTCGTTGAAATAATTATTGTCGAAAGTAAAACGCACAGGCAACCGTTTGATGATAAAAGCGGGCAATTCGGAACATTTCCGTCCCCACTGCTTTTCGGTGTAGCCCTTAATCAATGTTTCGTAAATATCTTTTCCTGCAAGCGAAATCGCCTGTTCTTCAAGGTTTTGCGGGTTGACTATCCCTGCCTCGTTACGTTGTTCGGCAATTTTTGCCTGTGCTTCCTGCGGCGCAGTAACGCCCCACAAGGCATAAAACGTGTTCATATTGAACGGCAAATTGTACAGTTTTCCGCGAAAATTTGCCACCGGAGAGTTCGTATAGCGGTTAAATTCAACGAATTGATTGACAAATGCCCATACCTCTTTATTAGAAGTGTGAAAAATATGCGCTCCATATTTATGCACGTTAATCCCCTCCACGTTTTCGCAAAACACATTTCCACCCAAGTGATTGCGTTTGTCAATCACCAGAACTTTTTTGCCCGCCGCTTTCGCCCTGTACGCGCAAACCGCACCATACAGCCCCGAGCCAATGATAAGATAATCGTATTGTTTCATTTTAGTAGTCGCTTATGCGAATCATTTTTTTTTGCTATGCCTTTTTCTCATGTTTTCATCCAGAATAATTTTGCGAAATAATCTTATCTTTTCAGGATTATGGCAGTTCCCATTCCGCCGCCTATGCAGAGAGAGGCAAGCCCGATGTGTTTGTTTTCGTTCAACATCTGATAAATCAGCGAAACAACGATGCGGTTGCCCGACGCGCCGATTGGGTGTCCTAATGCTATTGCGCCGCCGTTGCGGTTTGTGCGGGCATCTATCCATTCGGCTGTAACACTGTGATTTTTAATGAGTTCTGCAGTTACGCCGAGCGCCTGTGCTGCAAAAGCCTCGTTGAGTTCCAAAATTTCCATGTCAGTGAGTTTAAGGCGGGCTTTTTTGAGGGCGTTGCCAATGGCAGGCACAGGTCCCAAGCCCATTACTTCGGGCTGCACTCCGCCCTGACCCGTAGACACGATTTCCACTAATGGCTTGATGTTCAGTTTTTCTACCATCTTTTCCGATGCCAGAAGCGTGAAACTTGCTCCGTCATTGATACCCGAAGCATTGCCGGCGGTAACAGTACCGTCTTTTTTGAAGGCGGGACGCAGTTTGGCAAGTTTTTCCAAACTCGTGTTACGGTTGGGAAATTCATCGGTATCAAAAATAACTGTTTCTTTTTTTGTTTGAATTGTA
>JAISYF010000216.1 GCA_031270065.1 Prevotellaceae bacterium | reverse complement strand
GGTACTGTCCCTTCGGGACAAAAACCACTAACTTTCTAATTATGAGCATCTTGCAAAATTACTGATTGCTTTAATTGTCTCAATATCAATGATTTAACAAACTTGCGAAAGTTAAATAATTAATTTGAAAATTTGAGGATTTGAAAATGCAAAAATGCAAAAATACAATTTGAAAATTTGAAATTAAAATCTCAAAATATTCAAATTGTATTTTCAAATTGTATTTTTGTATTTTCAAATTTTCAAATCCTCAAATTGAATTTTAGGTCGCTTTGCGGATTATCATAAATTTATAGGGGAAAGATACATAATTTTGCATAAAAAAACAGATTGCCGTTTTTGACAATCTGTTTTTTAGTTTTGTTTAGAGAATTACTCACCTCCTAAACCACTAAGTTCCTCGTCTGCCGCTTTGCAATCGGCTTCGCTTTTACTTACTTTGGTAATGTCGAAACCTGTTCCCGCAATAGAAGGAAATTTTGCTTCCGCATCGTCTTCTGTTCCCCAAAAATAAGCGATAGTACCTGAAACTTGTACGCCTAATGTTTTTGTTTTAACTTCCCAACAAGCAGGACCTTTGTCGCAAGATGCGAGAGCCAGTGTTGCAAAAACTGCTACTGTAATAACGATTTTTTTCATGCTGTAAAATTTTTTTAAAAAATTGTGGGTTTCAAAAAGTATTTTTATAACGAACTGAAACCCTAATAAATCCGTTATAAAATTAAAATGCAAAATTATATCAAAAAACATTAATAACCAAATAATTTTGTTGCTAATTACGCATACTTTTGTTGCAATATTTGCACGCAAGCGTATAATTTTTTGATACATTTTGCTCGTCGTTAATAACAATAGCATTAGAAAGGCAGAGAAAAAAATTATAGTTCAGAGCAATGCAAATTCGTTCCAAAATATCGGTATCAATATTTTCGCTGTTGAAAATGCGGTAAATTTTTGTCCGCTCGCAATTAATCTTGCGGGCAAGCCACGAAACAGAATGCCCGTCTTGCAGCAAATGTGCATAAATAATTTTGCCAATATGAATATTTTTCATAAAAAAAAGCGTTGAACTGTTTTTATTGTACTTAATTAGTGCAGAGGTTCCGCAAAACCTGTAATCTTAATAAGTAGCGAACAGCACACGCCCGAAGACGTGAGTTGCGCAACTTATTCTCGACTACTTTGAAATTTTGCTGATTTCTACACGAGAATAAGGCGTTAGCCCTAAATTTTTTTTTTTTTTTTTAAAATTTTGTGCAAAGGTAAAAAAAAATTTTAATTCAATAAATATTTTTGTAGAAAAAAATTTTATACCTTTGCATTCTAATTCTTTAATATAAAAAAAATCATTTTAAATTATGAAAGAAGAACAAGATTTGATAGAATTTGACGATTCTGATGCTATTGAATTTATCAAAGAATTGCTGCCTGATGAGGCTAAAAATACCCTTAGCGATGATGATATTCAGTATGTGCTTGACCTTATAATCGAATATTATGAGGAAAATAATCTCATTGCCGAAGGAGACGAAGTGCAGGAGTCGGAAATTGCCGAAGACGATATGTTTGAGTATATCTCGGTAAAAATGAAAGAGGAAAAAATTGTTGATTTATTGCCAGAAACGCTGCAACTGATACTTGACGGCGAATATGCTTACGGTATCAGCATTGGAATTTATGAATAAATTTATCATTTTTCCTTTTTTGCGGTTGCTATCAAGGCTGCCATTGTGTTTGCTGTATCTGAAATCGGATTTTTTTTATTTTTTGGTTTATAAAATTTTCCGTTACAGGGTGAAAGTTGTAAGGCAAAATCTTAAAAATTCTTTCCCCGACAAACCTGAAAAATGGTTGCAGCAGACCGAAAAAAAATTCTACCGCCACCTTTGCGATATTGCGGCAGAAGAGATTTTTATGTGGGGAGCAAATACTGAAAAAATGCGCAAACATCTTGAATATCAACATCTTGACGTGTTTTCTGAGTTACATTCAAAGGGCAAAGATATTATAATTTTGTTCGGGCATTACTGTAATTGGGAGTGGAATGCGTTTGTTCCGCAGGATTTGCCGAACAATCTCTATGAGGTAGGCACGCTGTACCAGAAATTGCATAATGCGGATTTTGACGGGCTTTTGTGTGAAATCCGCTCGAAATTCGGCGTTAATCTCGTTAATCAAAAAAGCGTTTTGCGGAAAATTGTCGAAAACCGCAGAAAAAAACAACCTCTTGCACTTGCCTTCATTGCCGACCAATCGCCTTGGAGTAAAAATGCGCATTATTGGACAACTTTTTTAAACCGACAAACCACTTTTCTGACAGGTTGGGAAGAAATTGCAAAGAAATTCGACTGCGCTGTGATTTATGTTGATATGCGCAAAACCACTCGCGGAAAATATGTTTATGCGCCTGAAATTCTTTGCGAAAATCCGCAAGATTTGCCTCAATACGCGCTAACTGAAATGTATGTGCGCCGTTTGGAACAGAATATTTTGATTGAGCCTGCATATTGGTTGTGGTCGCACAAAAGGTGGAAAGTAAAACCGCCAACGTTAGAACACAGATGACGCAAAGCATTGATAATCAATATCAAAAACGTTGCGTCCTTTGCGTGAAAATGGACTTTGGGAACACTTCTTTTTTGTTTTTTATTTCAAAAAATTCAAAATTAACGTCATAAAAGTGTCGCGTTGCTCTTTTGTTTTTATCGTTTCAAAGGGAAAACCGCAAACGAAAGTCTTGTATTTGTCTTTGCTGGCAACGGCGGCAGAAATATTGTTTTCGCTGTAACGCAGTGCAGTAAAAGCCTTATTATCAACAGGTTCTATGCCGTCAGAACTGTCGGCGCAATAACTAAATTCGTTAGGCAAAGTATAAAATTCGATTGTTTTGTTGTTGGAAAAATAGAACGGAAAAACCGTTTTTGCCTCGCCCTTTCTGCTGCAATGATTGCTGCGAAAAAAGAATTTCAGGTAGTTCTTGGCGAAATTTTGCCCGCTTTCATCGCCAAAATTCCACAAATCTGTTCCCACAAATGCGCCCGAAACAAAGAGCGAATTGCCGTTTTCAAGATAATCGGCAAGTTTTTTTTGCAAAGTATCTGAAAACGTTTGAAAGTCAGGTTTTTTATTTCCCAAAAATGTGGTTTTTTGTTTGCCGAGAATTAGAATTGCGGTTTTAAAATCCTTCAAGTCTAAATCGTTGTTTTCCACTGCTTTAACGCTTGTTGAGCAGAACGAATAACCTGCATTTGCCACCGAAAGCCCGTAAAGACAGGGGTAATCAAAAGAGTTTCCTGCAATAATTTTGCCGTCAAAATCGCCGTAAGATGAGCCAAACCCTGCATTGTCATCATCTTTCCAAGCCTTTTTCAAGTCAAATTCATACTGATTGCCGACAAATGAAAAATCGCGCAGATACGGCACTCCGCAATCAAGGAAATTGCCAAAACCTGCCATTTCACCATTACGAAAATTTTCAGGTGCAGCAATCCGCTCAAAACCATTCACAATTAAAACCACATCTTTTGCATTCGTTTTTTTGCAAACCGAAAGAATTTCAGACGGAAAACTCTGCCCTCCGCTATTTACCGCAGCAATTTTGTAACTGAAAGTTTGGTCTGGCTCAATGCACAATGTTATAGTTGTGTCTTTGGTAAAAAATCCGTTGTCGAAACCCTTGCCGTTTTCTCTTGTATAGACAATAAATCCTGATGAAATAGCGGTTTTTTCGAGCGAATCCTTTGTCGGCTGCCACGAAAGGCGCACACTGTCGCCAAGCAAAATCGCCGAAAAATTCCTTACAGGCAACGGCTGCACCACATACTTATCGCCATTCTGAAATGCGAGAAATTTTAAAACGCCTTTATAAACCGCACGGCTTATAAAGAACTGAAACTCAGGTGATAAGCCGTATTGCATATCTTGCAGATTTTGATGCGACATTATTTCTAAAATCATTGATGGAACGTTTGAAAAACTGCATTCGGCGTATGATTTATTCAAAATTCCGCGATTGGTCCAATCTGGCTCATAAACTCGCCTAATGTCCTCAACCACAGCATTTTGCACAATATCGGCAAAGTCGCGCGAGGCGAGGCGTGATTGTTCGTTTGGAAACTCGGTTTTGTTGTCCGATTTTTCGGCGTAAATCGTCAAAGTGCCTGTAATTGTGTCGCTTAGCCCTGCATCAGAGTGAAAGGCGAGAGATAAATCAAGCGGAATTTTCAGTCCGCATTCTTTCGGCACATTCACAGAGCCGTTATTTAAAAATGTTGCCCATTTTCCGCGCGAGGCATAGTCGTCTTTATAATCGCTTTCGCCTGCGGAATGGCTGTAAATTTCATACGGCATTCCCGCCCATTGCAGCCAATAACGCGCACCCTCCAAATAACGTGGCTGCCCAGAAATTTCAGGCGGAAAATCTGCCGAACTTCGCGCAATATTGCCCATTCCACCTCCAAAACGCACCGCGTCAGCAACCACAAAACCGTTTTTTTTACCCTTGTTCGTCAAAACCACTTTACCAAAATCGGGGTTAATTCCTCTGTCGAAATAAAACGTGCCAAGATAAATCCAAGTGCCGCCGCCCATAGTTTGATTAACGGTAAATTCGCTCACGCCTCCTGTGTGAAATACCTGATAATAAGCATTTTCCACATTTTTTTCGCATATTTGAGAGGTAACGGAAACGGCATAAAAACCACCCTCTGTAATGTTCGGAATGTATGAAACCGAAGTAGTATTTTTGTCATCGGTTTTGATAATTCTGCAAGTGCCGTAAGTAAAAGGATTCTCATTTTCAACCAAAACTTCCTTTTTCACCGCAAAACCAACAGGTTTTTCCTTTGTAAAATTTTTTAAATTTCCGCTTTCTGAATAAATTGAAAAATTTTGCGAAGTATCGTTATCAACAATAATTTCGTTAGTCTGACAATCGCGTTCGCGGGGCAGAAACACGTTTGCGCCTGCATTTTCAAGCATCGGCAGCAAAAAATTCAGCACAATTTGTGTTGTAAATTTGTCCTCAACTGTACGCAAAAGCCGCGCCCGCTGCCACTCCCAACGTGAAAGTTTTTGCTCGTAATACCAGCCGTGCGAGTTCCACAGCGCAATATTTCGACCATTCAAACCGCGCTCAATTTCAAATGGCAGGCTGTGGTTGATTACAAAATGGTTGCCTGCGCGGTTGGTTTTCGAGAGCCTTTCGTCGTCAATCTCGCGTTTTTTACGAAAAAAATTTGGAATAAAATCCTCAATTTTGTGATTGTTGGCAAAGATTTTTATCTCATATTTTTTGCCGTCTTTTCCGATTAAATTGGCAATTTTTAACTTAAATTCTTCAATTATTTCCGCCCGAAACGGAATTTGCGCAAAATTTGCATTCAAAGTCAATTCAAGCGTTTTTTTCTCGTCATTTTGAGAGAGTTTCACCACTTTAAAATTGCCCATAGAGTGATATTGCCGCTCATAATCAAGCAACAATTTATTAACGTTTTCTTTCTGCACAGAGTTTTGTGCGTTAAGAATGGTTGAAAATGCACAAAAAATCAAAAGAATTTTCAATTTCATATTTTTATTTTTTTGTCCGCAAATTACACAAATTTTATTTCGTATGGTTTGTGGTTTTGTAATTACTCAAAAAAGCACGAAAATTTGTCAAAAAAAATTCGTGCTTTTGTGCTTTCGCGCTTTCGTGCGTTTTACTCTTTTGCCAATTTCTCAGCAATTTCGTAGATTGTGGTATCGTCTAACGTTACCAAGCCGCCATCTGGTCCTGCCTCAATATGCACTCCGCAACCGCCTCCGTTTTTGAAATTTTGCCCGCCAAAATAATTTCTAACGGTTTCTACATCAAGTCCGACTTTGTCGGCGATAACCTGCATTGAGCCGCTCGGCAGACTGTCTTTTAGCCTGCGTAATGAGTTAAATGTTACTGTTTTTGTCATAATATTATTTTTTTTTAAAAACATTAAAAAATTAGACCGCTAATTTACAAAATTATTTTGTTCTGAACAAATTTTTTTAGAATAAAATGTCAAAATTTAGATTTTTTATTTATGCTAAAAACAGTAACTTGCTGTGCCATAATGATATAGCAGTTAATGTTAATAAAAAAACTGTTGCTATAAAAGAGGAATATTTGTTTTCAATCGGTTTTTTGCAACATTTCGGAAAAATCCATTTTAAAAGGTAAAAAACGCCGAAACCGACCGTAATACCAACAATTATTCCGCCCAAAATATCAAGTGGATAGTGCATTGCAAGGTACATTCGTGAGTAGGCTGTAATGCTCGCCCAAAAGAAAATTATGCACGAGTATAGTCGATTTTTGAACAAAAGCGCGGTAAAAACGGCGAATGCAAAGCCGTTTGTTGCGTGCGATGAAGGAAAACTGAACCCGCCGCCGCGGTGGTTATGCACGATATGCACAAGTCCGTCAAGCAACGGCTCACGCGATGGACGCGGGCGTTCAAAGAGCGGTTTGAGCAGTCCTGACGATATTTGGTCGGACAACGCTATCAGCAGCACAATACTCAAAAGCGGAATCCAAAAATCCTTTTTCTGTGTTTTGACAATGACGAAAATTATTGCCGCCGCCGTAAGAATCCACGCCAATTTTCCAGAATAAATATAGAAAAAATCGTCAAAAAACACTGAATAACAGGAGTTTATTCGGATTAAAATTTCTTGGTCAATGTTTAATATTTTTTCAAAAAAAGTCATATTTCCTCCATTGTTTCACTTAAAACCCATCCCGTTTTTTCGTCTGAAAGTTCGATTTCTGACCATTCGCCTAGCGAAGAAAGGACTTTGATTTTTGTGCCTTCGTGCAACAAAAAGAGTTCTGTTCCGCTGCTTGCGGGCGAACTTTTTACAGAAACAGAGCCGCTGATAATGATTGCAAAAGGATTGTTTTCGGCGTATTTTTTTTGCGAAAATGCGTAATAAAACGAGAAAATTGACAAAACAAGCAAAATTATTCCTGCGAAAAACGAAATTTTACGCACTCTTCGGTACGAAAAAAAGAGAAAAAACATTGCCAAAACCGCAGCAACTGCAAACAGCCCGATGCTGAGATACGCCCATTGATTTGAGGTAAAAATTTTACCAAGTTCGCTAAACCATTCAGTCAAAAAAAACGGCTGCAACTCGTCAATTTTGTCCGTTATTTTGGTATTGACAAAGTCAAGATTTGCCTTTGCATCTGCGTGTAAAGGGCTGATTTTCAACGCTTTTTCATAATAAAGAATTGCCTTGCCCAAGTTGTCAAGTTTGTAGCAAACATTGGCATAATTGTAGTACAAATCCGCGCTCTCGCCATGTTTGAGAAGGCTGTCGTAAATCGCCGCCGCTGCCACATAATCCTTTTCGGCGTAAAGTTCGGCAGCGCGTTTTTCGTTATTTTCCTGCGCAAAAACGGCAAAAAAATTTATCAAAACTGCGAATGTTATTATTAATTTTTTCATCTGTTTGATTTTTTTATGATTTTCGGCATTTCAACCGCCGTATAACTGCCATGATAAACTTTCATATAATGATTTTTATTTTGAGTGCAAAATTACAATTTTTTGCGTAAAAACACAATAGAAATTCTTATTTCAGAAACCTTGAATGTTGCCTGCAATTTTTTTATTATTGACGGCAATTAATTTTTGCCTTTTTTTCGTAATTTCGTCTAATTGATATTTTTTTTTACAAAAAATCAAAAATAATCTTCTCTAAGCCACAATTTAAAAATTGGGTCTAAAATTTCTACGTTTTTACTCTGAATATCAATGATTTCCTTTGACACAAGAGCGGATTTTATTCTTAATAAATTGGCGTAAGTGCCGAGCCGATATTTTTGTAATATTTCTTGCGAAAATACGGTTTCATTATTTAAAACTGCTTTTAAATAATTTATTTGCGTGGCAGTTAATTCCTCAATTAAGCCGACAAAAAGCAAACTTAATTGATTTTTAATGCCTTGCAAAGAGTTGTCAATAATTGCTTTTGAGCAGGTTTTGCCTGTTCTGAGCCACGATTGTTGCGCAAGTTGTTGAACGTAATATGAGTGATTATCAATGAGTTGCGCAATATATTTAGCGTTTTCAAGCGATATTTTTTTGTTAGTGTCCTCAAAGCGTTTTTTGATAAATTTTCCCCAAACGGCATTATCAATTTTTTGCAAAAACATAATATCGCCGAATTTATAAAACGGCATTGCAGCATTTGAAAAAATATCCAAAAGCATACTGCGCTTGCTGCCGTAGAGGCAATAGGCAACGTTGTGATGGTGCTGCCAATGCGCCCGCAGTTTCCGCTGAAACGCCAAACTTTCGGCAAAATCGCCAATCGCCTGAAACTCGTCGATACACACAACTATGCTTATGTTTTTGGCTTTTGCAATATTTTCGGCGAGGTTTAAAATGTCGTCAGGGCTTTTCTGCAACGCCTCCCAATTTACGCCGAACGAAATTTCTGAAAGATTATCTGGTGAAAACGATATTTTCGGCAATAGTTGCGACAAAAACGTTTTGGCATTTTCTGCCATTTCTTCCCATTTGCTTGATGTGGATTTCAGAATTCCCTTTGCAAAATGCTCGTAAAACTCTGTTTCGGTACGCACATTAAAAATATCAAGCAGGCAAACCTTAATTTTGGCATCGTTTGTCATCAATTTTTGTGCCGCACTTTCTACCAGCGAGGTTTTTCCCCATCTGCGTGGCGAAATAATCGTTGTGTTTATCAACGATTGAAAGTTACGAATGAGGTGTGCGGTTTCCGCCTCTCTGTCCGTAAAATTCATAAAATCAGTCGATTTTCCAAAAATAAAAGGTAATTTTTCCATAACTCAACAAAAATTTTCGGCAAAGGTACAAATTATTTTCCAACTTACAAAATTGTAACTTACAAAATTGTAAGTTACAATTTTGTAAGTTCTATTTTTTTATCGTTCCTTCTAATTTTTCTATCAAACTTATTGCGCTCGAATAAATTTTGTCCATTGCCGAATTAGTGTCAGAGATAGGTGCGTAACGCTCAAATTCACAGTCTTTTAGCAAGTTCAAAAATTCGTTTGCGATGGTCGGCTCTACGGAATGTTTAGACATCTCTTCCGCCACATTTTCTTTGTTAAGTATTGATAATGAGATATTTAACTTGTCGCTAACGTACAGCCACAACGCTTTGAGAATTTCGTCGTAAAAAATCTCTTTTTTGTTCTCTTTCAGAAATTTTTCGGCGGTTTTGAGCCGTTTTTTTGCAATTTTATTCGCTTTTTTGTTACGCATAAGAGCGATATTTGCATTTTCACGCGCCTGTTTTTGAAAAAACAATCCGAGTAAAACCGTGATTATCAACGGAATAATGTAGCAGAGATAAAAGATGATTGTTCCTGTGAAAATTTTGATTTTCGGCTTGATGTTCAAACTTCCGTTTTTGATATAACGAATATCGGTGGCGAGTTGTTGCACTTTTTCCTGTTCAACAGAATTATAAGTTGTAACTGCCTGATTGCCAGAGCCTTTTGCTACATTTAGCGTATAACTTTCTGACGTGAGCGTTTTGTAGGAATTTGACGCTAAATCGAAATAAGTCAGGCTCACAGCGGGGATAGTAAAATTGCCCGAATGCCGCGGAATTGACAGATATTCAATGGTTTTAGTGCCGTTCAAGCCTGTGGAAGTGGTGGTAAAATTGTTCGTAACTTTCGGTTCGTAACTCTCAAAATCGGTCGGAAACACCACTTTCGGCGTTTTTATCATTTTCAGATTACCTGTGCCTTTGATTACTATTTTCAGCGTGAGCGAACTATTCGCATCCAACTCTGTTGCGCTGATACTCGAACTCATTGATAATGAGCCTACTGCGCCGCTAAAATCGGCGGGTTTCGGCGTTGGCAGCGGATTGACATTTATTGAAACTCTGCCTGACGAGAGCGGTTTTTTTACGTCTTGATAGGTGGAAAACGAGTCGAAAAATGAGCGCGGATTTTGTACGCGCCTTTGAATGCGCACAATGCCGGTGAGCGTGAGCGGTGAAATGTCAATTTTTCCTGCATTTTGCGGACTAATCAGCACCTGTTTTAAGATATATGTCTGATAATTTCTGCCTTTGTAGTTCTCAACACCGTTCAATTTGTTCTGGTCAAGGTCAATGTCCTGTATCATAAACCCCTTAAAATCAGGCAGTTTCACATTGTCAATATTTACTAAATTGCCAGAATGATAAATTTTATAAGTGAGCATCGTCATTTCCTGCTCTCTGACGGTAGTTTTGGTAACAAGCGGCAAAATAAAAATGTCGTCATCGGAAATATGAGTCGAATTTCCGTTGCTCTGCTGCTGATTTTTACTCTGCTGCTGTGCGTTGGCATCTGGAGGCAACACCTTGATACTCAACGCATTGCTCTTGTATTGCGCGCCATCAACCGTAACCGTTGCGGCTGGAATAGTGTATGTTCCCTCTTTTTTTGCCAACAAAACATAAGTGTAAGTGGTTGTAAATGAGGAAGTTGATTTTCCATTAATAAATTGATACGACGAACTTGTGAAAGAGTTCGGTCCCGCGATAATATCAAAATCGCTGATTTTCGGTATCTGTAAATTCTTAACATCTTGACTGTTAATAACATACTGCAACTGAAAACTCTGTTCGCTCACTACTGCGCTCGGTGCTTTCGCCGTAAATTCTATTTTTTGCGCAAAAATATTTTGTGCAAAAACCGCTAAAAATATAATGAGATATTTTTTCATAATTTTGTCATAAAAAAAACGCTGCAAAAATACTAAAAATTTTTGATGTGTTTGTTTTTTTAAGAATAAATTTTTACATTTGGAGTGTGAAAATTTAAAAATAAAAAAATTATGCCGACATTATCAATTTTCTTTGCTTTAATAGTAAAAATGTACTATAAAGACCATTTAAAAAATTGATAAAAATTTTAATTTTTTATGAAAAATTAAAGAAAAATTAATTTTACAACCGCATCAATTTTGATGCTTAAAAGGGTTTGCGTCGCAATGAGCAGACAGGGCGAAAAATATCACACATGACAGTGAGAGAGGATGTAAAGCATATTTTAAAAGATTTTAAAGAGCAAAGAAATGAACTGATTGAGTATAATTTGACAATAGAATTAGAGCGGATTAGCATTTTGGAACTCGAATATTGGCAGGCGTGGGAAAGAAGTAATTCGGACAGTAAAAA
>JAISYF010000214.1 GCA_031270065.1 Prevotellaceae bacterium | reverse complement strand
AGAAAATTTTCTGATAAAGTAACTAATATCGCCTTTTTTCCTATAATATATGATGATGAAAATTCAAAATTATACTTTCTGTCATATAAAAATAAAAAAAATGTTTTTGGAATGGATTTAAAAAATTCTCCTGTTTCAAAAAATACAGAAGGTTCATATTATTTGCAAAAATGTAATAACTATTCAATAGGCAATTTTTACGATGGTGCAATTTTTATTAATAAAAAGATAAAACTTTGCAAACCACATAAGAAACTTTCCGAAGCAGATAGAAAAGAATTTTATAATATGCAAAATATACTAAAACAGTCAAAAGTAATTTTTATAAGTGAGTAAATTTCCTAACTATACTCAACTCGACGCTATGGATTGCGGCGCAACTTGCCTGCGTATTATTGCAAAATTCTACGGCAAATCCTACTCAAATCAATTCTTGCGTGAAAAATCCTTCATCACTCGCGAGGGTGTGTCGATGCTTGGCATTGCAGACGCGGCAGAGAGTATCGGTTTTAGAACGCAGGGGGTAAAAATTTCGTTGGAACAATTATTGAAAACGCAAAATGTAATTATGGAGTGCTCAAAATATAATCATCTTTATTTTTTAGATATTAGATATGAGGCAAAAACAAATCAGAATTATGGGTAATCAAAATATTATATTCTGTTAAATAATTTTAATAATTAATAAAATAATGAATAAATCAATAAAACTTTTAGTAATAAGTACGTTATTTCCTATATCGTTACCTGTTGAATGTCAAAATTTTAACTTTATTCAATATGACAATCAGGGAGTAGAAAATTCTGAAAGTTACACGAAAGGTAATCTTTTTCAAAAGGATTTACTTCTGTATATGAACATCTTAAAAGAAAGCCACCCTGCATTTTCTGATGAGTTAAAACCGCCTTTTGATATTTACAAAATTACTTCTGATGGTTACAGATGGGCGGCTAACTGCAAATCAATTAACGAATTGCAAAACTATTTGCAAAAAATCACAACGTTAATTAATGACGGACATACTTTGTTAATGCCCAATTACAGCGTAAATGCAATTTTTCCATTTCAGATTTTCATTGATGAACAAAAAATATATTTGCGGGCTATCAATAAAGAATTTAAAACTGCTCTCGGCAAGGAAATTGTTAAAATCAACAATGCGCCTGCGCTTGATGTTATCAACAGTTTCAAAACCTCAATCAGTAGCGACAACGAAATTTATTTTCTTGATAAAGTAATAAATTTCATGCAGTTTTTTTCGTCTTGGGAAGGCAACCGCTATTATAAAAAAGACTCAACGCTTGCTTTAACTTTTGCAGACAAATCAACTGTTTTGTTAAAACCTGTCAGTAGAAATCAGTTGAATATTGTTTCTGTAAATTCGCAAGGTGCAACTAACTCGCCCCGCACAAGCACAAAACAGCCATTTTTATACAAACTTTTTTCCGAAAAAAATATCTGTTATTTGCAGTTTAATTCCTGTGCCGACCAAAGCACAGCACGTCAGCAATTATTATCAAGCGGACAAAATATTACAGAACAGCAGGAACAAATGCTTACGCAAATGCCACGTTTTGATACTTTTTTGAGCGAACTGTTTGAAAATATTGAAAAAAACAGTGTCAAAACGTTAATAGTAGATGTCCGAAACAATGGCGGAGGCAACAGCCGACTATGCGAGTTGTTAATGTCGTGGTTAAAATCATCCAATACTATAAAACAGGAAACTGCTGTTATCAGATTTTCAAAACTTTGGGAAATGCAGTATCCCGTACTTGCAGATGAATACAAATCGAAATTTGCTAAAAAAAACGTAGCTTTTGAATATGGAAAATTGTACGAAAGTGCGTATTTGTCGCAATTTGAAAACTCGGATACAGCATTTTACAACAAAATGAATGAGTATTTTCAACAAAATGACGATGAAAATAAAATTTTTAATGGAAATGTTGTATTTATTCAAAATTCAGACACTTACAGTAGCGCGGGTTTATTGATTACAGATGTAGCGGACAACAACATTGGAACGGTAATTGGCACAAAAAGCAGTTATCGCCCCTGTCATTATGGTGATTTGTTAGCATTTACATTGCCAAATACAAATATTAAAGGGTTTGTAAGCCACAAAATTTTTTATCGCCCCGATAAAGACAAATGCACTGAAACTTCGCTTATTCCAGATGTTGAAATTAAATCTGTATGGGCAGATATTTTGAATGGAAATGATAAATATTGGGAATGGATTTTGAAAAATTACACAAAATAAAATTTAGCAGGTATGAAACACTTTTTTACAGAACATTACTTTTTGACAATAATAATTGTTGTTTCAATTATTATTGCAGTTATTTTAGGGCGTTGGATTTACAACGATTGCAAAAAATTTGAAACTAATTGTCTGAATCGTATTCTGCTTGTTTTACAGAGTTTAAATTTTGTTTTCCATCTCTGCAATTCTCGCTTTTAATTGCTTGTTTTCATCTATAAGTTTTTGAATTTCAAGCAAAATATTTTCGGGAAAATTATTTACAATCGGATTGCCAAAAATTGAAATTGCAGAATTTTTATTGTTTTTATTGGTTTGAGAAAAAGTATCTTCTAAAAAATACTGCCAATCAATATTAAATAAATCGCAAATTTTCTTTATTAATGCAAAATCCACTTTTTCCACAAAACCGCTTTCTATTTTACATAAAGTGCCTTGTGAAATACCTAATTGCATTGCCATTGCCTCTTGTGATAACGGCTGTGCCTCTCGCAATTTGCGAATTTTAAACC
>JAISYF010000211.1 GCA_031270065.1 Prevotellaceae bacterium | reverse complement strand
TTGTGCGGAAAAGTTATTTCTACAATAATTTCGCCAATTCTGCGCGGATTTTGCGCCATAATTTTAGTAGTTTTCAGCGTTGCGCCGTCAATATTAAAATTGTGAGTTTGCGCTGCAATGCCCATAATTGTAAGCATACAACTGCCGAAAGAGGCTGCAAACAGGTCGGTAGGACCAAAATGCTTGCCCTTGCCATGATTATCGGTCGGCGCATCGGTTACAATTACGCTGCCTGACTGCAAATGAGTAATTTCCGTACTCAAATTGCCTTGATAAATAGTGCTTAAAGTTTGCATATTTTTTTTTAACTTATTTAATTTTTAATGCAGGGTGTATCCAATAGCCCTTTTACAAATTAATTTTTGTGCAAAGGTAACATAAAATTTTCAATTACACACAAACGCATAAAAATTAATTTGAAAATTTGAGGATTTGAAAATTCAAAATTCAATTTGAGAATTTGAAAATTTGAAATTAAAATCCCAAAATATTCAAATTGAATTATAGGTCACTTTGCGGATTATCATATAGTTTTATAATTCTGTAAAAATTTGTAATTAATTTTGTACCTTTGCAGACAAAGAAATCTTAAAAATGAAATTTATTAAAATAAATCCTGTTGATAATGTGGCTGTCGCTTTGGAAAATTTGCAAAAAGGAGAGGCTTTTATAATTGATAATCAGCCTGTTGCGCTGCAAGAGAATATTTCTGCGGGGCATAAATTTGCATTGAAAAATCTTGTACAAAACGAAAATATTATAAAATATGGCTTTCCGATTGGGCACACAATTTCGGAAATTGTGCAGGGCGGTTGGGTAAATGAAAATAACCTCAAAACCAATCTGAAAGGGGTGGAAGAGTATAAATTTGAGCCAATTAAACATTATAAATTAAAAATTAAAAACGAGACGCGCAGGACTTTTAAAGGTTTTCGTAGAAAAAACGGCGAGGTCGGCATACGAAACGACATTTGGATTATTCCGACTGTGGGCTGCATAAACGGCACAGTCGGGAAATTGGCGAGCGATTTTCGGAATGAAGTCGGAGGCGAAAGCGAAATTTCTGTGGTGGCTTTTCCGCACAATTATGGCTGTTCGCAGTTGGGAGACGACCACGAAAATACGCGAAAAATTCTCGCCGATATGGTGTTGCACCCAAACGCAGCAGGTATTTTGGTGGTTGGGTTGGGTTGCGAAAACAATCAAATTAGTAAATTTAAAGAAATTTTGGTTAATTTTAATGAAACCCGCATAAAATTTCTTGAAACGCAAAAAGTTGATAACGAATACGAAGCGGGGATTGAACTTTTGCGCGAAATTTACGCCGAAGTAAAAGACGAAAAACGCACCGAAATTCCGATTTCAGAACTCAAAATCGGCTTAAAATGCGGCGGCTCAGATGGATTTTCGGGCATCACCGCCAACCCTCTTTTGGGCGCGTTTTCCGATTGGCTGATTGTGCAGGGAGGCAGCGCGGTACTGACCGAAGTCCCTGAAATGTTCGGCGCGGAAACGATTTTAATGAACCGTTGCGTTGATATTGAAACTTTTAATAAAACGGTACATTTAATAAATAATTTTAAGGAATATTTCACCAAAAACGAGCAGCCGATTTACGAAAATCCATCGCCAGGCAATAAAGCGGGCGGAATTTCTACATTAGAGGAAAAATCGCTCGGTTGCACGCAAAAAAGCGGAAAATCGCCTATACAGGACGTTTTGCAGTACGGCGACAGACTGAAAATAAGCGGATTAAGTCTGCTCTCTGCACCTGGAAATGATTTAGTCGCCTCAACTGCGCTTGCAGCGGCGGGCTGCCATTTGGTGCTTTTTACCACTGGACGCGGTACGCCGTTTGGCACGTTTGTACCGACAATGAAAATAGCCACAAACACCCCGCTTTTTGAAAAAAAAACACATTGGATTGACTTTAACGCAGGCGTGATAGTTGAAAATCAGACAATTAACCAAGTCAATGAAAAATTTATTGATTTTGTGATTGACATCGCAAGCGGAAAATTGACGAATAATGAAAAATCGAATTTTCGCGAAATTGCAATTTTTAAAACAGGGGTAACGCTGTGATTTTTTTTTATAAAAATTTTAAACAGTCTTTAAATAAAATCTACATTTTTGTATTTTGTTATTTGTTGATTATCAATATTTTAACTTATTAAAATAAATTTATTTTCTGTATAAAAAAATAAAAATATTTTTAGAAAATAGATAAAAAAAACCGTTGTGCATTTAGGAATAAGTTTTTAAATAATTGATAATTAAGTATTTATATTTTTAATTTAAAAATTAGACGAGGCTGCCTCAAAAGTGTTTTTATTCCACGCAAAGTTCGCAAAAAGTTTTACGCAAAGAACACAAAGCATTGATAATCAATATCAAAAGTTTTGCGCTCTTTGCGATTACCTTGTGTGTCTAAACTTTAAATTTAGTCGTGGGTGTTTCATATCTTCTAAAATTTTTTTTGTTTGTAATTTTTGGGTTCGACAATTCGACTTACTCACTGACCTCCTCGCTCAACCGACAGGGCAAACACTGTTCCACGCGGTCATTGAGCGTAGTCGAAATGACATTTTATCTGGTCATTGAGCGTAGTCGAAATGCGGTCATTGAGCATAGTCGAAATGACATTTTCATCTGTTTATATTTTTTATTTGTTTGATTTTCAACCCCTTACAAAGCAATATAACGATTTCTTTGTGTTTTGTGCGTGAAAATGGACTTTTGACAGTCCCTTTTTCATTAGGTTACCTGTCGTTTATTTTAGAAGATACTGCGCTATTTGCACCGCGTTCAACGCTGCGCCTTTGCGTATTTGGTCGGAAACGCACCAAAAAGACAAGCCGTTTTCATTGGTCAAATCTTTGCGCACGCGCCCCACATAAACGGGGTCTTTACCTGTGGAAAAGAGCGGCATCGGGTATTTTTTGTTCTCAATATCATCAATCAATACCACACCTTGCGCCTGTTCAAAAGCGTTTTTGGCATCGGCAACCGAAATTGGTTTTTCCATTTCCACCCAAACCGCCTCAGAATGAGCGCGCAACGATGGCACGCGCACGCAAGTAGAACTTACCAAAACATCTGAGTGCATAATTTTGCGTGTTTCGTTGTACATTTTCATTTCCTCTTTGGTGTAGCCGTTTTCGAGGAAAATATCAACTTGCGGAATCATATTAAAAGCCAACTGATGCGGAAATTTTGATACCGTAACCTCCTGACCATCAAGTGCTTGTCGGTATTGAAGTTCGAGTTCCTGCATTGCTGCCGCGCCTGCGCCCGAAGCCGCCTGATAGGTGCTGACACGCGCTTTTTTGATGTGTGAAATGTTCTCCAACGCTTTGAGCGCAACCACGAGTTGAATTGTGGTGCAATTCGGGTTGGCAATAATCCTGCGCGGGCAAAATTTCGCGTCTTTGGGATTGACCTCAGGCACTACCAAAGGCACGTCTTCGTTCATACGGAACGCACTCGAATTGTCAATCATAATCGCACCGAAACGTGTAATATCCTCTGCAAATTCCTTGGAAACGCCCGCGCCAGCCGACACAAAAGCGAAATTTACGTCTTTAAAATCGTCATTGTGTTGCAGCAATTTCACTATGTGAGGCTTGCCTTTAAACATAAATTCTTTGCCGACACTCCGCTCGGAGCCAAACAAAACAAGTTCTGTCAAAGGGAATTTTCTTTCTTCAAGTATTTTTAATAATTCCTGTCCTACTGCGCCGCTTGCGCCTACAATCGCAACTTTCATTTTAAGTTTTTTGTATTAAAAATTTGAATATTTTTTTACCTTTTATTTAAAAAATTTCAGGCTGCAAAGATAGCATAAAATTTTCAATTACACACAAACTTGTGACAATTCAATTTGAAAATTTGAAAATTTGAGGATTTGAAATTAAAATTCCAAAATATTCAAATTGTATTTTTGTATTTTCAAATTTTCAAATTGAATTATAGGTCGCTTTGCGGATTATCATAAATTTATAGGGGAAAGGTACAAAAAAATTAAAAGTTTTTTTTTAAACAAAGTACGAACAAAAATTTTGCACTATATAATATAAATGTGTATCTTTGCAAAATATTTCAAAAATTTTTTTTTATGAAAAAACTTGCTATATTAATTTTTTGCAATTTGTTTAGTTTTGTTCCGCTTTCGGCGCAGTTTGCAGACAATTTTTCTGACGGAAATTTTACGGAAAACCCTGTGTGGAACGGCACTGCGGAAAAATTTACCGTCAATAATAATGTTGAGTTGCAGTTGAATGACCAAACCGCCTCAGGTACAGCGTTAAAAGCATATTTATCAACGCCTTCAACTGCGGTAATGAATGGCGTTTGGACTTGTAAAGCGCAAATCAACACGCAAGTAACCTCCTCAAACTATGCCCGATTTTACCTGATTTCCAATAGTGAGGACTTAACCGCCTCATTACAAGGTTATTACATTGCAATCGGCTACAAAAACAAGACCGTTTCGCTTTATAAACAAAACGGTGCGGCAGCGGGAACGGAACTTTTTAGCGGTAGCAGGGAAAATATTTTAGGCACAAGCGCAAACTCAGTGATAGTCAAGGCTGAACGCGATTTTTCGGGAAATTGGAAACTTTTTTCAAAACTTGATACTGACGAAGATTTTGTTTTAGAGGGAGAAATCTTTGATAATTCCTATACAACTGCTTTATTTTCAGGTATTTACGTCTATTATTCGTCTGGAAATAAGGACAAGTATTTTTTTGACGATTTTCTTGTTTCAGGCGAAAATTACGTTGCGTCAATTTATGACTATAACTCTGTGATTATCAACGAGATAATGGCGGATTATGAGCCACAGGCAGGCTTGCCAAATGCAGAATATATCGAACTTTATAACCGTACAGAAAGCGCGGTAAATCTGGCGGGGTGGCAAATTTTGTGCGGAAATAATGTCGGCGCGATTGTGCAAGGCGAAATTGCGCCGTACGGCTATATAATATTGTGTGCGGCGAATGCGCGGGAAAATTTTGTGCCTTTCGGCAACGCGGCGCAGGTAACCTCGTTTCCGACTTTGCCTAATAGTGCGGGTTTGCTTGTGCTGAAAACACCTGATAATCAAACCATTAACTTTACAGAATATTCAGATAAATGGTTTAAAAACGATAATTTTAGAAAAGAAGGAGGTTTTTCGTTGGAGAAAATTGATACGGAAAATCTTAATAATTCGGGGGAAAATTGGTATCCGTCTCACGATGATTTAGGCGGCACTCCTTGCCGTAAAAATTCTGTTGCTGCCGAAAAACCAGATAAAATTCAGCCCGAAGTTAAAGCCGTAAGTCTGCTTTCGGACAATTCCGTTGCATTGATTTTCAACAAAGAAATGAATGTGGAAAGTTTGGAAAATATGCAAAATTATTTTTCTGACGATGTAAATATTATTTCCGCAACGGTAGAAAGTCCTAAAAATGAGCGTGTTACGCTTACTTTTTCACCCACTTTGGAAAACGATACTGTTAGAATTACTGCAAAAAATCTTATGTGCATTTCGGGATTTGATATTGTTGCTTTTTTTGACGATTATCTGCTTTCAGAGTTCTCTTTTAAAATTGCAAAACCGCAGGAGGTTGAGGCTAATGAATTGATTATCAATGAGTTATTATTCAACACAAAAGACAGCATTTCAACTTTCGCCGAACTTTTTAACGCGAGCGAAAAAGTGCTTGATTTGTCAAAAATCGACATCACGCGCCGTAATAAAGAGGGCGAACTTGATGCGCCAAAAAAAATTACGCAAGACGGAATTTTGCTTTTTCCGAAACAATATTTGTTGCTGTCGGCAAATTTAAAGTCAATTTGCGAAAATTACCATTGCGGCGAGGGGTTGAAAATTGAGTGCGCGCTGCCGTCGATGCCAAATGCAGAGGGGACTTTTGTGGTTGCGAAACCGAATGCGGAAATTATTGACGAGTTTAGTTATTCAGAAAAAATGCACCAAAATTTTGTGGTAAATCCGAGCGGCGTGTCGCTTGAAAGGATTAATCCTTATGCACCGACACAAGACGTAAATAATTGGCATTCAGCGAGTTTTGATGAAAACTACGCTACGCCTGCACGACAAAATTCGCAATATTTTGTGCCCAAAACCGTGTCTGAGAAAAATTTTTGGCTCGAATATGAAACTTTTACGCCCGATAATGATGGTTTCAGAGATTTTTTGCTGCTAAATTATTCCTTGTCCGAAAGCGGTTTTGCCCTTTCTGCAACCGTCTATGACGCAGTTGGACACAAAATGCGCGCCCTTTGCAACAACGCAATTGCCTCGCGAGGCGGAACGCTTATTTGGAACGGGCTTGCCGACAATAATTCCCTTTGCCCTGTCGGCGTGTATGTGCTTGTGGTTGAGGCGGTTAATACCTGTAATGGCAAAAAAAATCAAGCGAAAATCGTGTGCGTGCTGTCAATGAAGTAAAATTTTTTCAAAAAACTATTTATTCCACAATACAAAAATAGTTTTTACCTTTGTTGTCGATTTAGAATATTTTACACATCACACATGACAGTGAGAGAGGATGTAAAGCATATTTTAAAGGACTTTAAAGAGCAAAGAAATGAACTGATTGAGTATAATTTGACAATAGAATTAGAGCGGATTAGCATTTTGGAACTCGAATATTGGCAGGCGTGGGAAAGAAGTAATTCGGACAGTAAAAA
>JAISYF010000210.1 GCA_031270065.1 Prevotellaceae bacterium | reverse complement strand
TGCTTTATTTTCGTTGTTTATAATGCGTTTTTGAGTATTATTTGAAACTCGAAATCACTTAAATAATCGTTATCACAAATTTCTTTTAAATTGTGTTTTTTATTATGTAAAAACTCAATTCTTTGATACTCTGTCAGTTGCTTTTTTTTGTTGTTTTTCATAGTTCATAATGATTTTTTAAAACGTTAAAAACTTCTGCATTTTGCGGAACAATATTTGAAATCTCCATTTTATCGGGTTTTTGCAAATGTGTAGCGTGGTTATAAATATCCCAAAGCGTATAAATTTCTTTGTTTTTTTCGATACTTTCGCGCAAAATATTTTCCGTAAATTGCGAAATTTGCGACTGATTTAGCGGGTAATTTTCGCGGGTAATAACCGCATTTCTTACTGTGTCGTGAGCAACTCTTAACGCCGTCAAAAGTCCGATTAACTCGAATATTTGCCGTTGATTTAAAGTAATTTCTTTCATTTTTTCCAAAATGGACAAATCTTTTTCGCGGTACTCGGCAAAATTCAAAAACCAATTTTCTACGCTTTCAAACATTTTATTTTCTGGGATTTTGTAAGTTCCATAATTTTGAAAAATACTTCCTGCGCCCAAAATACATTGATTTTTACAAATCATAACTCTTTGACCTACTGCAATTTGTAGCCCGTCCTGATGATTTGCAATTACTACATTTCCGCAAGTTTCGCCGTTCATCAGGTCGTTAATTTTTACCGTTGTAAAAACTCGGCGCAAGATGTGCGCCTCGATTGCATTTTTGCCGAATTGTTCTTCGACTTGCGGCAAAATAACAACGCTTGGACTTTGTCGGCTCGAATTTTGTGCCGCAAAAATTTCTTCAACTTCATAACTTAAATTATGCTTTTGCGCCAATTCCGTAACTTTTTCAATCACTTGATAATGATACATTCCGCGCAACGGATTGCCGTAAATATCATTTTCTTTGTGCGTGCGTTTGAGCGTTTCAAAGTCTAAAATCTGTATTTTGTTGTTTTCAAAATCAAATTTTTGTTTTTCTTGAATTTCTTGTAAATACATAAAATTTACTCCTTTTTTTTAAAATTAAAATACTTGTTTATCTGAAAAATAAACTAACATAGGGTAAAAGGTAACTATTTGATTATTAATTACTTTTGTTTCTTTTTGTCCCCAAAGATAAAATCCTTTTGCGCCTTTTTTAATGCGCTTGCCCTCTGCTCGCCAATCCTCATATTTTTTTAGCACAGTTGTGCCCTGTTGCTTATAAACCGCAATTAAACAATCGTTTACGGTCTCGGTTTTGCCCTCTTTTTTGAGTTTTAAAAAAGGCTCGCAAAATGCTTGAAAATTCTTGTAATTTTCGCGTGATTTTTCAAAATTCTTGTTCTGTTTCATTGTTTCTAATTATTTAATGATTAATGATTTTTTAAAAAATGGGGCGGCTTCTGACGTTTGCCTGTTTTTCCGCCCCTTTTTTCGCTAATTACGCCACTTGGCGCATTGTTTCTAATTCTACAACTTGTTGATTTTCAAAATGATACTGCGCAAAAATTTTGCTTTCAGTTTCTTTGATTGCGTTGTCAAATTGCGCTTTCCACAATTTGATAACCTCGTCGATTGTTGTTGGATTGTTCGATGTAAAAGTCTTTCCTTTCACATCTTTAATCGTTACCGTTGCGTTTTGGTTGTCGCTCATAATCTCAAATTTGTCAAGTTCGAGCCTTTTCCCCATAAATTCAGTGTGCTTTTCCTGTAAATTATACAGAATTTGCGCCCTGTTTTTCAGTTCCTGCAACGTTGGCAATTTTCTTTCTTGCTCCTGTTGCGGTTCTGTTACCGTTGAATTTAGTTGTAATCTTACAACCTCTTTCTCGGTGGTTTCTGCTGACGGATTTACTTTTACTTCCGCCGTTCTTGTTGTGTCCTGTGCGCCTGTTACTGTTGTAACTTTTGCGCTGTTTTCGTTTTTGTTTGCCATCTTTTTTTTTAAAGATTTTAAATGATTAATAAATTTTAAATGATTAATAAATTTTGTATTTTAGCATTTTCCAATTATATCGGATTTGAAGATTGGAGTGGTATTAAACCTTTTATAACTGTTTTTTTTGCTTTCCATACGACTTTTTTTTTTACATCGTCTTAGTGAGTTGTATGCGTATATTGTAACCTTTATATGCATGTTAAAATGGAATAAAAAATAAAAGTCAAGGTTTTTTGAAAAAATTTTAAAAAAAAATTCAATCGGAATGTAATGTAGGTTGAATTTTTTTTAACGTAGTGGTAAAAATTTTTCAAAAACTCCGTATAACCTTGACTTTTAATTTTTTATGGAATTAACTTTGCATATAAAGGTTACAATATACGCATACAACTCACTAAGGCGATGTAAAAAAAAAAGGAGTTGGAAAGAGGCAAAAAAAACTAAAAAATATGCCGCGTGCATTATAAAATTAAAAAAAAATCGCGGCACAACTTTGCTCTGAGCCGAGAGGCAATTCAGAGCGATAGTCCGCGCTTTGCGCACAATTTTTTGCAGTAAAAAAAAATTTTTAGGGTGGGTAAAATATTAATCAAGTTGCATTTGTGGGAGGGTTTTTAAACAAAAAAAACTGCCAATTTCTTGGCAGCCGCATTGTTGTTTTTTCACAATGCATCAATTTTGAAAGTAATTCATAACTGAAACATTTTAATATCAGTTGTTTTATGGCTACAAAAGTCGGAATTTTTTTGTCTTTTACAAAATATTTTACCATTTATTTCTTGCTTTGCAACTGCTTGACAATCAATTATTTACAAAAAAGCATTTCCTAATTTAGCAAAAATCAC
>JAISYF010000190.1 GCA_031270065.1 Prevotellaceae bacterium | reverse complement strand
CGGGCTTACCATTGCCGCACAGCAACTTCTTGAATATATTGACTACGAAAAGGAAGTTGGTTATTTTCTGTTTCAAACTCTGAAAAATCCGACTGCTCAGTACGAAAAAGTGGAATATAGCAACCATTACCCCTTTTCCGCCCGCACTTTTGTGCCCGGTATGGCGCAAATTTACAAAGGCAGCAAAACCAAAGGCGCACTCTTTATCACAGGCGAAGTGCTTATGATTAGCGGAATTGTGGCGTTTGAAGGTATGCGCAGTTCCTATATTTCAAAAATCAATTCTACGCACAGCGCACAGGCAAAAAAGGCGTATACCAACAATGCAAACGTTATGCAAAACGTGCGCAACGGCTTTATTGCAGGCGCAGTAGCGGTGTATGTGTGGAACGTAATTGACGGCGTTGTAGCCAAAGGCAAACCGCATATTTTAGTCGGCGAAAACACGCTGAAAATTACGCCTTATTTTACGCCCGAAGTCGGCGGATTTTATTTATCTGTTAATTTTTAATAAAATGAAACATCTAACAGTTATTTTCAGTGCAATGCTGCTTTTGGCAGTGTGCAACTGCTGCACGCCAACGCAATACGATTTGTTTGGCAATATCTACGGCGTGGTAAGCGACAGCGAAACAGCAGAGCCTGTCTCTGGCGCAACTGTGATATTAAGTCCCGGCGGAAAAACCAAAACCACAGGTAACGATGGTCGTTTTGAATTTGCAGAACTTGATGCAATTCAATACACCATTACGGTACAACAAAACAATTACCAAACCAACCGTAAAACCGTTTCGGTAGTGGCTGGCGAAAGTACAGAGGCAAATATTTCACTGACAAAAAAACAGTAATTTATTATGAAAAAAATAATATTTTTAGCATTTGCAGCAGTAATATTTTGTGGTTGCGAAAACCCGCAAATAGAAACGACAGGCGGCATTTACGGCATTGTGGTGGATAAAGCCACAGGCGAGCCGATTAAATCGGCAGGAGTAGAATTGCAGCCGAGCGGCACAATAGCCGTTACAGGCAGCGAAGGACAGTTTGAATTTACAGAAGTAAAATCGGGCGATTATAGTTTGCACGTTACCAAAACAGGTTATTCCGAACTCGTCGGCTACAAAACCAAAGTAGAGGGCGGAAAAACCACAAAGGTAGATATTCAGTTAGAAAAATTGCCGTCTGCGTTGAAAATTATAAATGACAAAGGTTTAGAAATCGACAGCCTGAATTTCGGCACAGAGACAAGTGTGGTTACGCGCTCATTTAGCATTTTCAACGACAGCCCCGAAACTTTGGAGTGGCTCATTACCGAAAATTGCGATTGGATTACTGAGTTGAGCAAAACCACAGGCACATTGCAGGCAACCAAACAAACACCTGTAAGTCTTACAATTAACCGCGCACTTCTTGCAGGCGGCGAAAATACTTACATTCTAAACATCACTTCTGATAATGGAAATAAAGAATTGATTATCACTGCAACAGGAGAAAACCGTACTTTGCCCACGCTTAATACTATGGAAGCAACAAATATTACATCAAGTTCAGCAATTTTTCACGGTGAAATTACCGCAGCAGGTTTACCCGCTTACGATGAACGAGGTTTTGTCTATTCGCTTTCGGAAATGCCTACAGTTGAGAATACAATCCAAAAACTGACTTCGCCCGTAAATTCTACAACCGCTTTTTTGGCAAATGCCTCAGGTTTAAGCATTGACCAGACTTATTATGTGCGGGCTTATGCGAAAAATGCGTTGGGTTATGCGTACAGCACAAATCAATATTCGTTTCAAACCATTGTAGGAATGCCGCAGATTTCAACACAAGAGGCGACAAACAAAAATATTGCCAACGGCACAATTACTTTCAACGGCACAATCGTTGCAGTAGGCGACCCTGCTTATACCGAGCGCGGTTTTTGTTATGGAATTGCGCACAATCCTACTGTTGATGACGAAAAATATGCCGTTTCGGGCAGCGGTACAGGCGCATTTAGCAAAAACGTAACAAATTTGCAAGAGGGGCATACTTATTATGTCCGCGCTTATGCGACAAATATTCGCGGTACAGTTTATGGTACGGAAGTGATTGTAGATTTTAACGCGGTTATGCCTGTGGTGCAGACAAACGCAGTTTCAAATAAAAATATCGGTGCGGGTACGGCAACTGTCAACGGAAACGTTGTGTCTATCGGCGATTTGCCTTATACTGAAAGAGGTTTTGTGTATGCTCAAACTTCCAATCCGACAATTAACGATACAAAAAAGGTTGTTTCCGGCACAGGCACAGGCTCATACAGCGGAAACATAACAAATCTTGCTGCTAACACCGTTTATTATGTTCGGGCGTATGTTACCAACAGCAGAGGCACAACCTACGGCGACAATGTGGTTTTGGATTTTTCGGCTATTAATCCGCAAGTTACAACGCAGGCGGTAAGCGATATAAATATCGGTGCCGGTACGGCTGTTTTTTACGGCACTATCGTAAATGTCGGCGACCCTGCTTATACCGAAAAGGGCTTTGCCTACGGCACAATGCCCACGCCGACTATTGACGATACAAAAAAAATTGTTTCTGGAACAAGCGCAGGTGCATTTACGGCGAATATTAATAATTTGCCGTTAGACCAGCAACTTTATGTCCGCGCTTATGCAAAAAACAGTTTGGAAAATGTAATTTATGGTTCGGTGGAAAGTTTTGCACTCACGTCTTCGTTGCCAAGCGTTACAACACAGTCGGTTACCGCAGACAATAGAACCGCAGGCACAGCAACCTTTAACGGCACTATTGTAAATGTTGGAAACCCAGCTTACACCGAAAAAGGATTTGTGTATGCAATCGGCAGCGTTCCAACTATTGACGATACAAAATTGACCGTTTCGGGTAGCGGCACAGGCACTTTCAGCAAAAACGCAACAAATCTTGTTATGGGCAATACTTATCGCATTCGTGCTTATGCAAAAAATTCGATTAATACGGCTTATGGAGAAGAAATAACGCTTAATTTTAATGCAGTACAGCCGCAAGTTACAACATTAGATGCAACAAATGCAAATGTAGGAAACGGCACGGTAACTCTTAACGGTAATATTGCCAACATAGGCGACCCTGTTTGTACCGAAAAAGGATTTGTATACAGTACCTCTACTAATCCTGATGTTACAGATGTAAGCGACACAAAAGTTATTGTTGCAGGGAACGCACAAGGTAATTTTACTGCAAATATTACAAATCTGCCGCCTTCAAACACTTATTATGTTCGCGCATATGTAAAAGATTATTTGAATGTGGTAGGTTACGGTGCAGAAAAAACTTTTAATTTTGCAGGAAACACGCCATTGTTTAACAGTACTGATTATGTTGTATTCTCAAATACAAATCGTGTAGAAGGAACAGCAACATTTTCTACTTATACAGGAATTTACAGTGCAGGAACGCCTGCATACACAGAAAGAGGATTTGTATATTCTACCACTGCTCAAAACCCAACAATAGAAAATACAAAAATTGTAGTTTCAGGTAGCGGCTCAACAGGTAATTTTACCACAAATGTTACAAATTTGGTTATGGGACAAACCTATTATGTAAGGGCGTATGCCACTAACGCGGTTGGTACTGTGTATAATCAATCTAGAACATTGGATTTTAATGCTATTTCACCTTCTTCTACAATGTCGGCTGCAACCAATATTACAGAAAATACCGCTATGCTTAATAGCAGCATTACTAATACAGGCGACCCTGCTTATACCGAAAGAGGCTTTGTTTATGGAACAGTACAAAATCCAACAAATACAGATACTAAGCAAACAGTCTCAGGTAGCGGAGCAGGAAATTTTAGTGCTAATATTTCAGGTTTATCACCGGGAACAACGTATTATGTACGGTCCTACACCGTTGCTCAGTCGCAGTATTATTATTCTTCACAAAATAATTTTACAACAAAAATGACAATATCAGGTACTGTAAAAAACAGTTCAACACAAGAGGTTATAAGCGGTGCTTCTGTTGTTGTCAAAAGTGGTGCAACAACTATCGGCTCTACAACGACTAACAGTTCTGGCAATTTTTCAATTTCCAATGTTGCCGCAGGCAGTTATTCAGTAAATGTAACGGCATCAGGTTATGCTAATTACAGTCAAACTTTTTCTTTTTCAGCATCGCAAAGTTCTGTAAATGTATTAATGTCTCAACTTGGAAGTTTGACAGGTACGCTCAAAGATAATGAGGGATATGCTTTACCTAATGTTCAAGTAAAACTTGGCAGTTCTTTGACTGCAACAACTTCAACAACAGGTGCTTTTACATTTAACAATGTTCCTGCGCAAAGTTATACGATAACTGTAACCAAAAGCAACTATGCAAATATATCACAACAAATTACGATTGCCTCCGGTGCAAATAGCGTTAATCTTGTAATGAGTATTGTTAATCCAATTGTTATAACAAGTGGAAGTTCGTGGTTTATTTTCGATACTCCTTCATTAGAGGGAACAACCACAACTCAAACTATATATTTTCAAAATGTAAGACAACAAAGTTTATCTTGGAGTTTAACAAACAGACCGTCTTATGGTATTACTTTCAGTCCAACAAGCGGAACGGTTGCGGCTGGGGCTACTGTTGGCATAACAATGACATTTACATACCCGAAAGAACCTTCTATGGGAAATCAATCGGGGCGCGTAAGATTACTGTTAGCAGATTACATAACAGGATTTGACCCTCAATATCCTTATGTGTATGTTTGGAATTGGACAAACAAAGGCGTTGAAATAGACCCATACGGATATTTCTATAGTTTTTGTTCGCAAAATGTGAATTTGGCAGTAGGAACAAATAATCTTACTGTAAGTGTAGGAATGGAATCTTATATTGTTTGGGATAATTAAATATGCAACACCCTCAAAGATATTCTTCAACTCTTCCAACATCGCTACTATCTTTCAATGGTAGTAGCGGTGGCGGGCGTGTATAAAGGCGTGGAGTTTATAGACGATGTTATACAATAAACGTTTTTTGACAAATTGTAATTGCCCAAAATCAACTTTTTTTTATAACTTTGGAGGTTGAATATATCGAATGTTTATATTGTTTTGAATGATTTAGACAAGAAAAAACTTGGCTATGCAGACGGCGGATACGGCAAATATGGCTATGGTATCACGAATAATTACTGTCAACGCGCCGAAAATTATTACGTACAAGCCGATTTTGAAAAAGAGGAACTAACTCATTTTCAAAAACTTACAGAAAAAAAACATGAAATTTGTAAGAAAAATTTTCAGAAAATAAAATTCATACAAAAAAAATGTAAAAATATTTTGTTGATTAAAAAAAAAGTTGTACCTTTGCAGCCCATTTTTGATTATAATAAAAACAATAAAAAAGATATATAAAAAATGTCAAAAGTTTGTCAAATCACTGGAAAAACAGCAATGGTAGGAAACAATGTTTCCCACTCAAAACGCCGTACAAAACGCACATTTGATGTAAATTTGTTCGCTAAAAAATTCTACTATGTAGAGGAAGATTGCTGGATAAGCCTTAAAATTTCTGCTGCGGGGCTTCGTACAATAAACAAAAAAGGTTTAGATGCAGCATTAAAAAATGCCATTGCAAAAGGTTATTGCAATTGGAATGATGTCAAATTTGTAATGTAATTTTTAGGAGAAAAAAACAATGGCAAAAAAAAGTAAAGACGCAAGAGTTCAGGTAATTTTAGAATGTACCGAACACAAAGCAAGCGGAATGGCGGGCACTTCGCGCTACATCACTACCAAAAACCGTAAAAATACTACGGCTCGTTTGGAATTGAAAAAGTATAACCCGATTTTAAGAAAAGTAACTGTTCATCGTGAAATTAAATAATTTAGAATTATGGCAAAGAAAGCGGTTGCATCATTGCAAAAAGGTGAAGGACGTGGTCACTCAAAAGTGATAAAAATGATTAAGTCGCCAAAAACAGGCGCATACGTTTTTCAAGAAGAGATGGTACTTAACGAACAGGTTAAGTCGTGTTTCAAATAATAGAATAATCTATTTTGATAACAGTAAAATTACGCAAAAATTTTGCTGTTATCTCTTTTTTGATTTCATAGTTTTTGATTTTTTAATAAAAGACCGACACTTCGGAATAACGTGTCGGTTTTGTTGTCCCTGTTTGTTGACAGGCACTATTTGATAGTTATAGGTGTTTTTTTATTACTGTCCGCTAAATATTTTTTTGAGCAAAAAAATGTTTAGCAGACAGCAATATTTTTTTTATGAATACCTGTCTATTTGTTGATGAAAAGAAAGAAAAGGCGGCACACGCTATAAAATTGAAAATCAAATAAACTGCCAATAACCAAGTAGATAAAAGGGACTGATTAAGTTTTACTTCTTTTTGTACTCTCGCGGACTTATGCCTTCCACACGCTTAAAATATTTTCCAAAACACGACTGCGAGGGAAAATTCAAATAATCGCTGATTTGCTGAATGGTCATATTGGTGGATTTGAGCAGAGCCTTCGCTTCGAGCATAACGTAATCGTCAAGCCATTCGTTGGCGGATTTGCCTGTGTTTTGTTTGATTATTCGCGATAGATATTTCGGCGTAAGGCACAGTTTTTCGGCATAAAAACCAACTTGCTTTACCGTTTTATAATGTTTTTCTGCCAATTTCAAAAAATTATCAACAAGAATGGCGCACGGTGTTTGAACGGGCATTTCCGATTTTTCGTGAACTTTCGAGTGCGACATATAAAAAAATGTCAATGTCAAATGTTTCACCATTTCATTGCGGTGCGGGTTTTCGCGCATTTCGACTACTGTTTTCAGCATAAAATAATAGGTGCGAAATAATTCAAGTTCTTCGGCTGTCAGAGAGGTAAAAGGGGTGTTATCAACTGATAGCAACAGCGGTAACCGCTCCTGAATAACAGGGAAAAGTCCTTCTGTAAAGCGTTTGGACATAACAATAAACAAACCCTCAAAATCTTTGCTGACATACTCATATTGAAGTATTTTATCTGCCAAAATAGTAATAATGCAGGGCACAGCAGTCGAATGTGGTTTCAGGTTGATTTTTCCTCGCATTTCGCCTTTGGTACAAATCATAAACGTAGTCATATCGCTTTTGAACGGCTGATAAAACGCGGGCAGAATGTTGATTTTGTCGAACAGCAAAAAATCGTCTTCAATGGAAACCGGGTTGAAATTATCCTTAAAATTGTCTTTCCAAGTAAGTTGAGTGATTTTCTTTTCCATATTTTTTTTTCGGCAAAAGTAACAATTATTTATGAAATAAAAAAATAAAATTCTACTCATATTCCAAAATACTGCCTGATTATTCCAATTATTAAAAATTATTTCTACTTTTAGTCCAATTTTACCTGCTTTTTGACCTTGTACAGTTGTTTGGGCTGTTGTAATTTTGCAGCATAAAATTTTATGTTTCACTTTTTAATTTTTTAAGAATATGAATAAGACAAAAAAAGCAGCAGCATTAACCGCTGCATTGGCGTTCGAAAATCCAAAGAAACAGAGCATTGTCGCAAAAATCATTAACGATTTGCGCGAAAGTACCAGTGCTGTGCACGAAATCAACAAAGAGAATTTGGCTGCCGAAAAAGCCGCATTTCAGGAAAATAATGCTGATTTTGTGGAATTTTTGCAGGCAAAGGGCTTGAAAAACAAGGCAAAAGTCGTTGCCAAAAACATTAAAAACGGTTGCGAAACAGCCGCCGAGCAGGAAAAAACGTATCGCGCCAAAGCTCAATCGCACGAGGCGTACAAAAAACTTTTACAGGAACAGCGAGAAAGACGCACCGCGAATTTTTCACGTTTCAATAATAAGTAACGTATAACGTTAAATTTAATGATTAGAAACGGAGGTAAAAATGATTGGCAAAATCAAAGAGGGCAATAAACTCATTGAAAATGGAGTGGTTGCAGGTTACAAACTGATTGAAAACGGCGTTGTGTCGGGTTTTAAGAAAATGGAAGAAGGCGTTGTTTCGGGCTACCAAAAAGTCGAAGACAAATGCGTTGAAACTCTTTTCAAAAAAGACGGTGAAACAACCGAAGAAGCCAAAAGCAGATTGAAAAATTTATCCAAATAAACTGCTTGCTGAATTAAACGCCTTAATATCAATAGATAAAAACAAACAATACTATATTTCCAACCTCTTGTAAGGTCTTTTTAGTTATTCTTTTACAGCCTCAATTCATTGCGAATTGAGGCTTTCTTATTATCCGCGGATAAGAGAGCTATTTTACGACTTTCATAATTACCTGAAACTGGAGCGTGAAATGCGTTTTTGCCTGACTGCCTCACAGCAACAGGCATTTAACACCTGCTTTGCGCCTGCGCAAATACCGTTTTTCGCCTTGTACGGCGATGATTATATTGCAACCGTGCGCCGTTTTGGGATTGATAACTTTCCGAATAGCAATGATTTTTACAACGCTTCGCATTATGCAAACAAGCCGTTTCAAAACGCCGCTTGTTTGTTCCGATACTGATTTTCAAACAGCATGTTGAATTAGTATTTTTACTAATTCAACATGCTGCAAAAGTGTTCAGCGACTTGCCCGCCGAGCAGGAAGTTTCAAAACGAGAAAATAAAAAACAGAGTTTTTTAGAAGCATTGCCGCCCGAATTTTCGCGGCAGATTTATGTAAATATTGCTCAAACTTT
>JAISYF010000141.1 GCA_031270065.1 Prevotellaceae bacterium | reverse complement strand
TCTGAATACCAATTATTTAAGAAATAATAAAATGTTGTCGGCAGACACTAAAATTTCACTAAAATCAGTTTTCTCGTTTCCTTTAAATTATGTAATTGGCTCAAAAATCGGTTACTCTCACTACAATTCCGACAATACGAAAGTCGGCAACAGTTCAACTTTTTCGCTTTTCCAAAATTTAATTGCAAAACCGCTTAAAAATTGGAAACTAAAACTAACATTTGACGAGCAATTTATCGGAAAAGAGAGAAACTTTTACTGTTTTATCAATGTCGAAACTTCTTACACTTTACCAAAACCCGACATTACTTTTGGTATTTCTGCTTATAATTTACTGAATTACAACAAAATAACAGATTATCAAATTACCGACTATTACGAACACGAAAATTTTTATGAAATAATGGCTGCAACTTGCATTTTTAGCATAAAATTCAGAATATAACTTATTTTTTCAACAGTTCCTGCATCAAATTTGACTGAAATTTGAAGATTCAATTTGAATATTTGAAAATTTGAAAATGCAAAAATACAATTTGAAAATTTTGGGATTTTAATTTCAAATTTTCAAATTGCATTTTTCCTCTGTAAAAAACTTTTTTTCATTCGCACGCGCTTGGAAAATTCGTATTTTTTATGTAATTTTGAAACTTGGGTGTCCCTGTGGCGAAGTCAGGAAAAATTTGAAAATTTGAGGATTTGAAATTAAAATCTCAAATCCTCAAATTGCATTTTTGTATTTTTGTATTTTTGCATTTTCAAATTTTCAAATCCTCAAATTTTCAAATTGAATTCTCAACTTGCACGAGGTCGCTTTGAGTTTTCGGCTCAACGGCGATACAGATAACAGGCGCGGGAAAGTCCATGCTTTCGAGAACAGTCTGCTTATTTTCATCGCATTACTTACAAATATTAAATGCAAATCCTGCAAGTCCATTGTGTGAAATAGTGCGGATTTTATTATCGCGTATGATTGAAAATTCGTAGTTGAAATTATATGACAACCAAAGAGTTGTGAATAATTTGCCTTTGGATTTTATTGGAATTTCAAGGCTAAAAAAATTGTTTATTCTGTTGAGAGTGCCGATTGGTGCAACAAGAAAATAGTTTTTTGCCCCACCTATTGACCAAAATGGAACTGTACTGTAATGCGGGTAGAACGAACCAACAACTAATGGCATCGCAAAATTGTCCGAAAGTTTTATTTTGCCAAAATCATATTCGGCAAAAAGAGATAAACCAAGCGATAAATCAACCCGCAAAAAATATTTTTGAATATCTTGGTACAAAAATAATTCTACTTCTGGCTGAAAATCAATGTTTCCGCCTGCAAAAAAATTAAATTTTTCCTTTGAAAAAACATTGATTTTGCGAAGTAAATTGTATTGAAATTTTGCTCCTAAATTATGTTGGTTTGTGTTAAAAATCGGAATATCAATAGACATATCTTTTGCAAAAACTGGCGCGTAATTTAGTTGAAGGTGTGTGATTGACAGCCAATTATCATTATTTAAAATTTGCCAATCAAAATTGATGCTGTAATTTCTGCACGCAAACTCATAAGGCAAAAGTATCGCGTTGTAGTATCTTTCATAACCAACTCCGATACCGCTAAAAAATTTGCCTCTATTTTCTATCGTTTGAGAAGAAATGAAAAAACTGCAAGCGCAAAGTACAAATATTAAAAATAATTTTTTCACAATTTTTTATTATAATAGATTATCAATCAAATAGTTATAAATAATAAAAGCCAAATAAAAATCACTGCAAAGTTGCCAAATTTCACAAAAAAAGTTGCTTTATTATTTACAGAAACGTCTGCACTTTGCCAAAAATGTTATTTTTTTTTTAAAATCATTTGTTAATCAAGTAGTTAAAAGCAGTTTCTAAAACAATATCATAATGATTTGCGTACCATTCTGGCGTTGCAGAAATTTTTATGGTCGGCTCTAAACCAGATTCCATACTATTATTCTCAATATCATACGATTTCGCAACAGGGTAGGCAAAAAGCCAACCATTCGGTAAAAGCGACACTGTGCGCCAACTTCCACCACCACCTGTTTTTGTGCCAATTAACACAACATTAGGAAAATACTTCACAACACCCGCAAAATAATTCGCTGCGCTGTATGTTTGCCCGCTTGTAAGCACCGCAAGAGGAATATTCTCTAAAAAACCATTTCCTGCGGCTTTTTGCGAAATTAAATCGGTAAAATCGCTATGCCCGCAACCGATTTTATGTTTATTGCTCCAAAGTGTTTTTTCGCCTGTAAAAAAGCACGATGCCCACTCGGCGATATTTTGCGACTGTCCGCCTCCGTTTTGCCTAATATCAAAAATTATTCCTTTGGAATACGAAAAATTGCTAATGATATTCTTAAATTCATCAATATTGATAGAACCCCAAAATGAACGATAATTTATATATGTAATTTTATTTTTTAATTGAACTAAATAATATGCACTATCATCGGAGTAAGTTATTTTTTGAATATCAGTATAATTTGTTATATCATAATAAAAAAATTTATCTATTGTGTCTGTTTGCAAAGTGCAATAAATCAAATTTTTGCCTGCTTCTACCCAGCAATGCCCATCTTTCAGTAAATTAAAAATTTCTTGAAAAACAATTTGTAAATCACTTTCATTAATATTTCTCGTTTGCTCGTAATACACATTATAAACGCTGTCCCAATCAATATTTTTTTCTACAAAAAACGGGTACTTGCAATTCATTTCGTTCCACCAAAAATCAAAAATATTTTCAATCGGTTTAATTGGCTTGCAAGCAAAAAACAGAATTGTTAAAAATAAAAGTAACAGTGTCTTTGTCATTATTTTTTCATAATAAAAAAACATTAAAGGATTAATACTGTAATAGATTTAAAAAGACCATTTTATTTAGCATATTCTTAACATTTTGCTGATGTTGAATATCTGTATAACTTCCAATAGAAACAGAGGTCTGACAAATATTTTCTTGTCCAAATCCCATTTTTTTAAAATTGACAATTAAATTTTTTGTCCAAAATTAATTTTAGTTCTCAATATACATCGAACACTGTTATATCAAGAATGTTATCAACTCAAATTTGTTTTGCAAAGGTAATAAAAAAATCAATACAAAATACAAACTTTCACCTCGTCAATAAACTGCTGGTAATTGCCTCTTTATAGGGAACTTGCGGTCTGTCATGGTTACATTCTGCCTTAAATTCGCGTTTGAGGCGGTCAATAATAATTTCGAGGTGTATATATCCGCAAAATTTGTTGATATTTTCTTGTTTTTGGTAAGAAAACGGACAAATTTTGTCCGTTTTCAGTTTTATAATAAAACTGATTATTCGGAACTTTGCACAAACATTTTCACAAAATCCGAGTGATTATTTGCAAAAAATGGATTTAATTTTGACATTTCGCTTGATAACGAAATGCTGAATTTGGTGTTGGCTCTTGGCGATAGTGCTATAAATCAGGCAATTAAGAGCAATGACATAAAATTGTTTTATAGTTTGTGTAAAGAGAAAAATTTACTAAATTTGCAAAATGATTTGTTTAAAAATTTAACAACAGCAGATTTAATTCAAATTACAAAATGAAAAATGTTCTAATTTCATTTTTTTTACTGTTTTCTTCTTTGCTTTTTGCGCAAGAGGAAAATTTTGTGTTGCACACCGTTTCAGGTGATATTTTCGGCACTGTCGCCGTTCCGCAAACAAGCGAAAAGATGCCGCTTGTGCTGCTTGTAGCAGGCTCTGGCGCGACAGACAGAAACTGCAATAGCCCGCAAATACAGACCAACGCCTTCAAAATGTTGGCTGACAGTTTGTTGAAACACAACATCGCAACTTTGCGTTTCGACAAGCGCGGAATTGCCGAAAGCGCGAAAGCGGGCGCAAAGGAAAAAGATTTGCGTTTTGAGCATTATATCAACGACTTGCGGGCGTGGATTGATACGTTGGCAGCCGATAAGCGTTTTTCAAAAATCATTGTTGCGGGACACAGCGAGGGCGCGTTGATTGGGCTGATTGCCGCCGAAAACAATCCAAAAGTTGCAAAATATATTTCGATTTCCGGTACTGCGCTGCCTGCCGATGAGATTATAAAAGAGCAAATGTCGACACAACCGCAGGCGGTCAAAGATTTGGTTTTTCCGATTTTAGACAGTTTGAAAATTGGAAAAACGGTTGAAAATGTGCCGCAAATGCTTTACGCACTTTTCCGCCCAAGCGTGCAGCCGTATATGATTTCGTGGATTAAATATAATCCGCAGGCGGAAATTACAAAACTGTCCATCCCGATTTTGATTATTCAAGGCACAACAGATATTCAAGTATCTGAAAATCAAGCAGATTTATTAAATTTTGCAAACAAAAACTCTTTGCTTCGTAAAATTAAGAATATGAATCACGTTCTAAAAACGTGCGAAACGACAGACCAAACCGCGCAAATTGCAACATACGCAAATCCAAATTTGCCGCTTGCAAACGGTTTTGTAAAAGCGATTATTGATTTTGTACAAAAATAAAATTTAATTGCCCATAAATTTCACTGCATCAAGTACGCGATTAACAGATTCTTTATCTGCCAAAATCAAAATTGCGGTGTTGATTGTGCTGTTTTTAAATTGCACACCTAACAACGTGCTGTCGGGAAAACCTGCATTTTTCTACCAAACTAAAGTTTCTAACGGAATATTTTTTGCATTTTATCTATCAAAATCTGTCAAATCTGTGTCTAAAACCACAAAAAAACAGGTGCAAACTTTCAAAAAATCTTGCACCTGTCTTTTATCTTTGCAAGGGCGCACACTCAGGTGCGCCCCTACCATATTTCTATCCCAGCAAATCTACTCTGCCTTTTGCCTCCTCTACTACCGTTTTGGCGATAGAGGTGGAAACTTCAGCGTAGTGCGAAAACTCCATTGAGGAGGTTGCGCGACCAGAGGTGATTGTGCGCAGGGCGGTAACGTAGCCAAAAAGTTCCGACAGTGGCACTTTCGCCTTAACGATACGCGCACCTGTACGGCTGCTTTCCATTCCTTCCACTTGTCCGCGCCGCTTGTTTAGGTCGCCGATAACATCGCCCATATTCTCTTCGGGAGTAACAACTTCGAGTTTCATAATCGGCTCCATAAGGATTGGCTTTGCCTTTGCGCAGGCAGTTTTGAAAGCGATTTGTGCGCAAATTTCAAACGAAAGTTGGTCAGAATCCACAGGGTGGAATGAGCCATCTACAAGCGTAACTTTCAGAGTATCAACAGGATAGCCCGCAAGAACGCCGTTTTTCATTGCCGCCGCAAAACCTTTTTGAACAGACGGAATATATTCTTTCGGAATATTGCCGCCTTTCACCTCGTCAATAAACTGCAACGCACCCTCAAAATCCGCATCAACGGGACCGACTTTTACAATAATATCGGCAAATTTACCGCGTCCGCCAGTCTGTTTTTTATAAACTTCGCGGATTTCAACCTGTTTGGTAATCGCCTCTTTATAAGTAACTTGCGGTCTGCCCTGGTTACATTCTACCTTAAATTCGCGTTTGAGGCGGTCAATAATAATTTCGAGGTGGAGTTCACCCATACCTGAAATAATTGTCTGCCCTGTCTGCTCATCAGTTTTAACGGTAAATGTGGGGTCTTCCTCAGCCAATTTTGCCAAGCCGATGCCGAGTTTATCAAGGTCGCTTTGAGTTTTCGGCTCAACGGCGATACCGATAACGGGCGCGGGGAAGTCCATAGATTCGAGTACAATCTGCTTATTTTCATCGCAAAGGGTGTCGCCAGTGCGAATATCTTTGAAGCCTACGCCTGCACCAATGTCGCCCGCGCCGATGCAATCAACAGGATTTTGCTTGTTGGAGTGCATTTGGAAAATACGCGAAATACGCTCTTTTTTACCTGAACGAGCATTATAAACATACGAACCTGCATCAATTTTTCCTGAATAAACGCGGAAAAAGCACAAACGACCAACATAAGGGTCTGTCGCAATTTTGAACGCCAACGCGCACAACGGCTCGCTGTTGTCTGGGCGGCGCAGGATAATTTTTTCCTCGTCATCGGGGTCTTTTCCTTCAATAACAGGCGTGTCAAGCGGCGAAGGCAAATATGCGCAAACAGCGTCAAGCAACGGCTGAACGCCTTTGTTTTTGAATGATGAGCCGAGAATTATCGGGTTAATTGTCATTTCGAGCGTTCCTTTGCGGATTGCCGAATGAATTTCCTCCTCAGTAATTTTCGATGGGTTGTCAAAATATTTTTCCATCAAAACATCGTCGAGCGATGCCAAAGTTTCAAGCATTTTGTCGCGCCATTCTTCCGCTTCAGCAAGCAGATTAGCAGGAATTTCCTCAACGTTGTAGTCTGCACCCATCGACTCGTCGTGCCAATAAATTGCCTTCATACGCACGAGGTCTATAATTCCTTTAAAATTTTCCTCTGCTCCGATTGGAATTTGTATCGGACACGGATTTGCGCCCAGCACTGTTTTGATTTGTTCCACCACCTCAAAAAAGTTTGCGCCCGACCTGTCCATTTTATTAACGTAGCCAATTCTCGGCACATTATATTTGTCCGCCTGCCTCCAAACCGTTTCCGATTGAGGTTCTACGCCTCCAACAGCGCAAAATGTTGCTACTGCGCCGTCAAGGATTCTCAAAGAACGCTCTACTTCAACGGTAAAATCAACGTGTCCCGGTGTATCTATCAGGTTGATTTTGTAGGTATCGCCGAGATACTTCCATCGCGTTGTAGTTGCGGCAGACGTGATAGTAATGCCGCGTTCCTGCTCCTGTTCCATCCAGTCCATTGTGGCTGCGCCGTCATGCACTTCTCCGATTTTATGCGTCAGTCCTGTATAGAACAAAATACGCTCGGAAGTGGTTGTTTTTCCCGCGTCAATATGCGCCATAATGCCGATATTGCGGGTATAATTCAAATCTTGTTTAGCCATTTTTTTAATTTTTTTTTTACCTATTTTTACCTTAAAATTATTTTAGTTTTATTTTAGTTTATAATTTAAAAATTACAAACTAACAACATAATTGTGGAATAATTAAGCCACAATTCACAACAGTCCTGTAGAATTAAAAATCTACAAAACCTCACCACATTTAGAATTAAATTTATTTAAACGCTGTGGTAATTATCCTTTTGTTTCATCTAAAATATTAAAATTTTTCATTATCATATATTTATTAAAAAATTTTACACTGCAAAGATATAAAACATAAATAAAATCAATCTTTTTTATTACCTAATGTAAAAATACAAGAGATTTTGAGATACAATTTCTCATATCTCAAAAAATCTCTGTAAATAATAAATTTTAGAATCTGAAATGTGCAAACGCACGGTTTGCCTCAGCCATACGGTGAATTTCCTCTTTGCGTTTGAATGCGCCGCCCTGATTGTTGAAACCATCAACAATTTCGGCAGCAAGTTTGTCCGCCATAGTTTTGCCCGATCTTTTGCGAGCAAAATTAATCAGGTTTTTCATCGAAATCGACTCTTTTCTGTCGGGTCGAATTTCGGTAGGCACCTGGAACGTTGCGCCGCCAATTCTGCGGGATTTAACCTCAACTTGCGGAGTAACATTTGCCAACGCCTTTTTCCAAATTTCGAGCGGTGTTTGCTCTGCATTAGGAAGTTTGTTTTTTACAGTTTCCAATGCACCGTAAAAAATTTCATAAGCAGTATTTTTTTTGCCGTCATACATTAAATGATTGACGAACTTTGTAACCACTACTTCGTTAAAAACAGGGTCTGGTAAAATTACCCTCTTTTTTGGTTTTGATTTTCTCATTTGTTAATTCAATTTTGTTTTTGCTTTGGTTGTTCGGCTTCAACACATTATTATTAACAAAAATAACGTATTTACTCAACCCTCTTTACCCAATATCAAAAACTGTTTAAAAAAAAATAATTAATTTAAAAATTTTTCTGCAAAAAAAAAGTTAAATTATTTTTTTGCTTTTGGACGTTTTGCGCCGTATTTTGAGCGGCGTTGAGTGCGCGAGGCAACTCCTGCGGTGTCCAAAGTGCCGCGGACAATGTGATAACGAACGCCGGGCAAATCTTTTACACGACCGCCGCGTACAAGCACGATTGAGTGTTCCTGCAAATTGTGTCCTTCGCCGGGAATATAAGCATTCACCTCTTTTGTATTCGTCAAACGAACACGGGCAACTTTACGCATTGCAGAATTAGGTTTTTTGGGCGTTGTGGTATAAACGCGCACGCAAACGCCGCGTCTTTGAGGACAGGAATCAAGCGCGGGTGCTTTACTTTTGTCTTTCAAAGCCACTCTTCCTTTTCTTACTAATTGTTGAATAGTAGGCATTTTTCTTTGATTATTAATAATTTATGAATAAATTTTCCAAAATTTTACCTTAAAAATTTCGGGCTGCAAAGGTACAACTTTTTTTTTGAAACAGCAAAATATTTTTTAAAAAATATTTTTTGTTTTTTGTTTAATATTTTGTTAATTAAAATTATTGTTGTACTTTTGTGGCGTTGTTTCTGTTAATGCACAGCGTTTCGGACGTTTTATGGAGACTTTCGGGTATTACATAGCATTAAAAAACATTTATAAGCACTGATTTTCAGTGCTTATTTTTTGTCTTTCCACATTGAAGTACTGTTACAAAATTCGTTTTCTGCAAAAAATTCATTGTTTTTTACTAATGGTCTAAAATTTTTTTTCATAATATTTTGTTAATTAAAATTATTATTGTACTTTTGTGGCGTGATTTACTGCTGTTGATAATCGTTTCGGACGTGTTATGCGAGGCAAACTATTTTGCAACCGTACCAACAGAAAATCATATATCGCCCTGAATATATTATTTCAGGGTTTTTCTTTCCACGCTGTTTTAGTCCGTAAGGCAGACGCTTTTACTTCAAAATTTTGATAAATATAATTTTCTTCACATTCAACAAACGTATATGCTACTGTTTCTAAAAATTTTTTCATTTTTTTTTAATATATTTTGTTAATTAAAATTATTGTTGTACTTTTGTGGCGTATAAATTTATATAACCTGTGTGCGGCGCAAAGATACTTACGAGCCTTTGGCAACACTGGTTATTTTATTTACCTCAATGCTGTAATGAAACTTTCCCCCTTTTTGAAACTGAATAACGAGGTGTATATGTTCGGTTTTTCTATCAATTTTACATTTTGCTTTGAAATTCAGATAACCAATTACGACATCGGCATCATTCGCTTTCCTGTTGCCGAAATTATTATATTCTGCATACCGTATTAATTGACGAACACGCGGGTTTGATTGGCGAACACGCAGGTTCGCCCCTACGGGAATATTGCTTTCGTTCCACGATAGTTATTGACAAATTTTGCTTTTTGGGGAAAATAGCCGTTGAGCAGTACCGAAACAGCGGATACTGCGGGGCTTTGCATTACGCCTTGTAACATTGCGTATTTTTCGGGGCTGACAATCTTTGCCAACTCCACAATCGACTGTGCGAGTTTTTGAAATTCCACTGTATTGTTTTCACGCTTTGCCTGCGCCGACAATTCATTTAACCGTGCCTCGTATTCGGCTTGCATTTCTTGAAATGCGCTGCTGTCCCCGCCATTTTTGTCGGGGTGCAATTTTACTGCAAGTTTGCGGTAACGCTTTTTGCACTCTTCGGCTGTGTTGAAATTTTCAAAATACATTTTCGTTGTTTTTTTAATTTTTATGCACAAAAAAATCGGTAAAATTCTGTGACAGTGAATTTTATCGATTGAAATTTTATATAATGGTTATGTAACTAACGGATATTTTCTATTCTTTTTTTTATATTTTCAGGCGCAACTGCTTGATGTATAATATCAAGTACCGTTATTTCTGTTGGAGTAACAACATAAACGATATAGTAACTGCGAACAATGATATTTCTGAAAATTTGGTTATCCGTGCTATCAACAAAACTGCAACGCCCGTAAATATTAGGTATATTACGCATTGTAATAATTTTTTGTTTTATTTCTGCTAAAAATTCTTTTGCAACTCTTTTTCCCCACATTTCCACACTATATTTCATAATTTCTTTTAAATGAGGATTATAGTTTTGGTGAAAAGAAAGTTTTTTAACTTGAGGCTTTCGTGGAATTGCTTTTGTTTTTATAAACTTTTTATCCATAAATCCATATCTTTAAAATGTTCCTCGAAAGTTTCTTTTTTTCCACGATAGTTTGCTAATTCGTGAAAATAGTCGTTTAATTCTGCTTTTGTTGCAGGTTTATCAGAAGGAAAACAATAATTTCGTTTTGTTAATGTTGCCATAATTACTATACTACTTTTTTAGTGGTTTATAAAACAATGCAAAAGTACAAATTATTTTCCAAACAACAAGAAATTTTTTGTCGGTAAAATTCAATATGTCAAAGAACGCTTGGTAATTTTTCAATTAGGAGGGATATTTTCCGCCTAATTTGTTCTTCTGTTCCGATAATATAGGGAACACCTTTCTCAATTTTTCGGAACAATGGGTCGCCAATTCAAACTGCTTTTAGCGGTTTTCTCTGCGGAGTTTTGCCAATGCAGCCCTGCCTTTTGCGAGGGCGGAGAGTTGTTTTTGTGTTGCCATAATTTTTTTTTTTTGTTTGTTTTTTGTTTGTTTAATATTTTGTTAATTAAAATTTTTGTTGTACCTTTGCAGCGTTTTGAAAGTCAGAAATATGCGGACCGCTGCGGGGCTGATTTAATCTGAAAAATTAAACTTCGCCTATGAGGGCAAAATTTATTGTCCGTCCCTCCAAAACACTAAAAAAACTTGTCAAACTCTTTCGGATTGACAAGTTTTTTTATATTACCTTCAAAATAAAAAGTAATATACAAAAATGTTACATTCCCCGATTTATTTATATTTTTCTGCAAAAAATTCATTGTTTTTTACTAATGGTCTAAAATTTTTTTCATAATATTTTGTTAATTAAAATTTTTGTTGTACTTTTGTGGCGTGTTTGAAAAGCAGAAAATCGGTATTCTGTTTGGGAGTTTTTTAACTCGTGCAATATGAGGGAGTTACCGTACCTCCAAACACATTATAAAAGTTTAGCATATTTACTTAAATTGCTAAACTTTTTATAATATCATTGAAAATCAAATTTCCGATATTTTTTAACGGTTATATTGTTTTGTAAGGTGTTGAAAATAAAACAAATTGTAAAGTTTCACAACGTTGTTGATAGCAGCAGCCCTTCGGACTTCGCTTCGGCTACGCCTCCGCGAAGTCCGAAGGGCTGCTGCTATCAACAACGTTGTGAAACTTTACATAGAATAATTAATTTTACAAAAAT
>JAISYF010000101.1 GCA_031270065.1 Prevotellaceae bacterium | reverse complement strand
ATTTGTGTTGTTTGTGGTTAAAAAAAATATAAACAGATGAAACTTTCAGAGATAACCCAAACGTTTGAACATTTTGCGCCGCTTGCTTTGCAGGAGGATTTTGATAATTCGGGCTTGATGGTTGGCGACAAAAACGCCGAAATTCGTGGCGCATTGCTCTGCGTTGATATTACCGAGAGCGTGCTTGATGAGGCGATTGCGCTCGGTTTCAACCTCGTTATCGCACATCACCCATTGATTTTCAAGGGCTTAAAGCGGCTTAACGGTAAAAATTACATTGAGCGTTGTGTTCAAAAGGCAATCAGGCACGACATTGCGCTCTACGCCGCGCACACCAATTTCGACAGTGTGAGGCAGGGCGTTAGTTACAAAATGGCGGAAAAAATCGGGCTTGAAAACCTGAAAATTCTCTCGCCAAAGAAAGACGCTTTGGTGAAAATCGTAACTTTTGCGCCTGTGGAATTCGCTGAAAATGTGCGCATTGCGGCGTTTGAGGCGGGCGCGGGGCATATCGGCAACTACGATTTTTGCAGTTTTTCGGCACACGGAGAAGGAACTTTCCGCGCTCTTGACGGCGCAGAGCCGTTTTTGGGCAAAACAGGTGAAAAACACGCCGAAATCGAAAAACGCCTCGAATTTATCTCACCTGCATATCTTGCTGATAATGTGGTAGTTGCGATACACAATGCGCACCCTTACGAAGAACCGGCGATAGATATTTTTCCGCTGAAAAACGCTTGGGAAAATGTTGGTTTGGGAGTGGTTGGCACGCTGAAAAATCCAATGTCAGAGCAGGGGTTTTTAACGTATATTAAGCAAATTTTCGGTGTCGGCGCAATACGGCACTCGAAATTTTTGAATAAACCGATTGCAAAGGTTGCACTTTGCGGCGGCTCGGGTGCAGAGTTTATAAGCGATGTAAAACGCTGTGGCGCAGATATTTACGTTACCGCCGATGTTTCGTATCACCGCTTTTTTGAGGCGGAAAATACGCTCGTTATCGCCGACATCGGACATTTTGAGTCTGAACAATTTACAAAAGAAATTTTTTACGAAATACTTTTAAAAAATTTCCCTGATTTTAAAGTAAAATTTTCGGAAAAAGAAAAAAATGTGGTAGAATATTTTTAAAAAGAATTTTGTTTACAAAAAAATCTTTTCATGAGTTTGACACTTTTCTTTCTTTAATTTTATAAGTATTTGCAAATCAACGATTTACAAATTAATGGGCAAACACTGTTTATTCCCTGTCATTGCGGGCTTTGACCCGTAATCTCATTATTTTTTTTAACAAATCTATTGCAATCTAAAAAAAAATTCTTACCTTTGCAGCCGAATTATAAAAACAAAAAATAACAATAAAAAAAATTTTAAAAAAGAGAGTACTCTCTTTTTTAAAATTGCGGGCGAAGCCCGCAATTTTAAAAAAAACGCTAAATACCAATAAAACGCACAACTTTGGAAAAGTTCAAAAACTTTTATCAAATGGGGGAACAGGGTAATCAGTGGCGTACAAAACAATTAAGAAATTAAGAAATTCTCTGTGTTTATTTGTGTTTTCAATGGCAAAAAAATATATATATAAATTATTTATCAATTAATTTAAATTTTGATTTTCATGAAAAATTCAAAAAGTTTTAATTTTCCAACCGCATCAATATTGATGCTTACGTTGGTTTTGGCGATGTCGGGCAATGCCCGCGCGCAGGTTACCATCGGCGAAAACCTTGAACCGCAGTCTTTTTCAGTCCTCGAACTGATTAGCAACAACACAAAGGGTTTGCGTCTGCCTCAAATGGACAGCGTTCAGCGCAACGAAATGATGGGAACTGAGGCGTTTAAGAACGAAATAAAAGGCAAGGCTTGCGGCTTGCAGATTTTCAACACCTCTACGCTTTGCGTTGAAACGTGGAACGGAACGAAGTGGATTGAGCAGTGTATGCCCTGCGAAGGCATCACTTTTCCCGCTTTGGACGGGTATTACAATTTTTGTAATGGTGCTACTGTTGCCGACCTTGAGGAAAAAATCGGCGCAGATATTTACGAATATCCTTCAGGAGGTTCTAAACGCGCTTCCGCTACTGTGCTTGAGACAGGCATTATTTATTACGCAGAGCAGCGGGTTGCCAACTGCGCCGCTTCCACCCGCACAGCCGTAACGGTTAATATTGGCAGCTGCTCTGTCGCTCCAATGGGGGCAGTGCTTTCCGCATGGACCAATGTGATGTACGACTTTCAGCATCAGACCATCGAGGCGTATAACAACATATCAGGCGGCGGCATAGGCATTGATTACGAGTGGTCAGTAAGCACAAACGGCTCTGCAAACAGTTTCACTCCTATTGACGACGCTCCAAACTCTCCGTTTTTCACTGTTCCCGCCAACTTTTCAGACAGGTACAATTCGGGAGATTATCTTTGCGATACATTATGGTTTAAATGCAAAATATCCAATAATTCAGGAGTATCTGCAACCACAGCCGACGACTTTTTGGATATTATCTTTATCAAAACCACATCTGCGGGTTACGGCGAACTTAACGGAGTGAAATACATTACTTTGGGCAAAGGTTCTGGCGGAAAAACCGTTAATGAAACAGACGGCAGCACTGCTACAATGAAAGTAGCACTTCTCAATCTTGGACAAAGTGCAGACTGGAAAGGAGGAAAAGATTATGAACTAAACAACAATGCTGGCGACCTTGGCGACTTTTATCAGTGGGGGCGCGTGGCTGACGGGCACCAAAATATTGTCTGGAAAAAACCAACAACAGGCTTGCATCGCAGCCTTCGTCAATTTACTAATTCTTTCGGTGATACTCCTGCAAATACTTCCGACACAATTGATTACATCAACCCTGCGCCGCCTGCTTATAATGTATATGACCATCAAGTAGCAAATGCAGACCCTCATTACGGTAAATTCATTGATAATGGACCAATAAGTATACCTAATAGTCCGTGCGGTGATTATGATTGGTACAATGTTGGTAATACCACCTCAGGACACGACAACGACTTATGGGGCAACAGCGACAGTAGTCACGAGGACCGCTTATCTGACATTTCTCTTTCCTCTTGGACATATCCTTCCAACAATCCCTGTCCTGCTGGCTGGCGCGTTCCTTCCAAATGGAATTTTTGGGATTTATTCCAAGGTAATGGTATTGACACAGGACCCGTAGTGATGGACAACGATAATTTCTACTACAACGAGGCTACTAACAATACTTGGCAATGGCGCGCTAACAACGCATATAACGGATATAATGATAAAGTTTTCGGCTATGACGGATTTGATTATGATTCTGCTCATGGAGGTATTATCATAACTAACTCTGCTGGCGAGAAAATATATCTGCCCACTACAGGCAACCGTAGTAATGGTATAGTGCGGCAGATGGACTTTTTCATGTATTCAACCAGTACCTATAGTAGCTATTATGGTTACTATAATGCACACAGTCTATATGCTAATACTTGCAATTATTCTAACTACCCAATCTTCAACCCAAACTTAAAAATATCCTTTAGCTATCAAAACAGGGGAACTGGGATGTGCGTGCGCTGTGTAGCAGACTTTTAAATTCGATTAATTTATTTAAAAAAAAATGGGGGCTGTCTTGCTTTGGGGGCAGCCTTTTTTTCGCAGGGCGTTGTAGGTATGCGGCGTGCCGCGTTTTTTACTTGAAACTCTGCGATTTTTAAAAGTATAAAAAAAATTGGAGTTTTAGGAATTAATGTGTAATTTTGCAGCGAATTTTAAAGTAAAAAAATTATGCTGTCATTATTCAAATTTTTTTGGATTGAACAGAATAAAGAAATTGTTATAACAAATTGGAATGCATTGAAAAAAAATGACGATATTAGTTTTGACAGTTTTCTTTGGGGCGACAACGATTCGCAACAATTATACACATAAAAATTAAAATTATAGACAAAGACAAAGGAAAAAATCAATGATAAAGCACACTCCCTACGTTCCCGATATGGGAATAGAGTACCCTGTAAATGAGCCGGATAAGCATATTCTTGGCGACGACACTATTGAAAAGGACACCTCAATTGACGAGCATTACCCTTTCATTGATAAGAGTTTCAAATACAGGTTTCACAGCACTTGGCTCTACTATTTTCTTGCTTGCTGTTGCGCATTTCCGCTGCAATTAGTAAAATTCGGCTTGAAAATTGAGGGCAAAGAACATTTGCACAAAAACAAAAAACTTTTCAAAAACGGTGCAATAACTATCTCAAACCACGTTCTACGCTGGGATTTTGTTTGCGTTTTGCAGGCGTTAAGACCAAAACGCCCTTATGTAATCGTGTGGAAAAATCTGATGTTCGGCAAAGACAAATGGTTGGTAAAACATATTCGCGGCATTCCTATTCCCGAAACCAAGGGAGCAAATATCGCCTTTATGCGCGCACTCGACAGCCTGCATCAAAAGAAAAAATGGCTGCACGTTTTCCCTGAAAGTGCAAATTGGCACTATTTTCAGCCGATACGACCGTTTAAATCTGGGGCATTTGTGTTTGCACACAAATTTCAAGTGCCAATAATTCCGATGGCGTTTTCGTATCGCAAGCCGACAGGATTTTTTAAATTTATCGGCATAAAAAGCCCGCTAATTACTCTGCACATCGGAGAGCCGCTTTTTGCAGACCGCACTCTTGACAGAAAAACGGCAATCAACCGACTTCTGCACCAAAGCCACGAGGCAATGTGCAAACTCGCAGGAATTGAAAAAAATATGTATCCTGCAACTTTTGAGGAATTTTCTGTTTCTAACTGATTCCGACAATTTCTTGCAAATTGTTAATTCCAAGTTTTTGCATAACTTTCGGCAAGTCCTCAATAATTTCTTTGCAGGCAAAAGGATTTACAAGATTTGCAGAGCCGACTTGCACCGCTGTTGCACCTGCAAGCATCATTTCGATAACATCGTTTGCAGAACTGACTCCGCCGCAGCCCATAATCGGAATTTTGCACGCTTTGGCAACCTGATACACCATTCTCAACGCAACAGGAAACACCGCGCTGCCTGAAAATCCGCCCATTACATTAGCCAAAATCGGTTTTTTACGAATAATATCGATGCGCATTCCGAGCAGCGTGTTAATCAGGCATAATCCGTCTGCACCCGCATTTTCGCAAGCGCAGGCAATGCTTACAATATCGGTAACGTTGGGCGAAAGTTTGACGAAAAGCGGTTTTGTGCAAACTTTTTTTACAGCGGCGGTAACTTCTGCCGCGCACTTTGCGTCTGTGCCGAAAGCCATTCCGCCGTGCTGCACATTAGGGCAACTCACATTGAGTTCGATAATGCCGATTTGCGCCTGCGCGTCAAATTTTTGCGCTACTTCAACATATTCCTCAACCGAAAACCCGCACACATTGGCGATAGCGGGCTTTTTGCAGATTTTGTCAAATGCGGGTAATTCATCATTTATAACTGCCTCTATACCAGGATTTTGCAAGCCAACAGAATTAAGCATTCCAGCGGTGCAGTCGGCAATTCTCGGAGTGGGATTGCCGAAACGCGCCTCGCGTGTTGTGCCTTTGAGCGCGATTGAGCCGAGAATATTCAGGTCGTAAAAACCTGCGTATTCCTGCCCAAAACCGAATGTTCCCGAAGCGGGAATAATGGGATTGTCAAGTTCTAAACCGCAAAAATGTATTTTTGTGTTCATTTTTTTTATTTTTTTTAATCAAATAAAACTTCCTCTTTTTTCAAAACAGTATCTGTACAAACTTTTTTATACCCGTTTTTTGTTTTGTGCGTGCAGCCCATACAGCCGCCGAAACCGCAACCCATTCGTTCCTCAAAACTTAACTGTCCGCTCGGCGTAAGTTGCTGATATACAGCCTTTAACATCGGCAAAGGAGCGCAGGTAAAATAGTAGTCAAAATCAATATTTTGCGTTTTTATTACATCAGAAAAAAAACCTTTTACGCCTGCGCTGCCGTCTATGGTTGCAATAAAGGCGTCTATTCCGAGATTTTTAAATTCGGTGTACAAAAATATTTCGTTTTTGGTGTTGAAACAGAGTATTACCGTTGGTTTTTTGCCTGCTTTGAGCAAACTTTTTGCCAAAGCATACAACGGCGGAACACCTGCGCCGCCGCCGATTAAAAGCGGTTTTTCGGTTTCCACATTCACCTCAAAGCCGTTGCCCAAACCAACAAGCAGGTCAAGGCTTTCGCCTGCCTGCATAAGGCTCATTTTTTTCGTGCCGACACCTACTACCTTATATATCAGTGTGAGTGAGTTTTCGCTAAAATCGCAAACAGAAACAGGACGGCGCAAATACAACCCCTCAATTTGTACATTTACAAACTGACCCGCGCGTTTTATTGCCGAAACATCGCCGCTCAGCGTCATTTTATAGACGGAACTTGTTAATTGTTGGTTTTCTACAATGTTGAAAAGCATATATAAAAAAAAATTTTGTGCAAAGGTAATGATTTTTTTTGTAATTTTGCGCCTCGAAAATTCATTATTCCAATGGTAAAAACTTTTAATTGGCGCAGATTGATATGTATGCTCGGCTTTTTGATAATTGTCGAGGGAATTTTTATGTTGCTTGCCTCCTCTGTGGATTTTTTCTATGTAAAAAACCTCAATGAGTTGATTCACAATAACAGAGGTTTTACGGCGTTGCTGCTGTCGGGCGCAATCACAATCGGCTTCGGGCTGATTTTTTATCTTATCGGTTTCCGCTCGTCAAAGGAAGTTGGGGTGCGCGAGGGTTATTCGATAGTGAGTTTGGTATGGATTTTTTTCTCGCTTTTCGGAATGTTGCCTTTCCTTTTAAGCGGCGTGACAGGAAACATTACAGACGCTTTTTTTGAGTCGATGTCGGGTTTTACCACCACAGGCTCGTCGGTGCTTGCCGATATTGAGGTTTTGCCTCACAGTATGCTTTTTTGGCGTAGCCTTACGCAATGGCTCGGCGGAATGGGAATTGTGGTGCTTTCGCTGGCGATTTTGCCGTTTTTGGGAGTAAGTCCGCAACTTTTTACTGCGGAAGCCTCTGGCACCAACGTCAATAAACTAAGCCCGCAAATTAAAGACACAGCGCGGCGGCTATGGGGTTTGTACGCAGTTCTTACGCTGATTTTGGCGGGGTTGCTCTATATTGAGGACATGGGCATTTTTGATGCAATCAACCACGCCCTCACCACACTTGCATCAGGAGGTTATTCCACAAAAAACAACGGCATACTCTATTGGAACAGCCCGCTAATACACTACACTTTAATATTTTTTATGTTCATAGCAGGTGTAAGTTTCACATTGCTATACTTCGCTTTTGCAAAAATGCAGTTTTCAAAATTATTCAAAGACGAGGAATTTAAAACCTATTTTTTTGTTCTTTTAATTACCGCATTTTTAATTTTAATAATAATTTCATTAACTTCTAATCCAATCAATTCGGTTTCTGATTTAGAAAGAAATTTTCGAGATTCGCTCTTTCAAGTTACGGCAGTTATCTCATCATCAGGCTTTTACATTGCCGACCATACGCAATGGATACCGCTTGCGTGGATTTTGATACTGCTGCTTAAATTTTCGGGCGGAATGGCAGGATCCACAAGCGGCGGAATGAAAATGATTAGGATTGTGATTATGTTCAAAAACTGCGTTTATGAACTAAAAAGGCTGCTGCACCCGAATGCCGTTATTCCGCTACGGATTAACAAAAAAGTGCTTAACGACACTGTTGCGGTGAATGTTTATGCTTTTATGTTTTTGTTTATGATGTTGCTTTTGGTCGGATTTTTGGCGTTGATATTGGCGCAAATGCCTGTAAAAGAGGCGTTTGTAACATCGCTCTCGTGCATCAGCAACATCGGAATGTCAATCGGAGAGTTTGGTCTTGAAGGCAACTACGCCTTAGCAACCGTTCCTGCAAAATGGATTATGTCGTTTCTAATGCTTATTGGTCGTTTGGAAATTTTTACGGTCGTGCTGCTGTTTTCGAGGGATTTATGGAGGAAGTAAAAAGAAAAAAGGTGCAAAAGTTTTTGATGTGAGCCTTTTGCGCATTTAATTTATATTGAAATATTACTGTCCGCTAAATATTTTTTTGAGCAAAAAAATGTTTAGCGGACAGTAATAATTTGAAAATTTGAAGATTTGAAAATACAAAAATGCAAAAATACAATTTGAAAATTTGAGGATTTGAAGATTTGAAAATGCAAAAATTCAATTTGAATATTTGAGCAATTTAAAGAAAGAAAAGCGTTAAATTAATTATTAATTGTTATACCCGACTTTCGATGTTGTGCCCTGTCATTGCGGGCTTTGACCCGCAATCTCATTGTTTATTTTGATTGGATTTGCGGATATTTATATTTTTTTTTAACAAATCTATTGCAATATAAAAATAAATTCTTACCTTTGCAG
>JAISYF010000081.1 GCA_031270065.1 Prevotellaceae bacterium | reverse complement strand
AAATTTAACGTTTTATGCCGCCCGGCATACGTGGGCAACTCTCGCCGAGAATAGCGTAGGAATTGACAAATATACCGTACATAAATGCCTTAATCACGTGGACGAAAAAATGCGCATGACAGACCGCTACACCAAAACCGATTGGCGGCCTATTAACAAGGCTAACCGGCAAGTGCTGGATTTTTTGAAAAACGGCGTTGAGGTGGATGAGGAAGAATTATGATATGGCTTTTGCAATGTCACTCCCGTTAAAATGAAGAATAAAATACAGTAAGGCAAGAAAACCAGCAAAAATAATTGTTCCAATAAAGCTGGCTATTAAACTAATCCAAAATTGTCCTGATTTTTTAGACGGCCGTATAGGTTTTATAATTTGTTGTAACAATAGTTTGTGATTTTTAATACATTCTTTTTCAATATCATTTACAGATTCTTTAAGTGTTTCGTCTAAAAATTGCTGTAAAATGGCTGATGCTATTAACTGATATCTTTCCAAAGCCGAATCTAAACAAGAAATCTCGTGAAAATGATTTAAATCAGCCTCCTGTAAATGTGAATTATTGTTTTTACTTTTAAAATTTTCAATATACCTCTGTTTTTCTTCCTTATACAAAGAATATGCAATATGCCCAACTATATCGTCGTGCCCGCTAACCAATTTATTATAAATATAATTAAATTTGCGTGCCATGTAATACCCTTTCTTTAGCCCGGCCGTATGACATCTTAATTTGTTGGGCAGTTAGCTTATGCGATATAGTTTGCCCGTTATAATATATAGATATTTTAATATTGTCGGGACTAACAGTTGGAGTAGGGTTTATACCTTTGACCATTAAATTTTTTATAGCCTGCGTTATAGCCCTATGTGTTATGGTTGATTGAAGTTCCATCGTATTTGTTATTTTTTGGTAATAAATATACAAATATAGTTATTCTTTTACTATTATCAATGCTCCACCTAATACCTCTTTATCTATTGAAAGAAAGCCATCCGACACGAGTTGTCGAACTATGTTTATTATTTCTAATCTGTCAATGTTGTAATATTCTGATAATTCACGATAATCAATAGTGAATACTCCACTTTTCTTTGCCTGAAAATCTTTTAAAATACGCTCTTTCATATTAAATTTGTTTATTTCAGTTATGTATTTTTTAATTCAACTTGTAAAAAGTTAATTAATTCTTCGATTTGTTTTTTGTTGATTTCAAAAAAGTATCCATTATGGCGCTCTATACGGTTATTACACGAAAATATACATAGATTATTTTCTTTTCTATAAAATTCAACAAATCATCATCTTTCCCAAATTTTAATATTGTTTCTGACATAATTTCTTATTTGTTTAATATTTCTAAATTATTTTCTCCAAAAATCAATTTTAGAACTTGTTCTTTTTTGTCAGATTGCAATTTTATTTGAAGGATTGCTTCTACTGGTTCTTTTTCGCCACCTTTTTTTTCATAAACATGTGGATAGGTTATGAGATATAGTACATCAACACCTAATGCTTTTGCGATAATCTCAAGTTCGCTAACTTTTAATTCCCTCTTCCTTTTCTCAATATTGCTGATTACAGAAGTATCCACCCCTAATGCATATGCAATAACTTCTTGACTTACACCTTTTTCTTTTCTGATTTCAAAAATATTTTTAACGATGTCCATGATTACAAATTTAAGTGATTATTGATTATGTTATTATGAATAAAAATAGCTTTTTATGCTGTTTTCTCAATTATTTTATGCTGTTTTCTCAAATTATTTATATCTTTGCAAAAATTTTAAATTAAAAAGTTATGAGTTTATTTCAATTATTTGTAGTATTATTGCTTTTTATCATGGTAATAATATTATCAATGGGGTTTATTTACATAGCCCGTTCCGTACATGACGCCAACCGTTCGCGATACCGCATTGATGAATTGCGCCGCGATTTGCTCAAAGCCCGTACAGAGTTAGACACTATCAACCGCAGGGGTTATAGTAATCCCCAACATCCGCAATAGTTCGTCTAATTCATTATTGACTTTCAGCCGTTCATTTTCGCCGGGTGTGTTGAAATACACATAACATCCGCCGTTGCCGTCCATTACAGGTTCGATTTTCATTACCTGCGATAAGTTTACAAGTAGATAATCATACTTGTCAGTTTTAACAGTAATAAATTTGTTCATATTATAAAATTTAAATTAAAAAGTTATGGTACAAAAAATTGAGATTGAAATTAAATACCCCGAATCCGATAGGGAAGGTGGTATTGCAAAAATCGATACGGAAGGTTACGTCGAACGATGGGTTAGATGTAACGGGAAGTTGATCTTTTATGATAAACATACAGTTCTTTTATATTCCGATGATGATAATTTTTCTTCCAAATTAACTGCGTTTTTGAATGAAAAGTCCAAGCGCAGTAGCGATATTAGCGGCAATGTTGGTAAGGGTACTTACCTTTTCCGGCATCGATGGTTTAAGATTTTCAAGTTCAAGAAGTAGTTTCTGAATATTTTTTTGTAGAAGTTCTTCCTGTGCTGTAAATCCGCCGTGCGATAAAAAATCATGCGCATTAACTTTTATATCTAATGCTACTCCATCGTCAAAATAAGGTTTATTTTTCAGTAACCCCATTTCTTCAAATTGGC
>JAISYF010000063.1 GCA_031270065.1 Prevotellaceae bacterium | reverse complement strand
AGGATTGCAAAGGTAATGCTTTATTATTTTACTGCAAAATTTTTTAAACTTTTTTTTCTAAAATATTTACTAATACCTAATAGACTGATTGATAAGGTGTAACAAAGATGTTTTTATGCATAATTCTTAAAAAAAATCACCCAAAATTATTTTTTTCCCAATTTTAAGGTAAAAATTTCGTCATTTTTTTGAAAAAAATTTGCAAAAAATAATAATTTCAAATCTGTTGTGCATTTACGAAAATTTAGGAGGCTGTTTTAAAAGTGTTTTTGCCCAATCTTTCAAAACTATTTTTTTGCACGCCGAAAAATAGTTTTGAAAGATTTTTTTATTACTTAATGTTGCATTTGTTAGTTTAAATTAAATACTTAATCTTTTGCCCTGTAAAATTCAGGTATCTCTATCGTAACTCCTTTATTATCAACAGAATATACTTTATCGTAGATTTTTATTTGTAAGGGCAAAATATTTTTTTCCCCTGCGGATTTGAACGTTACCTGTGTTTTTTCTACAAAAACGCTGATAATCGCGTCTTTGTACAGCACTTTGAACGACAAACTTTTCCATTTTTTTGGAATTGACGGCGCAAAACTCAAAATTGGCTCTAAAACGCGCATTCCGCCGAATCCGAACACAATGTTTGTCCAAGCCGCCGAAATGGAAGTGGTGTGCAAACCTTGACAGGCATTGTTGTTGTAGTCGTCAAGGTCAAGGCGCGTAGCAAAACCGAAAAAGTCCGCCGCCTCGCTGTGCTTGCCGATTTCGGAGGCGATAACAGAATGAATTGACGGCGAAAGTGAGGACTCGTGCATACAAATCGGCTCGTAAAATTCGTAATTCACCTTTTTCACTTCGCGGCTAAAATCCTGCGCAAACATAAACAAAAACATCAGCACATCGGGCTGTTTTATCATATCTGTACGGTAAATTCGGTCGTAAGCCCAATTATCGTACAGTGGAAAATCTTCGCGCGGAATATTGTGCAAATCAATGTGCGGCAGATTGTAGAAACCTTCGTGCTGTTCAAAAACGCCGTTTTCGCCCTGCAACATCGTCATATTTTCGGCAACTTCCTTAAATTTTGCAATTTCCGCAGATTTTAAATCAATTTTTTTAGAAATTTCCGCCAATTTATCATGCGCGTTTTGTTGCATCTCGTCAAAAATTTTCAACGCATAATCTATTGATTTTTTTGCTAAATAATTTACAAAACAATTATTATTTACCAACAAATGAAACTCATCAACTCCCATTACACCGTAAAATCCGTACTTTTTTGTATGCGGATTTTGCTGTGCGCGGCTAACATAAAAACGGGCAATTTCTATCAACATTTCTATTCCGTGCGAATAAAGAAAATCCTTATCTTGCGTCAAATTGGCATATTCCTCAATGCCAAACGCCACTGAGCCGCTGACGTGAATTTGGAAACTGCCGTGCTGCCACACCGCGCAATTTTCCCATCCGTCAATCGTTGCAATCGGGTAGCACGCGCCTTTGCAGTCGAGAACTTCCGCCCTGCGCCGCGCCTGTTCGAGTGAATTATATCGGTATTCGAGCAGATTTTTCGCCGCTTTTGGATTGTTAAAAATATAAAAAGCCAGGCAATACGCCTCAGTATCCCAAAACGCTTTTCCCTCGTAGGCATCGCCAGTAAGTCCCTTTGCGCCAATGTTTAACGAGGCATCGCTGCCGTGATAGGTTTGGTGCAACTGAAAAATGCAGTAGCGAATTCCCTGCTGATTTTCGTCATCACCCTCAATTGCAATATCAAGATTTTCCCACACATTTTTCCAAAAATCTTTGTGTTCCGACAACGCTTTTTCGTAGGTTAATGCAATATTTTTTTCGGTTAAATCAAGCCCTTTTTGCCAAACCTGCTTTGCGGTTTCGTGCGTATCGGCAAAATCTTTATTTTCAATTTTTGCCGCCACCGATTTTTTGCATTTATAAATCACAGTCCAAGCATCTTGGTTGATTTTCAGCACTTTACCCGCATAACTTGTAACAATTTTTTTGAAAGAAATTTCTTTATTTTTTTCTAATTTTAATGAAAAATGTGTGCCAACAAACAACTCGCTGGCGCAAGTTTGTAATTCGCGCCTATTATTATCGTCAAATTCCAATCTAAAAGCGGAATACAAATATCGGTTGCTGAATTTTGTTTTGCCGAGAATTGCAAATGTATTCGGCACATTTGGCACGGATTGCAAATCCGCACTTTCCCAATTATTCGGCGTTCCCTCTGCGTGAATTGAGAAATCCAAGCCCGAAGTTACCATAATTTCGCCGTCAAAATTCAACGCCTCAAACGAGATTTTTTGACAAGCCAAATGCGTATTTACCAGACTTGTAAAACGCTCAAAAATGAGTTTTAGCCGCTTTCCGCTCTTTGTTTCCCAAACGAAGGAACGAGTTAAAATTCCCGTTTTTAAATCCAAAACCCGCTGGAAATCAGCAAATTGCGAAGTTGCCAAGTCAAGTGTTTCGCCGTCAATTTCGAGCCGCGTATAGAGCCAGTCAACCGAATTTGTGAGCGCGTTATTTTTCAGCACAAAGCCGTTATAAGTGTTCGGGTGTCCCACTTCGGGCAGCGATTCGTAAAAGCCGTTGTAGTAACAGCCGACATGTTTTGCACCGCTGTAACCCTCATCAAAGTACCCTCTAACACCCTGATATTCATTGCCGAGCGAAAAAATCGACTCCGCCACTTTTCCGTGTTTTTCATCAAAACCTTCTTCAATAACTGACCAAGGGTCAAGTTTAAAGTATTTGTCTGCTGTTTTTGCCATTTTTGTATGTTTTTGACTGTATATAACTTATGTTTTATTGTGGTTAAAAAAAGAGTGCAAAATTAATATTTTTTTTTCATATATAATAAATTTAGTGTGTATTTTTAAAAAAAAATAATTTTTTTGCCACAGATTAACACAGATATTTTTTAGTTTTTATCCGTAAGTTTCACGTACAGTTATTAATATATTGTCCTATGGAGAAAAATATTGAATTTCTTAACTTTTAGTTTTTAGTTTTTTTGCCTTCGTGTTAAAAAAAATAAATTTGCTTTTTAACACTGTATATAATTGAAAAATTTATGCTACCTTTGTTTTCGTTTTATATGAGATTTTTAAAAAAAAATTGTAATATGGATTTTTGGCAAGAAATAATTGAGGCAATACGCACAAACAAACTGCGTGCTTTTTTGACAGGGTTCGCTATTGCGTGGGGAATTTTTATGCTTATCGTGCTGCTTGGCGCGGGTAACGGACTGAAAAACGGAATGGAGTCGAATTTTCGTTATATGTCAAAAAATTCAATTTCAATCAGAGCGGGCTACGCTACCAAAGCGTACAACGGACTGAAAGAAGGTAGAGAAATATTTTTCACCCCGCAAGACGTTGAATTTTTTAGAAAAAACATAAAAAATGTTACAGATTTTTCGCCGATACAGCAAGATTGGAACGATATGATTTTCGCCGAAAAAGAGTCGGCGGAAGTGTCAATTTTTGGCGTGGAAACAGGTTACAAAAACCTCAAAATGCTCACTATTCAAGAGGGCAGGTTTCTCAATGAAATTGATATGAAAGAAAGGCGTAAAGTGATAGTAATCAACAGCAAAACCGCCGAAACGCTCTTTAAAAATGATACCGCGCTTGGTAAATTTGTAACAATTTTTAACATAAAATTTAAGGTTGTCGGCGTGTTTCAAAACGAGGGCGAAGTGTTTCGCAGCCAAGAGGCGTACATTCCTTTTTCAACGTTTCAGGCGATTATTAATTTTACGGGCAAATTGCGCGAAATCGCCTTTACGCCCATAGACATCGAAACCGCCGAACAGAGCAAAATTTTTACTGAAAATCTGCTTAAAATGCTTGCTGTACGGTTGCAATTTTCGCCTGACGACAAAAATGCAGTGTGGATTTCCGACCGCTTTTCCGAATCTGCCGAAATTAAAAAAGTGTTCGGCGGAATTTCGCTTTTTATCTGGGTTATTGGCATCTCAACGCTCTTTGCAGGCATAATAGGAGTGAGCAACATTATGGTAATTTCGGTACACGAGCGCACACACGAGTTCGGCATCAGAAAGGCGTTTGGCGCAACGCCGCGCTCAATACTGACGCTCGTAGTTGCGGAGTCGCTCGTAATAACGCTCTCATTCGGCTATTTCGGAATACTGCTCGGCATAATCGTAACCGAAATTGCAGCGAAAATATTTGACACAATCGCCCAAAATTCCGACTCTTTCACAATTTTTCTCAACCCGACAGTTGATTTGAAAATTGTTGTCGGCGCGTTTGTGGTGCTAATAATTTCGGGCATTATTGCAGGGTATATCCCTGCAAAAAAATCGGTGAAAATCAAACCGATAGAGGCGATAAATTATAAGTAACTAAAAGTTAAAAACTAAAAATTAAAAGTTATGACAGTTCTAATTTTTAGTTTTTAGCATTTAACAAACAGTTGCAAAAAATTGTGTAAATTTTCCCTGAAAATTTTTTGGAGAATTTTTATAAGTTTGTGTATAATTGAAAATTTTATGTTACCTTTGCATACAAAATTTTGGGTATAATCAACTTTATAATTTTTATCTTTAACTTTTAGTTTAAGAATGGATTTTTGGCAAAATGTTTGGACAACGATTGCGCGCAATAAGTGGCGGAGTTTTTTTACTGCTTTCGGCGTGTTTTGGGGCATATTTATGCTTGTGGTGCTGCTTGGTTTCGGGCTGGGAATTAAAGCCACCATAAACCATCAAGTTGGACATATCTCCGCAAATTCCTGTTTTTTCTTTACTACGCAAACCAACGAGGCGTACAAAGGTTTCAACAAAGGTCGGTATTGGAATCTTTCAATCAACGACTTGGAGGCGGTGAAAAAGAATTTTCCAAGACTAAAATATGTCAGCGGCGTGGTTTTTGGTATGTGGGGACAACAAAATAACGTGTCAAGAGCCGATAAACAAGGCAGTTTTCAAATTATTGGTTTAGCACCGGAATACAACAAAATTAATCCTTCAAAAATCCTTGAAGGCAGGTTTATCAACGAAATTGACATTAGAGAACGGCGAAAAGTGTGCGTTATCGGCAAGAAAGTACAAAATGATTTGTATGAAAAAGACGAAAACGCAGTTGGCACAGTGCTGCACGTGAGCGGAATTTATTATACGGTGGTCGGACTGATTGAGCCGTATTCGTCAAACGTCAATATTTTTGGCAACGCGGAGCAAATGGTGGTTTTGCCCTTTTCCACGCTGCAAATTGCGGCTAACAAAGGCAACAGCATTGATTGTATCGCTATTACTGCACCAAATAACGAAGATATTAAAATTTATGAAAATTCCATAAAAATGATGCTCAAAGAGCGCAACACCATTTCGCCGACTGACAGCGGCGGCGTTGATGCATTTAACATGCAAATGATTTTCAAACCCTTTATGAGTTTGATTTTGGGTTTGCAATTTTTGGTGTGGTTTGTGGGTTTGGGAACGCTTTTTGCAGGTGTAGTCGGTGTGTCGAACATAATGCTGATAACGGTTCGCGAGCGCACGCAGGAAATCGGCGTGTTGAGGGCATTAGGTGCAACGCCGCGCAAAATTATTACTCAAATAATGTGCGAAAGCATAGTGTTGACTGCCTTTGCAGGCATTTTCGGAATACTGCTCGGCGTAGGGCTTTTGTCGTTTTTAGAACCAATTTTGATACAGACAAAAATATTGTCGGAACTGCAAATTTCGTTTTCCGCAGCAATTTCTGCACTGCTAATCTTAATTGTCTGCGGCTTGTTTGCTGGACTTTTGCCTTCGTCAAGAGCAATGAAAATCAAGGCGGTAGATGCGTTGAGAGATGAGTAGTTTGCGTAAATCACAAAAAGCATTTCGACAAATTAATTGTTTTCTCGAAATCTATTTCGTAAAAAAGTTGTATCTTTCCCCTATAAATTTTTCAGAAAATTTTATGTTACCTTTGCAAAAGAATATTCGATATGGAACAGATTATAAATTATGGCACAGATACTCTAAAAACAAAACGAACTTCGTTTTTGAGGAACTCTTGAAATTTGTCCCATTGCGGCTCTTCGGAGTTGAGCGTGAAAGAATTTTTGCCCTTTTTTTTCAAGTTTTGGGTTGTAACGCCACAAAAAGACGCCGTCGATAATCCATTATTTTAAAAAAATATTTTTACAAATATTGTGTATTTCAAAATATTTTTGTAATTTTGCAAAAGTTTTTAAATAACAAAATTTTATCATTATGGCACACTATCTTGACCCTAAAAACGATGTGGTATTCAAAAAAGTTTTTGGTCAAAATCCGCATTTGCTTATCAGTTTTCTTAATTCACAACTGACTTTTGAGGATGGCAGTTATATTGAAAGCATCGAATATTTGCCGACAGAATTGTTGCCCGACACACCAATAAAAAAGCGAACAATCGTTGATGTTCGATGCCAAGATAATCTCAAACGGCAATTTATTGTAGAGATGCAAATGGAATGGGTAACGGCATTTTTTGAAAGGATGTTGTTTAACACAGCGCGTTTGTACGGCAATCAGTTGCCAAAAGG
>JAISYF010000204.1 GCA_031270065.1 Prevotellaceae bacterium | reverse complement strand
AAAATACGTGGCGGCAAAATTAGTAAATTTTTTTGATATTTCATACGTATCTCCGCCATTTATTTTATTAACAGGTTTTAATATTGTGTTGGTCGGCACAAGCGGCGTTCCGCCTGTGAAAACATTCGCCAAAATGCGCTCGCTTTCTGCAAAGTAGTGCTTGATAAGTCCGTTTTTGCTAACGGTCATAAGATTGCCTGCTGGCGCGAGTTTCAAACTCGTACCTTATTTATTTGATTATCAGTTGGTTGCGCGGCACGGATTACAAAGCCGCGACAGCAGAGTTATAACACTATTTATAAGTTTGCGCGTATAGGGGCATTGCCAGCATTCCATTTGATATTTATTTCTTTTTCCCATTTTTTTATTTCTCTTTTAGATAAGGTATAAACACTAATTGGTAATGAAACATTATATTTAGCAAGCCGTTTTAATAGTGTTTTGTTAAATATTTCAAAATTACATTGCCCGCCTTTATCATAAAATACTTCCATAAAAATACGAATATCATCAACCCCATTTTCTTTAAAAAGTTTATAATTTTTCTCTATAAACTCAATAAAATCTTTTTCATATTGAATAATATGTTTTCCAACAGTCCATTGCAATGGGTGGCTAATAATCATACTGCCATAACCATATTTATCATCATCACCGAATCTGTTATCATCTGGACAATGATAATCATCATCAATAATAAAATCTCCCTGTATTTTTTGGAGTATATTTTTAGGATAAAAATTATCGCCAAAAATTAGAATGTCATAACTATAAACTATATAATTGTAATCCATAACTATTCAAAATCTTTAATATTGTCTTTTGTTTTTACCCAATTGTTTGATTGATTGCTTTTTAAAAATATATCACCATTATTTTTATCCATATAAAAGTCAGCGTTAGTATTTCCTCTTAACTCTTTTTCATATGTTTTTAAATATTTCTTTTTTGCAGTACTACCTTTCTCGTGCCAACCTTCTCCTAAAACTTTATTAAGGTCTTTATCCAACATTTTATTAGTATTTTTTGCGGCTTTAGATGCTTCTGTTCCTGATAAAACTTTTCTAAACGCTTTATCTGCTTTATTTACAGCACTACCACTTACAGCGGGCATAAATAAGCCTCGATATGATGCCTCAAACTCATCGCTTGTTGCGGGTTGAGATGTTACGTTTATTACCCCTTTCGGATTTACATTAACACTAAAAGTTTGAGCAGGTTTACCAGTGAAGAAACCTACTATTGCAGAACCAACAACATATAAATCTTGAATATCTGACCACTCTGCTATCTTTGCCGCAACTTTAGTTGTAGCACGATTTAAGGCAGGTCCTCCAATGATAAGCGGTGCTCTCTCATCAGGGTCAACATACATTATCGGGTTATTATTGCAATATGCGTACCCACTTATAAAAGCATATTTCTCTGCTAATGGGTAAATGCGCTACAAAAGCGTCATTCGGATTATAATATTGCAGATTATCTAAAAATTTTATGCTTTTCATTAAGAAATTGCATAATTATTTTCAAATGTTTTAATTAAGTCAGGTTGTATTAATTCACTTGTAATAAATTCTTTTATTTCTGCGTAGCCATTTGTTTTTATATCATATACATCTCTAAATTTATTAGAAATTGTTTTATTGCAACCTATAATATTTATTGCAGGACATTCACACATATAAATCCCCCAAATATTATTTTTTCCAAAAATAAAAAAATCTCCTAAAAACCAACCAAAATCATTATCATAATTTTTGCCAACTTCTTGAAAAAAATCAAAATTACTATTTGTTGGTATTTTACAAGAAAAAACATTTTTTTTATTACTGTTTTTTACTACAAAAAATTCTGTTTCTCCTAAACTTTTAAAAACTGACATTAATTTTTGGTACTCAATTTCATTATCAGTTAAATTTCCCCCAATAGTTAATAAAAAATCAAATTCTTTATTAACAAATATTTGGTTTGGTAAAAATAAATTATCATTTTCTATATCAAAAACTTGATTTATATATTTTTCTGCTATCATTTGAATTAAATATTTAAGAATTATTATTTTACAACACGTATTTTATAAAGTTGGCTACCTTGATTTATGCCTATCGTTGGAACTCCTGTTGTAGAAGATGGATATTTTGTAACAAATGTACCATCTGATAATTTAAACCGATTAGGTGCTATCTGCTTTCCTCCTTTTGTTACAGAATTAAAAATATCATCTATATTTCCATTAATAGTTCCTTGTCTAACTCCACCTTTCAATCGTTCCAATTTTCCTGCACTATTAATTAGTTTATCAACACTCATTTTTGCAGTAATAGCAGTCCCAATGGCTTCGCCAACCGAGAAAGATAAACCTGCATTAATACCATTATTTAGTCCCTGAACAAACGCATCGCCAGCACTTCCTTGACGTGTCCAAGTTAAATTATTCAAATCGCTTCCTGTTCCTGTTAGTGTAGTATAAGATACACCACCCCACGGTGAAGCACTTGGCACTCTCATTGTAACGTTATAGCCACCACCTTCATCGCCATCACTAAAATCAGATATTGTTCCTGTTGGTAAAACATTTGTATAAGTGCCTGCATTGTATCTATATGTATTAACAAAAGGAATATTACTATCTCTCTTTGTGTAATCGCAAGTATAAGTGAAAGAGGTCGGCTTTGGTTTGGTATCTGCATCTCCGTCCGCCATCCCCGTTGGGTCAATCCTCATTATTGGATTAAGATTGCAATATGCATACCCACTTATATA